>JAQBCT010000184.1:0-14262 GCA_032124855.1 Gammaproteobacteria bacterium
CAACACCCGCGACATGTGCAGGGGCCGGCAGATGCCTGTGATGTACCACTGGCGCGCGGGCAATATCTTCTCCGTGGGCGGCAATCTCACCACGCAGTTTCCACAGGCCACAGGTTGGGCCATGGCGGCAGCCATCAAGGGCGAGGATCACATTGCCGCTGCGTGGATTGGCGAGGGCTCCAGCGCGGAACCCGATTTCCATCACGCCCTGACATTCGCCGCGGTCTACCGCGCGCCCGTGATTCTCAATGTCGTCAACAACCAGTGGGCCATTTCCACCTTCCAGGGGACCGCCGGCGGTGAGGCGCGCAGCTTCGCGGCACGCGGCCCCGGCTTCGGCATTCCCGGGATTCGCGTCGATGGTAACGACTTCCTCGCCGTGTACGCCGTCACCGACTGGGCGGCTCAACGTGCCCGTCAGGGGGTGGGACCGACGCTGATTGAACTGGTCACGTATCGCGGTTCGGCGCACTCCACGAGCGACGATCCATCGCGCTATCGCCCGAAAGAAGATTGGGCGCAGTGGCCGCTGGGCGATCCCATCGAACGGTTGAAGAATCATCTGGTAGCGCTGGGTGAATGGTCCGATGCTCAACAACAGGCGCTCGAAGCGGAACTCACGGAGCAGTTCGATGCCTCGTGGCGGGAGGCGGTGACGTACGGCACCATGACAGAAGGCCCCACGCTGGAACGGGAGCTGATGTTCGAAGATGTATTCAAGGATTTGCCGCCCCACCTGAGAAAACAACGCGAGCAGTTGAAGAAGCTGATGGAGCAACGCTGATGCCGCAGATGAATATGGTGCAGGCGATCAACTCGGCGATGGACATCATGCTCACGCGCGACCCCGACGTGATCGTCATGGGGGAGGACGTAGGGTATTTCGGTGGTGTGTTTCGTTGCACCGACGGACTGCAGCGCAAACATGGCGAACATCGCGTGCTGGATTCACCGATTGCCGAAGGCGGCATCGTGGGTGCCGCCATCGGAATGGGCGTGAATGGCCTGCGTCCGGTGGTCGAGATTCAATTCGCCGACTATATCTATCCGGCGTTTGATCAGCTCACCAGCACGCTTGCGCGTATCCGTTACCGCAGCGCCGGTGACTTTTTTGCGCCGGTAACCATTCGTACGCCGTGTGGCGGCGGTATCCGCGGCGGGCAAACCCACTCGCAGAGCCCCGAGGGCATCTTCACCCATGTCTGCGGCATCAAGGTCGTGATGCCGTCCAATCCCTACGACGCGAAAGGTTTGCTGATCAGCAGCATCGAAGACGATGATCCGGTGATATTTTTCGAGCCGAAGCGGTTGTACAACGGACCCTTCGATGGCGAGCCTAATAAACCCGCGGTGCCGTGGAGCACGCGCGAGAAAGGCGAGGTGCCGCAAGGCTATTACACGGTGCCGATCGGCAAGGCCGAAGTAGTCGTGCCGGGTAACGACGTGACGCTGCTCACCTATGGCACGCTGGTGCACGTTGCGCAGGCCGCCGCAAAGCGCGCCGGCGTGGATGCCGAGATCATCGACATCCGCACGATGATTCCCCTGGACGTAGACACCATCTGCAACTCGGTGAAGCGCACGGGCCGTTGCGTCATCGCTCACGAAGCCACCGGCTTCAGCGGCTACGGTGCCGAGCTGTCGGCTACTGTCCAGGAAGAATGTTTCTGGCATCTGGAAGCGCCGATCCTGCGCGTCACCGGTTGGGATACGCCGTATCCGCATGCCTTCGAGTGGGAATATTTTCCGGGCCAGCAGCGGCTGGCCGCGGCGCTGACGGCGGTGATGGAGGCGGCGCCGTGAGTCGCTTTGAATTCAAACTGCCGGACCTCGGTGAAGGCACTGTCGAAGCCGAGATCATCCAGTGGCATGTGCAGCCGGGTCATCGCGTGGCGGAAGACGACGTGATCGTCGATGTGATGACGGATAAGGCGAACATTGAGATCCCCTCGCCCGTCACGGGCACCGTGGTTGTCACGACGGGCGAGCCGGGTGACCTGGTGCCTGTCGGCAGCGTGCTGATCGTCTTCGAAACGGATGCGAATGCAACCGTGGAACCGGCGGCCAAACCTGCGCCGGTGGCGGCGCCAGTGCAGCCGAAACCCCGCAAAGCAAAGGGCGTGGAGGCAACGTCAAAAGTGGCGCCGACCACCGCGCAAACGACGCAACCCGCACCGGGTGCAGCGCGAGTGCTGGCATCACCCTCGGTGCGCCGGCGCGCGCGCGAGAGGCGAATGTCGATCTCGCCGCGGTGCCGGGATCCGGCGCAGAAGGTCGCATTACGGGCGAGGATTTCGAATCGTTCCTCGGCAGCGCACCGGCCATGCGGCCGACTCGGAGCGCGCCCGCGCCAAACGCCGCGGCAGACGCCGCAGCCGAAGAGGTGAAGGTGATTGGAGTGCGGCGCGTCATCGCGCAGCGGCTCGCGGAGAGCAAGCGCACGATTCCGCACTTCGCCTATGTCGAAGAGGTGGATATCACGGCGCTCGAGGCGCTGCGTTTGCATCTGAATGCCACGCGAGACGCCAAGCTCACTTACCTGCCGTTCCTTGCACTGGCGTTGGTGCGCGTGCTGCGCGCGTTTCCGCAGTGCAATGCGCACTACGACGCCGAACGCGGCGTGCTCGTCCGGCATCACAACATTCATCTCGGTGTGGCCACCCAGTCGGCCGACGGCCTGAAAGTACCGGTGGTTCGCGATGCGCAGCGACTATCCCTGTGGGAGATGGCCCAACAGATTCAACGAGTCGCATCGGCTGTACGCGACAACAGCGCCACGAAGGAGCTGCTCAGCGGGTCGACCATCACCATCACCAGCCTGGGTCGGCTGGGCGGCGTCGCATCGACGCCGATCATCAATGCGCCGGAAGTTGCGATCATCGGCGTCAACAAGGCCGTGGAGCGCCCGATGGTGCGAGATGGCGCGGTTGTGATTCGACTGATGATGAATCTATCGTCGTCTTTCGATCATCGCTTCGTAGATGGTTACGATGCCGCCGGGCTGATTCAGGCGTTGAAGGATTCCCTGGAGCAGCCAGCCACCCTGTTCATCGACTAGCGCCCGCGAAATATCGGTTTGCGCCGTTCGGCGAAGGCGCGCACAGATTCCTCAGCGTCGGCCCTGGCGCGCCGCGCGACGCCGCCGTAACGCGTTTCGTTAGCCACCGATTCGGTGAAACTGGATTCCGCGCCGAGTTGAATCGCGCGCTTGCTCACGCGCACCGCGGCGGGCGGAAGCTGGCAGATACGGTCGGCGAGCGCCTGTGCAGCAGGCAGCAGCTCGGCGCTCGGCACCAGCCGATCCAGCAGTCCGATGCGATAGGCCTCATCCGCTTCGACCCTGCGGCTGGTCAGCGCCAGATCCATGGCCCGACCGAGACCGACGATGCGCGCCAGCAAAAACGACATACCGCCTTCGGGTGGCAGGCTGCGTTCCTGGAAAATGGTGACGAAGCGACTGTGCTCACAGCCCACGCGCATGTCACAGCACAACGCGAGCGAAAATCCCGCCCCGGCCGCTACCCCGTTGACCGCCGCGATCATGGGTTTGTCGACTGCATAAAGGGCCTTGCCCTGGCGGGCGATCCAGGAGTCTTCATCCAGCAGCTCATTGAGCGGCTTATCGCCCTCGTCAGGGGCCGGGCCCTGCAGATCGGCGCCGCTGCAGAAGCCGCGTCCGGCGCCTGTCCAGACTGCAACCCAGATATCGTCGTCGCGTTGAATTCGATCGATTACCTCCAGCAGATCGCGCTTGTCGTCCTGATCGATGGCGTTGAGGCGTTCGGGTTTGTTCAGCGTGATCGTAGCCACGTGGCGCCCGGGGTCGAGGTCGAGAATCAGATGTCGATATGTCACGCGCCTTTCTCCTTCACTGCGATTGCCATTGTCCGCACGAGCCAGCAGGATAGCGCGGCCAGCACGCAGGAGAAGGGCTATTGAATCTGTTTCGTCGTAAACCGATCTCAGAAGATCCCCATCGTGATACCGAACTAAACCGCGCGCTCGGGGCTGCCGACCTGGTGCTGCTCGGCGTGGGCGGCATCATCGGCGCCGGGGTGTTTGTGCTCACGGGGGTCGCCGCGGCAACCCAGGCGGGTCCGGCCATCGTGGTGTCGTATGTTGTGGCGGGTCTTGCCTGCGCGTTTGCGGCGCTTTCGTATGCCGAACTTGCCGCCATGGTCGGCGGTGCCGGTGGCGCGTACGGCTACGCGTATGCCGGCTTCGGCGAATTCATCGGCTGGCTGATCGGCTGGGATCTGATGCTGGAATATGCGCTCGCAGTGGCGGCGGTTGCGGTGGGGTGGTCCGGCTATGCAAACAATGCGTTGCAGGCCGCCGGCCTCGGCATTCCCGATGCGTGGCTGCTGACGCCGCAGGAGGGGGGTATCGTTAATCTCCCGGCGGTACTGATCATTCTGGCGATCGGTCTGCTGCTTGCCGCCGGTGTGCGCGGCACCGCGCGATTCAATGCAGCAATCGTCGTCGTCAAGCTATCGGCCATCGCGGTGTTTCTGCTGGTTGCGATGGCAAATGTCGATCCGGCCAACTGGACGCCATTCGCACCGTTCGGCTGGTCCGGCATCATGCAGGGCGCTGCGCTGATCTTCTTCGCTTACATCGGCTTCGATGCCGTATCCACCGCCGCCGAAGAAGCGCGCAATCCGCAGCGCGATCTGCCGATCGGCATCATTGGCTCGTTGGTTGTATGTAGTGTGATCTATATCCTGGTCGCGCTGTTCCTCACCGGCATCGCGAACTACACCACGCTCAATGTCCCGTCGCCGGTTGCCGATGCGTTACTAAATGCCGGCTTTCGCTGGGCCGCCGCCATTGTCGCGGCGGGGGCCATCGCGGGACTGACCTCGGTGATCCTGATGTCCTACTACGGTCAAACGCGGGTGTTCTTCGCGATGTCGCGCGACGGTTTGCTGCCGCCGTTTTTCGCTGACGTGCATCCGACACGACGCTCGCCGACGAAAGTGATCATCGTCAGCGGCATCCTCATGGCCGCGATTGCCGGTGTCGTGCCACTGAACGAAATCGCCGAGCTGGTCAACATAGGCACCTTGGCGGCGTTCGCGCTGGTGTGTGGCGGCGTGGTGGTCATGCGTTACCGCCATCCGGAACTGCGCCGGCCTTTCCGCGTGCCTGGCAGCCCGTGGGTGCCACTGCTCGGTGTGGCGTCGTGCTTCTATCTGATGGCGAATCTGCCGCTGATCACGTGGGAGCGGTTCGTGATCTGGATGGCGATCGGCTTGGGTGTGTATTTCTTGTACTCGGCGCGGCACAGCGTGCTGGCGCGGGCAGACTGAGGTTGCAATGAAGAAGCAGCATGATGGCCTGCATGCAGACGCCGAAACGCTGGCTGGCTATTACCAGTCGCTGATCAGCGGGCTGGGTGAAGATGTCGCGCGTGAGGGCCTGCGCGACACGCCTCTTCGCGCCGCGAAAGCCATGCAGTTTCTGACGCGTGGCTATTCGCAAACGTTGGAGAGCGTTGTCAACGGCGCGCTGTTCGATTCGAAGATCGAAGAAATCGTCATGGTGAAGGACATCGAGCTCTACTCACTGTGCGAGCACCATCTGCTGCCGTTCATCGGACGCTGCCACGTGGGATATCTGCCCGCCGGCAAAGTGGTCGGCCTTTCAAAGGTGGCGCGCATCGTGGATATGTTCGCGCGCCGCTTGCAGATTCAGGAAAAGCTGACCCAGGAAATCGCCGAGGCGATGATGGACTGCACGGGCGCCCGCGGCGTAGGTGTGATCATCGAAGCGCGCCATCTGTGCATGGCCATGCGCGGGGTGGAGAAACAGAACTCCGTGATGAAAACGTCGGTGCTGCTCGGCAGTTTCCGCGACAACCCGCCGACGCGTTCGGAGTTTCTGCAGCTGATTGCATAGGTGGCTGGGTTGGGATCGCGGCTGATGGGGCATTTGGTGCCAGGCACCTTTTGCCCCAGGGTTGGGATCGCGGCTGAAGCCGCTCCCACCAAGCCGGAATCGCCGGTGCTATGCGGCGAATTTTTCCAGGTGGTAGTCGGAGTTGCCGAACTGGGAGTCGATGACGAGCATGCGTTTGAAGTAGTGACCCACGCGCAGTTCCTCGGTCATGCCCATGCCGCCGTGCAGCTGCACCGCATTCTCCGCGATGAAGATGCCGGCCTTGCCCACCAGATGTTTCAGCGCATGGATGGTGCGCGATGCGTTCGGCAGGCCTTGCGTCAGCTCGAGGGTGGCGCGCAATAGCAGCGACCTGCACTGCTCGTACTCCATGAACATCTCCACCATCCGATGTTGCAGCACCTGAAACTCCGACAGCGGATGATCGAACTGGACGCGCTGCTGGGTATATTCCACGGTGTCTTTGTACAACACTTCCATCGCGCCCACGGCTTCGGCCGACAGCGCCAGCATGGCGTCGTTGGCGACCGCGGCGAGGATGTCGTAGCCCTTGCCCAGTTCACCGATCAGGCGATCCCCTGGCACGCGTACGTTGGTCAGCTTCACTTCGGATGCCCGCAGGCCATCCACCGTGGGGTAGCTTTCCAGCGACACACCTTCGGCTTTGGCGTCGATCAAAAACAGCGAGATGCCATTACGATCCACCTGCCCACCCGCGCTGCGCGCTGAGATGACGATGTGAGTGGCTGTCGCTGCGTTGAGCACCAGCGACTTCACCCCGTTGAGCACATGGCTGTCGCCATCGGCACGTGCGGTGGTGACCACGTCGTGCAGATCGAAGCGCGCCTGCTCCTCGGCGTAGCCGAAGGCCAGTTGCAAGGTGCCGTCGGTCACGCCCGGCAACACAGCATCCTTCACCGCCTTGGTGGCGCCGCGTCGCAGCGCACCGCCGCCGAGGATGATGCTGGCAAGGTAGGGCTCCAGGACCAGGCCTTTGCCAAATGCTTCCATCAGCAACATGGTTTCAATAGGCCCCCCGTCAAAACCGCCATCAGCTTCAGCGAACGGCAGGCTCAGCCAGCCGAGTTCCGCCATGGTTTGCCAATGCGACTTGCTGAAGCCCGGTTCGGCGTCCGCCAGTTTGATGCGCGCCTCGAGCGCGTAGTTGTCGGCGACAAAGCGCTCGACGCTATCCTTCAGCAGTTGTTGTTCGCTGTTCAGATCGAAATTCATTGCAGCTCTCCTGAGTATGGGCCTGACTATTTCTTGCCGCTCTTGATGCCGAGCACGTTCTTGGCGATGACGTCTTTCTGCACTTCGCTCGCGCCGCCGTAGATCGTATAGGCGCGGCTGCTGAGGTAACTCGCCATGCCGTTGCGCGCGAATTTCGGGCCCACGGGGAAGCCCCATCCCGCGGAAAAAATGCCGCCGGCTTCAACCGTGAGTTTGGCGATGCGCTGCTGAATCTCCGTGCCTTTGAGCTTCATGATGGACGACTCGGGACCCAGTGCCGCGCCGGAAGATGCGGCCGCGAGGCTGCGCAGTTCCGTGAACTCCAGGGCGAGCAGATCGATCTCCAATGCCGCCACCTTCGAACGGAATGCGGGTTCGTCGAGCAGGGTGGCGTTGCCGCGCTTCACGCTGGTGGCCTGTTCTTTCAGTTTTTCCAGTGCCACGAGCGATCGCGAAATGCCGGCGAGGCCCGTGCGTTCGTGCTGCAACAGACCCTTGGCGTAGGTCCACCCCTGGCCTTCCTCACCGATGCGATTTTCGACGGGCACTTTGACGTCGGTGATGTGCACCATGTTCACGCTGTGGCTGCCCCCCAGCGTGATGATCGGCTTCACTTCGACGCCGGGCTGCTTCATCGGGAACAGCAGGAAGGTGACGCCCCGTTGCTTCACGCCGTCATCCGAGGTGCGCGTGAGACAGAAGATCCAATCGGCGATATGGGCAGCCGTCGTCCAGATCTTGGTGCCGTTGACCACGTAGTGTTTGCCGTCGGCGGACAACACCGCCTTGGTTTTCAACGACGCGAGGTCGGAGCCGGCGCCGGGTTCGGAATAGCCCTGACACCAGTTCAACTTGCGTGCACGGATGTCGGGGAGAAACCGATCCTGCTGTTCCTTGGAACCGTAACCCATGAGGATGGGCGCGAGCATGCCTACACCGAACGGCATATCCCACGGCGTGGTGGCGGTGGCCGTTTCCTGCTCCCAGATGTAGTGCTGCGTGGGTGTCCAGCCCGGCCCGCCAAAATCCTTGGGCCACTTCGGCACATCCCAGCCGCCCTTGGCTGCGGCCTTGGCAAACCATTCGTCGCGCCACGCCGGATATTCCGCCGGCGGCTTGTAGGCGTTGTCCTTCAGAAAGGCCTGCACATCGGTGCGAAAAGCGAGGTCGTCTTGGGAGAGTTCGATATCCATGGCATGCCCCGGGTGAGATTCGCAGGAGGCGCAACTCTACCGAAGCGAAGAATTTTTTACTAGAACGTTGTTCTAGATTAGGATTCTGCCATGGCGCGCAAATCGAACCCCCGTTCAACCACCCCGGCCCGCCGCGAAGCCATCCTTGCGGCGGCACTCGCACGCTTCATCGACCAGGGTGTGGAAGCCACCACGGTGGACGATCTGTGCACTGAGGCCGGCTGCAGCATCGGCAGTCTGTATCACCATTTTGGTAACAAGGAAGGGGTGGCCGGCGGGCTGTTCATCGACGGCATCACGCGCCTGAACGCGGATCTGCTGCGCAAGCTGAAGCGCTGCAGGAGCGCGGAGCAAAGCGTGCGGACGGTGGTGACGCAGTATTCAGACTGGGTCACAAAACATCGAGATCTCGCTCGCTACTTATTGAATTCAAGGGATATTTCATTTTCGGTTGAGACGAAGGATCAGCTTCGGCAAATCCATCGGACCCACATCGTCGATGTGTTTCGCTGGTTCGGCCCCTATGTGCGCGACGGCGCGATGAAGGCGCTGCCGGTTGAAACGTATGTGCCCATCATCAGCGGCCCGATCCAGGATTACACCCGCCACTGGCTGGCCGGGCAGGTGCAGGAATCTCCCGCGCGGGTTAAAACGGTATTCGCCGACGCCGCCTGGAATGCAGTGCGCGCCGCGGATTGAACTCATCCCTCGTCGAACAGGAGTGCCCATGTCCACCACCACCGAACATCCGAAGAAATTCATCGATGTGCTGGGCCAACGCATGGCCTACGTCGAGATGGGTGAAGGCAATCCCATCGTCTTTCAGCACGGCAATCCGACATCGTCGTATCTGTGGCGCAATGTCATGCCGCACCTGGCGAAGCAGGGCCGCTGCATTGCACTCGACCTGATCGGCATGGGTGATTCCGCCAAGCTGGAACCGTCGGGTCCCGATCGTTATACGTTTGCCGAGCACTACCGCTACTTCAACGCGGCGCTCGCAGCGCTCGGGGTCACCCGCAACGTGACGCTGGTGATCCACGACTGGGGTTCAGCGCTCGGCTTTCACTGGGCGAATCAGCACCGCGATGCAGTGGTCGGTGTCTGCTACATGGAAGCCATCGTGCGGCCGCTGACGTGGGCGGAGTGGCCCAAGGCGGCGACTGCTGTGTTTCAGGGGTTTCGCTCGCCGGCCGGTGAAGACATGGTGCTCAAGAACAACATCTTCGTAGAGCGCGTCCTGCCGGGTTCGATCCTGCGCAAGTTGAGCGAGGCCGAGATGGCGGTGTATCGACGACCGTTCGCCGACCCGGGCGAGGCGCGTCGACCGACGCTGACATGGCCGCGGCAGATTCCGTTGGCGGGCGAACCGGCCGATGTGGTCGCCATCGTGGATGCGTACGCACAATGGTTTGCCGCAAACGACGTACCGAAGCTGTTCATCAATGCGGATCCCGGTGCGATTCTGGTGGGACCGCAGCGTGAGTTTTGCCGCAGCTGGCCGAATCAGACTGAGGTGACGGTGCCGGGCAACCACTTCCTGCAGGAAGATTCGCCGGATGCCATCGGCAGCGCTATTTCCGAGTGGCTGGGCCGCATCAACTGACGTTGCGGCGCGGCGCCAGCAACAGACCGGCAACGATGGTCAGCAGACCCAGCCAGGTGCTGGCATGGACGGTCTCGCCCAGCACGCGCTCGATCAGCACCAGCGAAATGAAGGGCGCCAGAAAGATCAGTTGGCCGATGCGCGCCGCATGCGCGGTGCTTGCGATGGCGCGTTGCCACAGCAGGAAGGTAATACCCATTTCGATGAGGCCGACCCACGCACCGTAACCCAGCCGCGGTGCCGTCAGCGCAGGCAGCCCCAGCGTGAGGTGGCAGGCGATGCCCACTGCCGTGGCGCCAACACCGAAGCTCACTGCCATCAGCACCAACGGATCGTCGCTGGCGCGCACGGTCGCGAGCCAATAGCCGGCCCAGATCAGCGTGCTGCCCAGTGCCAGGGCGACACCGACCAGATCCAGGTCGGGCAAGGCGTCGATGCGCCCCTGCGACAACAGAATCAGCACGCCGCTGTAGCTCACCAGGATTGCGCCGAAGGTGCGCGCGGTGAGGCGTTGTCCGAGCACAGGAATCGCGAGCAAGGCGAACGTGATGGCCCAGGTATAGTTGAGCGGCTGTGCGATCTGAGCCGGCAGCCGGTCGTAGGCCTCGAACAGCACAATGTAGTAGAGGAACGGATTCGCCAGCCCGAGAGCACCGAGCCGCAACCAGTCGCGCGCCGCGAGTGATCTGATTGACGCAATGCGCCCGGTGACGATGCACGCACACGCAAAGAAGGCGAACGAGATAGTGCTGCCCAGCCACAACAGCTCCAAGGGCCGCAGCTCTGCCAGGCCCAGTTTGAAACCGGTCGCGACGGTTGACCACAGCAGCACAGCGCCCAATCCGGCGGCCAGCGCACGGCGCTCATCGTAGTGGGCCGCATTGGGCATTTGAGCCGCCATCGGGTCTTTGGCATGCTGACCAATTGAATTGAGGTGCATCATCGTGGACTGCGATCAGTCGCTCAAGCAGCGCATCATCAACAATCTGGCGCGCTTTACCGTCGAGGAACGGGGCGATCACCGCCATCACAGCGCCGCCGTCGCGATCGCCGTCACGGATGAAGGCTACGGCGCGGACCTGTCCGGGATGCCACAGCATCCGACCTGGCAAACACGCGCCGCTCTGATCCTCACCCGTCGCTCATCGAAGTTGCGCAATCATCCGGGGCAATGGGCGTTGCCCGGCGGGCGCATCGATGACGATGAAACGCCGGAGCAGACCGCGCTGCGCGAGATGGCCGAGGAAGTCGATTTGCACCTCGATGCATCGAACGTGCTCGGGCGCCTGGATGATTTTGTCACCCGTTCCGGCTTCGTCATCACGCCGGTGGTGGTGTGGGCGGGACCGCGCACCGCGCTGGAGCGAAACCCGGGTGAGGTGGAGTCCATTCATCGCATCGCCGTGGAAGAGTTCATGCGTGGCGATGCGCCATTGCTCGAGGCCGGCGTGGACGCAAAGCGCCCGGTGTTGCGTATGCCGGTGGGGGATAGCTGGATCGCCGCACCCACCGCTGCACTGCTGTATCAGTTTCGCGAAGTGTGCATTGACGGTCGCGCCACCCGGGTGGCGCATTACGATCAACCCGACTTCGCGTGGAAGTGACCACGGCGGCGCTGCCATCGATGGATGAGCCGGCGCCGCTTGATCCGGCTGCAATTGCTGACTTTCAGCGCGACGGCCATGTCTGTATCGACGCGCTGGCAAGCGCCACCGAAGTGGCGGCCTACCGGCCCCACATCGATCGTGCTGCCGAGCAGCTTCGCTACGACCGGCGGCCCTTGGCGGAACGCGAGACGTATGGTCGCGCGTTCATCCAGTCGATGAATCTGTGGCGGCGCGATGCGGCGGTTGCGCACTTCACGCTCTCGCGCCGGTTCGCGCGCGTTGCCGCCGAACTGATGGGCGTGAACGGTGTGCGGCTGTATCACGACCAGGCCTTGTACAAGGAACCGGGCGGCGGTTTCACGCCGTGGCACCAGGATCAGACTTACTGGCCGCTGGCTACGACCCATACCATCACGATGTGGATGCCGCTGGTCGACATTCCGCCGCAGGTGGGTTCGATGCGCTTTGTTTCGGGATCGCAGCGCTTCGGCGATCTCGGCATGGCGGGGATCGGCGACGATTCGCAGGCGTACTTCGAGGCATTGATCAAAGCGCGTGGATTCGCCGTCCACACCCACGGCGCGCTGCGCGCCGGCGACGCGACATTTCATGCGGGCTGGACGGTGCATGGTGCTGCCGGCAATCCGTCGACAACGCTGCGCAGCGTCATGACGGTCATCTATTTCGCTGATCGCACACGCATCGCGACACCCGCGAACGACGCGCAACGCGCCGATCTGAAAGTGTGGCTCGCAGATCTCGCACCGGGCGCGCTTGCAGAGGGTTCGAAAAATCCTTTGCTCTGGCGCCGTGATTGACGCTCACCGGGCCTTTCCCCACACTCTGCGGTCCTCAATTTGACCATCAAGGGAGCGACTATGGCGATCAAAGAAGGTGACAAGCTGCCCTCCGCAAAACTCAATATGTTCAAGGATGGCAAGCCGGCTGCGGTGACCACCGACGAACTATTCGCGGGAAAGAAGGTCGTGGTATTCGCAGTCCCTGGCGCATTCACGCCCACCTGTTCCCTGGCACATCTGCCTGGCTTCGTGGCAAATGCTGACAAGATCAAAGCGAAGGGTGTGGATAGCATCGTCTGTCTGTCGGTGAACGACGCATTCGTCATGGACGCCTGGGGCAAGGATAAGAACGCCGAAGAACTGCTGATGGTGGGCGACGGCAACGGCGATTTCACGAAGGCTGTGGGCCTCGAGATGGACGGCAGCGGCTTTGGTCTGGGCAAGCGTTCGCAGCGCTACGCGATGATCGTCGACAACGGCGTGGTCAAGAAGCTCAATGTGGAAGCACCGGGTAAGTTCGAAGTCTCCAGCGCCGAGGCAATTCTCAAGGCGCTGTAGCTTTCGCGTCTCGATCGGTCGTTCAAGTTCCAACGCCGTCGAGCGCACAACATGAGCTGGCTGGCGCTGCTGTGGAATGGCTTGTGGCGTCGGCCGGGGCGTACCGCGCTTACGGCCGCGAGCCTGGCAACCGCGTTCATGTTGCTGGCACTGCTGGGACCGATTCTATTGATGTTCGAAAACCGCGCCGACCTCAGCGGCGTGCAGCGTCTCATCGTTCAGCCGCGGCACTCAATCACAGATTTTCTTTCAGTGCGCCAGGAGAGTGCCGCCCGCGCCCTTACTGGCGTACGCGCCACCACGCACCAGACCTGGTTTGGCGGCACGTTCCGTGAGCCGGCAAATGCCTTTACGCGCTGGGCTGTGCCACCGGCGAGCTACCTGGCGTTGCGCCCTGAGATCGAGTTGGCGCCCGAGCAGAAGCAGGCGTTCCTCGACTCACGCACCGGCGCGATCGTCGGGCGCGAGACCGCGCGACGGTTTGGCCTTGAGGTGGGTGACCGCATCGCGCTTGTGCCGGACATCTGGCCCAACAAGGACGCTAAGGCGTGGCAGCTGGACATTGTTGGCATCTTCGACGGCGCCGATCGCACGGTCGATCTCTCGGCGCTGTATTTCAATTACGCCTACTTCGATGAGTATCGAAGTTGGGGAACGGGGCTCGTCAGCTACCTCCTCGTGGGACTCGACAGCGATGCGCGACCCGCCGATGTCGCCGCCGCCATCGATGCACGCTTTGCCAACTCATCGGACGAGACCAGCACGTCGTCAGAGCGGGACTTTGCGCTTGGGTTTGCGGATCAATTGGGTGATGTGGGCCTCATGTTGTCGGTAATTCTCGGCGCGGTGCTGTTCACCATCGCGCTGGTTGCCGCGAACACGGTGGCCCACGGGATACGCGAGCGCATGGGGGAGCTGGCCGTATTGCATGCGCTGGGATTTCAGCGCCGCACGCTGCAGTGGCTGGTTGTGGGAGAAGCATCTCTGCTGGTGCTGATGGGCGCGGTTCCCGGATTGCTGGCCGCCGCCGTCCTGATCGACGTGGGCCGCCAGTACATTGCACAACTCGGCGGCATGGCGCTTGGCGGCGCTGCCGTCTTCGCGGCGATCGCGGTTGCCGCGTTGCTCACCCTGCTCAGCGCATCGGAACCCGTGTGGCGGCTGCAGCGGCTGCGCATCGTCGATTCGTTGCGCGCACTCTGAGGTATCACCTGCCCAAGGAAAACTGTTGGAGACAGCCATGTTGCGTCAGATCGTCGCGATCTCGCTCATCAACCTCGCCACCCTGCGAACGCGCGTAGCTGCAGGCGCTGTCGTCGTTGTTGGCGTGGCGGGCGTCGTCTTCGTGCTGACGGCGCTGTTTG
>JAQBCT010000185.1:0-4483 GCA_032124855.1 Gammaproteobacteria bacterium
GTGGTCGAAGAGAACGGCGGTAAACGTTTTCAGATCAACGCGCAGAACTGCGTGCACTGCAAAACGTGTGACATCAAGGATCCGGCGCAGAACATCACCTGGGTCGTTCCCGAGGGCACCGGTGGCCCCAACTATCCGAACATGTAGACCCGGCTATTCGAGGGCGAAGAATTCGCCGTTGCTCCACACGCCGGCGCGACCCGCGGCACCGGGTTGTGCGAGCGCGGCAAGACGGTAGTACATGGGCCTCGCAATCAGCGCATCGAGTGAACGCCTGACGGTGATGTACGGTCGCGCTTCGCGCGCGTTCTTGCGCAGCACAATCGGATGCGTCGCGTCAGCCGCAACCACATCACCCACGTTGGTGACGAACAGCAGCGCACGCGCGTCACCCTCCCCGCTTGTTTCCATATCGATTGCGACAAACGGGGCGTCCTCGACCTCGACGGATAACTTCTCGACCGGGGTCACCAGATAGATGCCATCGTCATCGCGACGCAACACGGTGGCAAACAGCCGCACCATTTCAGGACGGCGGATCTCGGAATCCCGGTAGAACCATCGACCGTCGCGGTCGATGCGAATATCACTGACTCCGCTGCGTGCCGGTCGCCACTGTTCGACAGGCGGCAGTCGCCGGGCTGGGGCGAGGTTTAAGCGTTCAAACAGGGAATCGATGTCGGTCACTGGCGCATACGATTGACGTCGGTCGCGTGATTTCAGCCGCCGATGAACTTCATCACGGTGACTTCGCCTTTGAATGCCTGGGTCTGCTTACTGCCCAGCGCACGCACCAGCAGACCCTGCAGTTTTACCAGTGCGAGGTGATCGGGCAGTTCAAGCAGATCGCCGATGAAGTGCCTGTGCGTACTGCTCAGACAGCCGTAAAGGTAGCCATTGGACGACAGCCGCAGACGCGTGCATGCACTGCAGAATGGTGCCGATTCGTTGGCGATGATGCCGAACGCACCCTTGCCTGGGATGGCGTAGCGAATGGATGTCGAATCGTATGGGGCATCGGTGCGCTCGAATTCGAAACGCTGCCGAATCATGTCGAGAATCTCGGCCTGACCCACGAACTGGCGAGGAAATTCGGCGCTGTGCCGCAAGTGCCCCATGTTCATCAATTCGATGTAACGCAGCTCAATGCCGCGTTCGATGCAGAATTCGAGCAGTGGCACGATCTGATCCAGATTTGCGTGGCGCATAGGCACCATGTTGATCTTGAGCTTGATACGACTTGCCAACATGCGATCGACACCGCGCAGCACAGTTGCCAGATCGCCGCCACGGGCGATCCGTGGAAAGGCGGCCGCATCGAGGGTGTCGAGACTGACGTTCAGTCGCTTGATTCCCGCGGTCACGATCAGATCGGCCTTGGCCTCGAGCAGCTGGCCGTTGGTGGTGATCGAAACATCGCGCAAGGGCTGTCGCATCACGGCAGGCAGAAAGTGGTCGAATTTCGGCGATACCAGCGGTTCGCCGCCGGTGATACGCAGCTTGTCGATGCCGGCGGCGGCGACCAGCAACTCCACCGCACGAATCATTTCCGGTGCGGACAGCTCATCCTGGGCTGCGACCAGCCGTTTACCGTTCGGTACGCAGTAGTCGCACGCGTAGTTACAGGCGGCTGTCAGGCTGACCCGCAGGTTCCGGAATCGGCGGCCCTGTGCATCGACGATCATGATTCAGAGTCTGCTCGCGTCAAGGATTTGATAGCCGCTGCAATTTTTTGACCATTGAGGCGAATAGTACAGTATCGCGTGACAGCCAATGGGCTGCCGCGCTGGATCCGAATGCTTGGCGTGTGCAACTCGCAATGGCTCCATTCCCTCTTCGATCTTCGTCGTCCTGAAAGCGGAACCAGTTCACGGGCGCGGCCCTGCTTTTGCGCTTTACTTGGCGTGCCGTTGCCGTGTCTCCCCCCATTGACCCCTGGCAGCGGCGTTGGATGGCTGATCTCCCCCCTAGATCGACCATTCTGGTATGTGTGACTCCTAATGGAAATTCGCCCGGCGCAACCCGCCGGGCTTTTTTTATTTATCATATAGTTACAATGTATAGTTCGAGTAACTATATAGATTTCGTCTTACCTGGAGGCTTACTGGGGCATCGTTAGCGCAATCTGGAAAACCATTGGCACCTAAACCCCACAGACGTTTGGTGGGGTTTTCCGTAGATCGAGCACCATCGCTGTCCTAGCCTGCCTGCGAATGTTCAGGAGGCAGCAGACATGCGACTCATCAGAGAACGTGATCGACGCGTAAAGACCGGTGTACCCCGCTCCACCTGGCATGAATTGATGGCGCAGGGCGCTGCACCTAAGCCCGTGCAGCTCGGACTGCGGTCGGTAGCGTGGATCGAGGATGAACTCGAGGCCTGGATGCAGGCACTAGAGGCGCGACGTAGCGCTGACCGGGGTGTGAGCTCGAAACGGGGCTGACGGTGCGCGGTGGGTGGCATCGCGTGGCGTGGCGTTCACCATGAGCGATCCACTACCACCGATGTCCAAACGCGAACGCGCCTTGATCGAAAGGACCAGCGCCAAGCTCAGGCGCGTACAAGAACTGGCCGGACAAGTTGGGATGCTGGCCGATCTGGACGCATTGCCGATTCAGTCGGCGCGCCCGATGTTGATCTCCCGTCGCGCCGATGAAATCACACCAGAACGTATCGAATGGCTCTGGCCCGGTCGGATCGCCCGGGGCAAGCTCACCGTGGTTGCGGGTCATCCCGGTACTGGCAAGTCCCAGGTCACCTCCAGCATCGCGGCCACCGTCACCCGCGGTGGCTTTTGGCCCGTCGATCAAACTACCGCGCCGTTGGGCTCGGTGGTTCTGCTTTCTGCAGAGGACGATGCCGCCAACACCATCGTCCCGCGCTTGATCGCGGCCGGTGCTGATCTGAGCAAGGTCCACATCGTCGACGCCGTGCGTGCCTTAGGGACCGATGGACTCCCGGGTACGCGTGGCGTCGATCTTGGCAAAGATGTGCTCGCCCTCGAAACACTGCTCGCGCACATCGACGATGGGGCGCTGATCGTGATCGATCCCATCACGGCGTATCTCGGTCGTGCTGACAGTCACGTGAATGCCGAGGTGCGTGGCTTGTTGATGCCGCTGGCGCAACTGGCCGAGCGATCCAGAGTTGCGATCATCACGGTGACCCACCTGCGCAAGTCAGCAGGATCGGAAGCGCTACTCGCCTTCATCGGTAGTCTCGGCTTCGTCGCTGCGGCACGCGCGGCCTACCTGGTCGTGAAAGATGCCCAGGATCCGCGGCGCCGGCTGTGGTTGCCGGCTAAGAACAACATCGCGCCCGACGTATATGGCCTCGCCTATCGAATCGTGTCTTGCACCATCGCCAACAGGATCGAGACGTCTCGCATCGTGTGGGAATCCGATCCCGTCACGATCACCGCGGACGCGGCGCTGGCGGCACATCCCCGCTCGGATGATTCGCGCAGTGATCGTGACGCCGCGGCCGACTGCCTGCGCGAAGTGCTATCAAACGGTCCGGTGCTGGCTCGCGATGTGCAGAATGAGGCGAAGGCTTCCGGCCACAGCTGGGCGACGATTCGACGTGCCAAAGACGTCTTGGGTGTTCGCGTGCAACGCGACGGATTCGGCAAAGGCGGCGCATGGCGATGGGTGCTGCCCGCGCAGCCAACGCCATCATCCGAACCCATAGATGCCATAGCTGCCCTCAAGAAAAACATGAGCACCTATGCATTCTATGGAGAAGATGAGCACCTATGCGCACCCATAGATGCTCACGAACAGACCATAGAATGCATAGATGCTCACCTTTTTGTGCCTGAGCACCTTGAGCAGGTATGCGTTCGCTGCGACGGCGAGGGATGCAGGTGATGCGAGTCGCTGCACTAGCCAGAGCCTTCGAAACAGATTCAACCGGACGAACAACTCCGCTCCCACGCATCGATCGTGGAGATGAACGTGACCGGGCACTCATGCTCGGCGCTCGGCATTCCGCGCAGACGTCCGAACAGCTCTGGAATCGCGCGCATCTCACATCCCGGGGTCGCGATCAGAGCAGCCACCACAAACGACAGGCCAAGGTGAGCATAGAAATAGCCGAGCCATAGATTGAGTGGCACGCCCACGATTCGGCTATTGAAACTCCCGGCGATCAGGTAAGCGACGCCACCGAGCACCACCAGGACGATCACCGAGACGAGCAGCGGACGGCTGCCCCAGCTCTTTGCGAACCCGATGTTCACTACGTAGTTGAGGACGCAGAGTGGACCAAAGAGCAATGGCACGCGGCTGCTCAACGTGGAGAGCGGCTCTGCGCTGGCGACGTCGAAGAATCGAATGATTTCCCACAGAGCGAACTGATCTTCCCCCGAGTTTCCGGACACCGAGTTAGGGGTCATACAATGATCCGAAACGAGGTGTTAGATGACGAAGAAACGCAGAGAGTATGGCAAGGAGTTCAAGCGAGAAGCGGTGGCGTTGGTCGT
>JAQBCT010000186.1:0-12061 GCA_032124855.1 Gammaproteobacteria bacterium
GCAAGGTGGTTGAAAGCCAGCGTACGCCGCAGCAGTGGAGCGGCGTGAAGTATGCCTATCACGACGTCCGCCGCTACGCGTCGTTGCACGACATCACTGTGCGCGGCACCACCAAGATCTGGGAATCATCGCTCGCCGGCATGGGCATGTTATGGGCCAAAGCACAGGGGCCTGCGGTGCTGCGCGGGTACATCGATGCCATCTACCTGCCGTTCTGGAAGCGCGAACTGGATATCGAGGACGTGGCCGTGATTACTGCGGTGCTGCGCGCAGCGGGCGCTGATGTCGCAGGCTTCGCGGCGCACGCGCAAGGCGTCGGTCGCGCCGCCTACGACACCCTGCAGCAGTCGATTTTCGATGCCGGAATTTTCGGCGTGCCCACGTATGTGGTGGCGGGTGAAATATTCTTCGGCCGCGAGCATCTGCCGATGGTGCGCTGGTTGCTGGCCGGCAAACCGGGCATGGCACCGGATGTGGCGTATCGCAGTTTTGCGGATGGTGCGGCGTCGTGAGCGCGGTGGCCACCTCCGCAGTCGTCGTGTGTATCGACTTCCGCAATCCGAAGGCCTACCTGGCGAAGGCTCCAACCCAGGCGCTCGAAGATGTTGTGGGCGTGCGCTTCGACTGGCAGCCGCTGGAAATACGCATGCCGTCGCATCCTGCGCCTGTACGCGACGGCGATGACCGCGGTACCCGTCACCGCAGCATGCGGGCTCAATACAATGAACGTGATATGCGACGCTACGCAGCGCGTGCAGGGCTGCAACTCGGCGATATCTATCGGGCCCCTGATGCGCGTGTTGCCAACATGGGGCTGTTGTGGTGCGCACCCCACGGTGCTGACGCGACGCGTCGTTACGTTGACGCAGTATTTGAAAGCTACTGGGATGAGCGGCTGGATCTGGCCGATCCCGCGGCAATCGAGGCGCTGCTGGTGCGTGCAGACACGCCAACTCTCAAGTGGCGCGAGTTTGTTGAAGGGCCGGGCCGCGATGCCCTTGCGCAGGCGCAGCAAGTGTTGGCGCAGGCGGGGGCATTCGATGTGCCCGCCTATCTCATTGAAGGCGATGTCTACCTGGGGCGCCACCATCTGCCGATGCTGCACTGGATATTGACGGGTCGCGTTGGGCAACCCCCACTGTAGGCGCAACTCTC
The DNA here is from genome assembly GCA_032124855.1 of Gammaproteobacteria bacterium. Taxonomy (GTDB): domain Bacteria; phylum Pseudomonadota; class Gammaproteobacteria; order Pseudomonadales; family Azotimanducaceae; genus DATJGR01. Next base: position 1,156 of record JAQBCT010000186.1, read on the forward strand.
AAGCGGATCGAAGCAGCGACGTCAACAGCGTGCGCGTATTGCGCCTTTCATCTGCCGTTGGCGTGAACTCCGATGCCGCGAAATCCGTAACACCGGCATCCGCCAGGCCGGCAATCATGTCCGCCACCGCCGCCTCATCGCCGACCAGTGCCAGCTCGCCAGGCCCGGCAACACCTTCGCGATCGAACATCGCGCGGTACGACGGCAGCTGCGCGTACATGCGCAGCTGTTGATCGATCAATTTCCGCACACCAGCGACGTTGCTGGTGACGCACACCGGCAGTGTGGCGATGATGCGCGGCGCTGCCCGCCCGGCGGCTTTCGCCGCGGCGCTGATCGTTGGCACGATGTGGTCGCGAATGGTCCGTGGTCCAACCCACGCCAGTGTCGTGCCGTCCGTGCGTGCGCCGGCCACGCGCAGTGCCTGTGGCCCCAGCGCCGCCACCACTACACCGCACCGTGGATCGAGTTTGCGAAACAGCTGCGCCTCACAGCTGATGGTTTCACCGCTGTAGGAGACCTTGCCGTCGTCGAGCAACGGCATCAGCACGGAGAGGTATTCGCGCAGATGTCGGATGGGTTTGTCGAAGGCGATGCCCAGTTGAGCCATCATGCCAGCATGCGACAGACCGATGCCCAGCGTGAGGCGATTGCCGATCGCCGACTGTGTGGTCAGCGCCTGGCCGGCAAGCACCATGGGATGACGCGGCATGGTGGGGATGATCGCCGTGCCCAACTCGATGTCGGCAACGCTGCGTCCCACCACGGTGAGAACGGTCAATGCATCGAGCCCGCCGGTTGGATGTTCAGCCAGCCAATAGCTCTTGAATCCGTCTGCCGCGGCCTGCGCCGCATGCGCGGTGATCGCGTCGATTGACGCGCGCTGTACGAGGCCCGTGCCGTTGATTCCAAAGCGCATGACGGAGCCTAGTCCTGGTAGCTTGCGTCACGGCGATCGAGCATGCGCCGCAATGCGGGCCACGCAAGCTGGGCCAGCCCGTTCAGCGCGCCGGGCATGCGCCCCAGCTGGGCTGTTATCTCGATGGCGGGTGCGGACGGGCGGTGCAGCTTGGCGCTGGTCAATGCGCCCACCTGGATCGCGCAGGCACGCTCGAGGTAGTACAGGCGGATGAAGCATTCGGCGACGGTCTGTCCCAGCGCAAGCGTGCCGTGGTTCCACAGCAGCATGGCGTTCTTGCTGCCAAGGTCTGCAACCAGCCGTTCCCGTTCCTCCAGGTGCAGCGCAACGCCTTCGTATTCGTGGTGTGCCACATCTGCGCAAACCAGCAGGGCCGTTTGGTTCAACGGCTGTAAGCCGCCCTCCATGCACGACACCGCAACGCCTGCATCGCTGTGCAGATGCATCACTGCATGCGCATCCTCGCGCGCCATATGTACGGCGCTGTGAATCGTGAAACCCGCCGCATTGACGGGGTGTCCGTTGTCCAGCACGACGTTGCCCTCGATGTCGATCTTCGCGAGGCTGGATGCTGTGATTTCTTCAAACAGGAAACCGTAGGGATTGATGAGGAAATGTGGGTCGGGCCCAGGCACACGCGCCGAGAGATGCGTGAAGATCATATCGTCCCAGCCGTAGTGGGCGACGAGGCGATACGCGGCGGCGAGATTCTGCCGCTGCGCCCATTCCTGGGCCGATACCTGTTTGCGTACGTCGGAATCGGTCCGTTTGGCGGTTGCTGCTGTCATGACTTCGTTTGCTCCTCGTCGAGATTGGGTTATGGCGCGACCGCAGACTGGCTGCCACCGCGAATGATGCGTGCGTAGGTTTGGGTGGCCTGCACGAGATTGTCGATGCTGATTTTTTCGTTGGTGCCGTGAAAACCGGTGAGATCGTCCTGGCTTACCACCATCGGATTGAATCGATACGCGTTGTCCGCAATTTGACCATAGTGACGCGTATCCGATCCCGCGACCATGAGCCCGGGGACCACGGCTACATTGCCATACACTTCGCGAATCGCCTGGGAAATCGTGAAAAATCCAATGGCGTTCCAGCTGGATACTTGCGTGGCATTGGCGCCGGCGCCAGCGGCGCGCACCTTCACCTGTTCGTCAGCTACCAGATTCGTGACGAAAGCGGTGACACTTTCAACCGTGTCGCGCGGGTGAATACGGAAATTGACCCCGGCGACCGCTTCGATGGGCAGCACATTCTCCTTCGGGCTGCCCGTGAGCATGGTCGGTGCGGTGGTGGTGCGCAGCATGGCATTGCCAAAGCTCGATTCGCTCAGCAGGCGTTCCAGCAGCGGCCCGAACAGCCAACGATTGGCGAACAACAGGCGAGTACCGAACGGCATGAAACGGCTGATGTCGTCAAACATCTGCCCGCTGAGGCCGTCCAATTTGCCGGGCAGAGGATTCTCCTCCAGCGTAGTAATCGCTTGTGCGAGCGTGCCAACGGCCGTACGGGGGGGTGGCATCGAGGAGTTTCCCCCCTGGCCCGTGGCAACAATATTCAGTGTCAGACTGCCTTTCTCCGCGACGTTGATCGGGGCGATCATCTGGTTGACGCCGGCGATGATGTCGCGCAACAGAAACGAGCCTTCATCCAGTGTCCACAGCAGGCGCACGTTCTGCGCGCGCAGATGATCAACGATGGCTGCGGCGCCGTGCGCACCACCTAACTCCTGATCGTGGCCAAAGCTGAAATAGATCGTGCGTTGCGGGGAAAATCCCTGCTGCAGCAACCCTTCTGCGGCTTCGAGCATGGCAATCACGGCGCTCTTGTCGTCCAGCGCCCCGCGCCCCCACACCGCACCATCCGCGATGGCGCCCGAAAACGGTGGCTGTTTCCACAGCGGTTCGGTGCCAGGGATCACAGGCACGACGTCATAGTGCCCCGTCAGCAGAATCGGCTGCAGGCTGGGATCGCTGCCGTGCCAGGTGAGCAATGCGCTGTAACCAATGCGACGCTGCTCCAGATGTGATGCCACCCCCGGGTAGGCCACGTTCATCCACACCAGCAGGGCCTCGAACTGGGTGGCGTCGATTGGCTCGGGGGGCTGATTGGATACGGTTTGGAATCGGATGGCTTCGCCAAGATGCTGGGCGATCGCCGCTCCATCAACATCCAGCAACGCAGCGTCCACCGCAGCGATCGGGACGGGTCGGTGCAATATCGTGCGCATGACAAGAACGACAGCGATGGCCATCGCTGCAATGAAAAGGCTCCACGCCATCAGGCGCCGCATATCGATTCAGGCTCGAACGATTCGCATGGGTGACAGTCTACGTGGTTCGGAGTGATGAATTCGATCGCGGATTGGGCGTCCCCGCACGTGGGGTATCATGCCGGCCGCTCGCGTGTCGCCCCATCGGATCAGCATCGGCCCCTAGTGAACCGTGCCACGGTGAGCGATGCGGGGCAGTCAATCATCTGGAGCAGTTTTGTCGAGAGGGATGAGGATGAGTGTGCGCGCGACACGCGGGCTGGCGCTGGGGCTGGCGTTCGCGTGTGCCTCTGTGGATGCAGAGGTGCGCCTCACCGGTGTCTCGACCCGGCAGGTTGCCAACATCGAGGCGCACTTGGGATTGTCCGAGTTGTCCTGCGACGCCCCGGCGTGGCTGGTTCGATGGGAGTATCGGGAAGTCGATGCGGAAGTTGCCGCGGCACTGGAAGCGCTGGGTTACTACAGCGCGCACATCGAAAAGACGCTGAATTTTCCGGCGGATGGCTGCTGGGTAGCCGAACTGACGATCGATCGCGGCGAGCCAGTCCTAGTCGAGAAGCTCCTCATCACCATTGATCAGCCGCTTGGCAGCGAGGCCTCCATTGCTTCGCGCGTGACCGGCGCCCAAGCGTTGCTTGGGAAACGACTCGACCATGGTCGCTATGAGGCGATCAAGCGCGGCCTGCTCGAGGATGCGAGCGTGCTCGGGTACTTCGATGCGAAGTTCGTGCGCAGCGAAGTGCGCGTCGAAGTTGCGCGCCACAGCGCGGTCGTTGACCTCGAACTGGCGGGCGGTCCGCGGTTCGTGTTCGGTGACATCGAGGTCGTGGGTGATGCGCTGGATCGACGCTTGCTGGACCAGCTCATTCCGATTCGCTCCGGTGATCCGTACGACGGCGCGCTGCTTGCGAAACTGCGACGCAACCTGGCTGAAAGCGGCTATTTCCGACGCACGACGGTGATCGCCGATAGCGAGGCGGCGGTGGATCATCGCATTGCCGTGCGCATCGAGCTGACGCCACGCGCGCCGCCCTGGACCTATTCGGTTGGCCCGGGATATGCGACGGATACCGGTGCGCGTTTGCGCGCGGTGGCCAACAACGCGCTGTTCAACTCGGCGGGCCACAGGGTGTCTGTAAATACCGTGCTCTCGCGCGGCAATTCCTCGCTCGATGCCGAATACCGAATTCCGCACAAGAATCCGCTCAACGACTGGTTCGCTTTTGACGCCGGCATTGCGCACCTCGACACCGACACATCGAGCAGCGATATCTCGCGACTGGGTGTGCGGCACACCTATCCGCGCGGCGGCTGGACTGAAACCGACTTCGCCGATCTGACGCGCGAAGACTTCACCATCGCGCATGAGTCGGGTGTCAGTAATCTGCTGCTGTTCGGCTCGACCCTCGGGCGGGTGTCGCGCGACCGTCCGATCCGTCCCACGGCGGGGCACCGCGTCGAGGTTACGATGCGAGGTGCCACACAAGCCCTCGGATCCGATACCGACTTCGCGCAGGTGCTCGTGGCCGGCAAGCTCGTGCACGGGCTGAGTGAGCGCGTCCGGGCCATCGTGCGCGCCGATCTGGGCGCTACGTGGAAGGACGACTTCGATGCGTTGCCGCCCACCGTACGGTTTTTTGCAGGGGGTGATACCAGCATTCGCGGCTACGCATACCAGTCGGTGGGGCCAGAGGTGAACGGCAATGTGGTCGGCGGCAGTTATCTGCTCACCGGCTCGCTGGAACTAGACTACGAGTTTCGACCCAAGTGGAGCATCGCTGCGTTCGTCGATTCGGGGTCCGCATACGATGACAGGCCGCAGTTTTTCACCGGCGTGGGCGCCGGCATTGGCTACCAGTCCCCGGTAGGTCCCATTCGAGTGTATGTGGGCCACCCTTTGGAGGACGAAAACGTCGAATGGCGCCTGGCCATCGTGATCGGTCCCGATCTTTGAAGCGCCTGATTCAAACGATCATCGGTCTGTTCGCCAGCTCGCTGCTGCTGGGTGCAGTGTTGGCCGTGCTGCTGGCCGCGAGCACGACGGGCACGCGCTGGTTGATCGATCGCGCGCTCGCAGCGAGTGGCGTGCCCGTGACGCTTGACGGCATCGACGGCACGTTGCTCACGGGCGTGCGCATCGCACGGCTGCGCAGCGAGGTGGGCGAATCAATCGTCGAGATGCGCACGATCGAGATCATCCCCGCCTGGGGCGTCTCGCTGATCCGCGACACGCTTGTGCTGAAACGGCTGTCTGTGGCGCAAGTGTCGGTCGTTACTGGCGCGCCCGCGTCGCGGGAGCGGCCGCTGGCGATCGAGTTGCCTGCATTACCGTTCGCTGTGGCGGTTGAATCGTTGCAGTTGGGTCGGCTCGCGGTGAGTGGCCTGGCCCAGCAGTACGAGCCTGACGTGCACGGTGCCGTCAGCTTCGACGGCGCGCAGTACACGTTGCGGCAGTTCGTGGTTGCAGCGGATGCGTTTGTGCTAAGCGGCGACTTGAGCGTGATTCCGCAGCCGGATCTGCCAATCAGCGGGGCCGTACACGTGGTATGGCACGCCCCGGATCTGTCGGCGCACGTCGAACTCGCCGGCGCGTTGGCGCATCTGCGGTTGGATGCGCAAGTGTCCGGTCTGGTGACGGGCAGTGTCCGCGGCCATCTGGATGTGTTGGGAAACGTGGACCCCGTATTCAATGGCGACGTGGCGATCCCGGAATGGCGTGATGAGCGTGTAGCGGTAACGGATCTCGTCCTGGCGGTGCAGGGCACGCTCGAGGAATTCATCGCGACCGCCAACGCAACGGTTGCGTTGGCTGATGCTGCGCCGATGAGGATCCGCGCAACGGTGCGCGGGTCGTTGGATGCACTGGATGTGACGCAGGCGTCTGTCGACTCGGCCAATGGTCGCGCGACCGTGGTGGGCAGCATCGTGCGCTCTCCGCAGCCACGCGCGGATCTCGAAATCACCTTGACCGATGTGGATCCGGCGGTATTGCGAGCGGAACTGTCGGGCGCGCTTTCGGGAAGTGCAGTGGTGCAGTGGGAGCCATCGCATTTGCTGGTATCGATTGCATCGCTCCGCGGCACGCTCAACGATTCTCCGTTCGCCGCGCACGGCAGTGCGCGCCTTGATGAAACTGTCTGGTCGACGCCCGGGCTGGAGCTGGCGGCGGGAGAGAACCGTGCCCACGTCGTGATGGATTGGGACGGTTACCGCATCTCGGGCCGCGCAACGCTGGAACTGCCGGAACTCGGCGCCCTGGTACCGACGATCGATGGCGATCTGCAGGGCAGCATCGATATGGACGGCGCAATCGACGATCCGGAAATCCATGCGAGTTTGCGAACCTCGCGCCTGGGATTTCGCGATTGGTCGATTGGCGAGGGCCAGTTGGCGCTCGACATCCGCGCGGGAAGGCGTGGTAGTGCAGAAGTGACTCTGGCAAAGGTCACGGGGATGGGTGTTCAACTCGACGCGGTGCGCCTCGATGTGCGGGGCCGCCTGACCGATTTCTCGACGCGGGCGCAGTGGTTGCTGGGCGAACAGCGCGGTGACGTGACGGTCTCAGCACGTGACGAGGCAGGACTGTGGCGACTGGAAATGGCGCCCGGTGCGGCGCTCACGCTGGCGAGTGAGACGTGGCATCTCGACCAGGCGGTGGCGGGCATAATCGGGGCGGACCAATTCAGTGTGTCAGCCCATTGCTGGTTGCGCCCGGAGGCGGCGGGGCGGGTCTGCGTTGATACCTTAGCCCGCGATGCGGCGGCGGTCCGTCTGGTGGGGTCGCTGCAGGCGTTCACCGTTTCAACCGTCAATCAGTACGTGCCCACGCTGCCCGAACTATCGGGCACATTGTCGGGGCGCTGGAATCTGGTCTTGGGAGCGGATGGCTGGCAGGGCGGTGCCACCCTGGAATCTGAGGGCTTGGGTGTGATGGATCGCGGTGACGCAGCCGAGGCCCACCTGATCGGACTGCCACAGGCAACGTTGTCGATCGATGTCGTGAACAATCGCAGCAAGGTGGCACTGCGAGCGGTTCGGGACGACATTCCGGTGCTCGAGCTGCTTGCGAACGTGGGCGGCTTCGCCGCGGATGCTTCACTCGACGGCACGCTTGCCCTGCAAGTCTCGGATCTCGGCATGCTCGCGTCGCTCAGTCGCCGCGTGGGTGCTGTCGATGGATCGCTGGGAGGGCAACTGGCGCTGGCAGGAACGCTCGGTGCGCCGCTGCTGACAGGGCAGCTGCGCTTACAGAGCGGGCGCGTCGTTCTGGTGGATCCGCATCTCGAGCTCGCCGATGTGGCGATTGCGATCGAAATGACCAGCCTGACGGCATTGGCCTTCGAAGGCTCCGCCAAGACCGCGGCTGGTGGCCGCTTGGATGTGGCAGGCACCTTCGTGGATCTGTTTGACGCCAGCCGCCATCTGCAGGCGCAATTCACGGCGACAAAGCTACCTCTGCATGTCACCGATGCGGATGCGCAGATCGATGCCCAGTTGAAGCTCGAGTGGCGCGCGGCGCTCGCTTCGCTCAAGGGTCGTGTCGATATTCCGCAAGCGCTCATCAAGTTAACTGAGTTGCCGGAAGGAACGGTTGCGGTGAGCGACGATGTGATCGTGGTGGATCGGGTGGAGCAGCGCGTGGGGGCCACGCGCGTGCGCGTGGATCTCGAGCTCGTGCTGGGCGATGACGTGCAGTTCAGCGCCTTTGGTCTCGAGACGCGGCTGGATGGTCAGCTGCGATTGCGGCAGTCACCGTCGGGGCTGGTGCAGTTGAACGGCACCGTGACGCTGGTCGAGGGCAGCTTCACGGCGTACGGCCAGACACTGGCGATCCAATCAGGTCGGCTCATCTACAACGGCCCGCCCGACAATCCATTCGTTGACGCGAAGGCCACGCGCACGATTACTGAGGCGGGCAGTACCGTTGTCGTCGGCGCGCATGTGCAGGGTCCCGCACGCAACATTGAGACCACACTGTTTTCCGAGCCGCAGATGTCCGAGGCGCAGGCGTTGTCGTATCTGGTGCTGGGCAGACCGCTGGCCGGCGCCGACAGCGAGCAAGGCAACGACATGACAGGTGCCGCGGTTGCGCTGGGATTGAAGGGTGCCGCGCCCGTGATCGATGAAATTCGCAACATCACGGGAATCGATGAACTCACGGCAACGGGCGGCAGCACGGAAGAACTGGCGGTGGTGGCGGCCAAGCGCATCAACGAGCGGCTGTTCGTGCGCTACACGTATCAGACATTTACCCGCACCAGTGCGGTGCTGATCGAGTTGCTGCTCTCTCGCCGATTGCGTCTCGAAGCGACCGCAGGGGAGTATCCGGCGATCGATATGATGTACCGCGTCGGCGAGTACAACTGAGGATTTCGCCTGACGCCGATGCGTCGGCGGGAACCGTTACGGTGGCTTCGGTGACGCGCGACGCTCGAGTTCTTCGAGCACCATGTCGGCGCATTCCTCGAGCAGGATCTGGTCGTCTTTGTACAACAGCAGCTGACGGATAAATCGCTTTACTCGGTCGCGGCCGGTGGCGTGCACGGCCGCCACCAGTTCCCGTTCTTCGACCTGGGTTGTGAACCGAATCATCTTCGCTCTCTGCGGGGCTGCAATTTGACTGTAGGCCGATGCACCGCTGCCGTAAACCTCGCCCGTCGCCCCGATTGCATTGGTTCGCCGCGCCTGCTGCCTGCTCAATCATGCCGTCCGTCGGCTTGAGTTGACTCCCCTTCATGGGTTCGCTTTAGTGATGAGATCCAGTCGTGTTGTTGGCAATCCATGGCATCTGTGCTCCCCCACGATCTGCCGTTGGGAAAACTAGTCGAGGCGGTGACCACGTATACCCCGTCGCTGCTGCGGTCGATTGAACGCGCGCCGCAGCGCTCGGCGATGGACGTGGGTGCACTGCCGTTTCACGGCGATGATGCCTGGACGTGTTATGAATTCTCGTGGTTGAACGGCAAGGGCCGACCGAATGTCGCAATCGTCAAATTGCGCGTGCCGTGCAACTCCGCCTGCATTGTAGAAAGTAAGTCGCTGAAGCTGTACCTGAACTCTTTTGCACAGACCATCTTCTCGACGCGCGCCGAGCTGCTGACGACGCTGAACTCGGATCTGGCGGTGGCTTTTCGTGCGCCGGTGATGGTGAACCTGCTGGATCCCAATCAGTCGCCTGATCCCATCGCCAATCTGCCCGGCAAGCCGCTAGACGCGCTGGATATCGATGTCGAGGTCTATCACTGGTGTCCCGACATGCTCGAAGTCGACGCCGAGAAGGTCACCGTTCGCGAGACCCTGCATACGCATCTGTTCAAGAGCCAATGCCCGGTCACCGGCCAGCCCGACTGGGCGAGCGTGCTGGTGCAATATGTCGGGCGAAGGATCCCGCCCGCGTCGCTGCTGCGCTATCTCGTATCGTTTCGCAATCACGCGGCGTTTCACGAGACCACAGTCGAGCAGATTTACGTCGACATCATGGCGCGGTGCGCCCCGGAACATTTGACCGTCTACGCGCGATTTCTGCGTCGCGGCGGAATCGACATCAATCCGTTTCGAACCAGCGACGCGGCCGCCTCACTGGAAGTACGCCTCGCGCGTCAATAGGTCCTGCCACAATTTCGGCAGTGCGCAATGCGTGGTTCAGTTGGTAGCTGACGCAGCGTGGGTTAGCATAGCGCCCCTCAATGGCGACCCACTCCGGTCCCCTCGCGACGACAGGTTGTGAACCCCGTCAGGCCTGGAAGGGAGCAGCGGCAGCAGCGGACTCGTGCGCCGGGGTGTGGCTGGTTTGGGTTGCCACCCATTGTGAAGACTGGAGAGGTGTCCGAGCGGCTGAAGGAGCACGCCTGGAAAGTGTGTATGGGTTAATAGCCCATCGAGGGTTCGAATCCCTCCCTCTCCGCCAAAAATTCCTCTAACATATTGAAATACATAGTATTTTTGACGTCTTTCTGCTTCTACCTACGCGCCAACCTACACAAATCGAGTTGATGGAATTGCCGCCGTTGTAGGACGTCGGGCGTTGTCTGCGGGAGGCGCGCGAACGGAAAGGGCCATTGAGCCCGAAAGGCTCCTCCGCAAACCCTGCTCGGCGCGTCGGTACACGGGTCGGCACAAAGTCCCAGCGCCATTGGCCGGCGTCGTTCACGTCCCCGATTCTTCCATCCCCTCCAGCGCGGCCACCGCATCGGTGATGCGGCGAACCCATTCCGCCCCCATGCCCTCCCGCACACCGAGCCGTTTACGGGATACGGCGATCGATTGCTCTTGAATCCGCCATCTCAGATAGGCGGCCGGATACTAATGGAAGAACAGCGCCAGGCCACCCACGTGGAGTTGTTCGTGACCGCTGCCGCGGACCACGTTTCTAGCGAACGCAAAAAAGTGCTGATCGCTCCGCGACTTCACGAGCGCATCGAACACGATCTGCTCCGCCGCGCTCAGTTCGCTTCCCGCGTTTCCCTTGGCCCACACGTCGGCGTGCTCCATGAGGTGACTTAGAGTCACGTTGAACTGCGCACCGGTCACCGTAAATGCGTTGGCCTCCGACTCTTTTGTCGACGCCCTGATCTGCAGCGCCAGGTACGCCAGCGTCACGACCACCGCCAACGCCCCGACTATTTCCCCGATCGCCCCAATCGCATCCCAATTCATCGCATGCCCTCCCTTTGTGCATACGTAGAGCGTAGATCCGAATGCACTTTCAAGGAATT
>JAQBCT010000187.1:0-9603 GCA_032124855.1 Gammaproteobacteria bacterium
ACGCGGCGGTGGCGGATCTTTTACTGGTGTCCGTTGCCCACCAAGGCGCTCCGGCCCTGGTGGTGCTACAGCGCGCCGATCTGCCAACGACCGCATTGCGGCGCGAAACGGTGATCGACGAAACGCGACGGGTCTACTGTCTGGATCTTTCCGGCATCAGTGTTTCTGCGGAACGACTGATTCCCCGCGCCACGCGTGCGCTGGCGGGTATCCGCGACGCCGCGCTGCTGTTGTTTGCGGCCGAAGCAGCCGGGGGCATTGCAGGCGTGCTGGAACTCACGGTGGAATATCTCAATACGCGCAGTGCATTCGGGCGCAAGATCGGCAGCTTTCAAGCCTTGAAACACACCTGCGCGGATATTCTGATCGGCCTGGAACGGTCGCGTTCACATGTCTATCACGCGGCCACGTGCGCGGCGCAGGGTGCCGATGTGGAAATCGCGGTGCGCATGGCCAAGGCCCAGGCCTGCGATGCCTTCGCCTTTGCCGGCGACCGCGCCGTGCAGTTTCACGGTGGCTTCGGATTTACGTATGAATGCGACGCGCAGCTGTATCTGCGGCGCGCGCTGTGGCTGCAGTATGCGTTCGGTGATGCCCCGCACCAGCGCAAACAGCTTGCGCCGTTGCTGCTGGGCGCGGCCTGACGAATCGTTGCATTGAAGCGGAGAGCATTTCATGGATCTGTCATATAGCAAGCCGTACGAGACGTTTCGCGCCGAGGTGGCCGCGTTTCTGGACGAGCACCGCGACGCCGCGTCACGCGGCGGCGGCATGCGTTCGCCGGATGCGCTGGCCTGGCAGCGCACGCTGATCGATCACGGTTATGCCGCGCGCACGATTCCGAAGGAATACGGCGGCCATGGCGCGCAACCCGATATTCTGAAATCGCGCATCATCGCCGAGGAGTTTGCGAGAGCGCAGGTATCCACCGGTCTCGGCGGTCAGGGCATCTCCATGCTGGTGCCCACGCTGCTGGAGCTTGGCAGCGAGGCGCAGAAGAAGGAGTTCATCGCACCCACCTTGCGCGGCGAGCTGGTGTGGTGTCAGGGCTACTCGGAACCGGGTGCCGGCAGCGATCTGGCCAGCCTGCGTACCGCCGCGGTTCTCGATGGGGATGAGTGGGTGATCAACGGCCAGAAGATCTGGACCAGTACGGCGCACCTCGCTGACTGGATCTTTTGTCTGGTGCGCACAGAACCGGATGCGCCAAAACACCAGGGCATCAGTTTCCTGCTGTTCTCCATGAAAACCCCCGGCATCGATATCCGCCCGCTGGTGGATATGACGGGCAACCGCAACTTCAACGAAGTGTTCTTCACCGATGTGCGGGTGCCGAAAGGACAGATCGTCGGCGCGCGCGGTGAGGGTTGGAAGGTGGCGAATTCCATCCTGCGCCACGAGCGCGGCTCGCTGGCAGATCCCAACGTCATGCTGAGCCGTTTGAATGCGCTGATTGATCTGATGAAGCGCGAGACCATCGACGGCACGAGGGTGATCGACAAACCGCTGTTCCGCGATCGCCTCATGCAAATTCAGGGTGCGGTGATGGCCCTGCGCGCCAACGATCTGCGCCTGCTCTCGGCTCAAGTGAATAAACAGAACCCGGGCATCGCGGCGATGATTGTAAAACTGCAGGGCACCGAGCTGCGTCATGAACTGGAGCGCCTGGGCATCGATGCGATGGGTGAAATCGGCCTGCTGTTCGGCGACACGCCCCTGCTGCGCGACAGCGGCAGCTGGCAGCACCATTACATGTTTTTCCTGGGCCTGATCATCGGCGGCGGCACGTCGCAGATTCAGAAAAATATCATCAGCGAGCGCGGCCTCGGCATGCCGCGTGAACCCAAAGTGGCCAAGGCCTGAGGACTGCGCGATGGAATTTGGACTCTCTGAAGAACAAGTGCTGCTGCAGGATTCGGTGAACCGGTACTTAAGGACCAGTGCCGGACTCGAGCGGTCGCGTGAATTTGCCACGGGCAGCGACATGCGCGCGAAGGATGTCATCACGGGGCTTGCTGAATTGGGCGTGACCGGGCTTGTCATCGGCGAAACGCAGGGCGGTGTGGGATTGTCGCTGCTGGATGCGGCGCTGGTCGCCGAAGCGCTGGGCCATCACGTCACGGCCGCGCCGTTCATCGGTTCGTCTGTGCTGGTGCCGTTGGCATTGCAGCAGGCTGGCAGCGCGGCTCAGCAGGCCCGTTGGCTGCCGGGCATCGCCTCTGGCGAACTCACTGCGTCCATTGCGCTGGCGGAACAGACAGGGGCGCGCGAAGGTGCTGGGGTGGATTGCAAGGATGGCCGCCTGCACGGTCGCAGCCTGTTTGCGCTCGACTTCGCGGCAGATGTTCATGTGGTGGCGGATCGCAAGCAGCGTCTGTACATCGTTGCTGCCAACGCCCGGGGGTTGACGGCCCGGCGCCTGGCCACCGTGGATGCGACGCGCCCGACGGGTGAGCTGACGTTCGATGGCGTGGAAGCCGAACTGCTGGAGGGCAGCAAGGATGCCGCGGTGGTGCGACGACTCATCGACGTGGGCCGCGTGATGCTGGCGGCGGACACGCTGGGGGCCGCGCAGAATATGCTGAATCAGGCCGTGGCCTACGCCCAGACGCGCGAACAGTTCGGCCGGGCGATCGGCTCGTTCCAGGCGGTGAAGCATATGTGCGCCGAAATGGCTGCCTCGCTGGAGCCGTGTCGCGCCCTGGTGTGGTATGCCGCCTATGCATTGGATGCGCTGCCCGACGAAGCGACTGTCACGGCGTGTCATGCCAAGGCGCATATCAGCGAGGTAGGTACGTTTGTGGCGAAGACCGCAACCGAAGTGCACGGCGGCATGGGCTTCACCGATCTGGTGGGTCTGCACTACTGGTTCAAGCGCATCGGCTTCAACCGGCAGATGCTGGGCAGTCCGGAATCGGTGCGCGAGGACGCGGCGCGGGCCCAGGCGCTGGTGTGATGGACCCGTTCTGTAGACACAACACTCAAACAGGAATGCGCGATGGCAATCGTTGAAACGCAATACGGCAAAGTGCAGGGCAATGAGCATGATGGCCTGCAGGCATTCAAGGGCATTCCGTTTGCTGCGGCGCCCATTGGTGCGCAACGCTGGTGCGCGCCACAGGCGCCGCAAGCCTGGTCCGGGGTTCGTGCAACCACGCAGTACGGCAACGTCGCCTGGCAGATGCGACTGCCTGCGGCGGGACCGCTGTCGTTTGCCTTCGACGCTGGTGCGCCAGATCGCAGCGAGGACTGTCTCGCGCTGAACGTGTGGACGCCAGCCGTGGATGGCGGCAAACGCCCGGTGATGGTGTGGATTCACGGTGGCGGTTTCACTGGCGGCAGTGGTTCGTCGCTGATGTATGACGGCCGCCATCTGGTGGCGCGCGGCGATGTGGTGGTGGTCAGCGTGAACTATCGCCTGGGCGCGCTGGGTTTTCTGAATCTGAACGAGTTATCCGGAGGGCGCATTCCCGCCACGGGCAACGAGGGCCTGCTCGATCAGATCGCGGCGCTGCGTTGGGTGCGTGAGAACATCGCGGCGTTCGGCGGCGATCCCGGGAACGTCACGATCTTCGGCGAATCTGCAGGCGGTATGAGTGTCGGTGCATTGCTTGGCATGCCGGCGGCCGACGGTCTCTTCCACAAAGCCATCCCGCAAAGCGGTGCGGCGAGCACGGCCTATACGCTGGAGCGATCTGTCGAGGTCGCCGAACGATTTCTGAAGCGTTTGGGATTGTCGGCCAACGACGACGTCGACAAGTTGCTGGCCATCGAACCCGGAAAACTCGTCACCGAAGGTGCGCTGCACGCCGCCGCGATGGGCGGCATGGTATTTCAGCCGTGCATCGACGGCGCAGTGATGCCGCAGTTGCCGATCGATCGCGTCCGCGCCGGCGGCGCGGACGAGGTGGCTGTGCTGGTCGGGGCCTGTCGCGATGAATGGCGCCTGTTCACTGCAATGGATCCTGGCAGTGCCAAGCTCGATGACGCGGGAATGATGAAGCAACTGCGAGCCCGCGCGCCGGGGGTCGACCTCGGCCACGTGGTTGAAGGTTACCGGGAGCTGCGCGACGCGCGCGGCGAAGCGATCGCACCGGTGGACGTCTTCGCGGCCGTGGAAACGGATCGCGTGTTTCGTATGCCCGGCATCCGCCTCGCCGAAGCGTATGCCGCGCGCGGTCGCGACGCGTATCAGTATTCGTTTTCGGTGCAATCCAGTGCGATGGACGGATATCTCGAATCGTGTCATGCCATCGACATCGGCTATGTCTGGGGCACCTATGCCATGAGCGAAGCCGCGCACGAATTCTTCGGCAAACGACCAGGCACGGCCGCGCTCAGCGCAACTGTCCAGGATGCGTGGTTGAGTTTTGCACGCGGTGGACATCCGAAAACCGCTGCGCTGGCCGACTGGGTCCCATACTCTCCCGCGTCGCGGTCCACGGCAGTGTTCGATACGCCGGCGCACGTGCTCCACGCGCCGCGTGACGAAGAGCGGGCATTGTGGAACGAATTCGAAGACGGCCTTACTGTGGGTTATCTATAAGAAAGGATGCTGCTCGTGATAGCACGTCTACTCGCCTGCGTGATGGCGCTTGCGGGCACCATGTCGGCTCCGGCCAGCGAGGTTGACCAGCGCGCCCATGATCTGGTGGCAGCCGCCATCGATCTGACGCGCGGCAAGAGCTCCTCCGCCGAGATGTCCATGACGGTGCATCGTCCGGAGTGGCAGCGCAGTTCATCGCTCGTCGCCTGGACGCGGGGTCGTGAGGATGCGCTGATCCGCTTCACCGAGCCGGCGAAGGATGCCGGCAATGCCACGTTGAAGCAGGGTCCTAAGATGTGGACGTTCACACCGAAACTGAATCGGGTGATCCGTCTGCCGTACAGCATGATGGCGCAGGACTGGGCCGGATCCGATTTTTCGTACAACGACCTGTCGCGTACGGATCAGCTGCTCACCGAGTACACCCTCGCGCTGGTGGATGAGCAGCAGCGGGACGGACACACGTTCTATCGTATTCACGCCACCCCCCACGACGATGCGCCTGTGGTGTGGGGCCGTGAAGAGCTGCTGCTGCGCGACGACTTCGTGCTGATTGAACAGACCTACTACGACCAGGCGATGCAGCCGTTGAAGCGCCTCGAAGCAACTGAGATCGGCGAACTCGGCGGCCGCACCTTTGCCACCCGCATCCGTATGAACGATCTCGACACACCGGATCACTGGACCGAAATCGTGTACAGCAAGATGTCGTTCGATATCGAAGTCGACGATGGGTTGTTCACGGTGTTCGCATTGAAGTCGGGCCGCGCCCCATGAGTGATGCGGCCGTTGCCGTCGATCGCGCAACCGGCGCAGCGGCGCCGCCGCGTGACGGCTCGTGGCTTGTCGCGTCGATTGCCTTGCGCAATTTGGGTCGCAACCGGCGCCGCACCTGGCTGACAGCCGGCGCCATCGGCTTCACCATTGCGCTCCTGGCATTCATGCGCGGCGTGCAGCTGGGCAGCTACGACACGATGATCGACAGCGCGACGGCGTTGCTGTCGGGGCATGTGCAGATCCAGCGCGCCGGTTATCTCGATGATCCGCATATCCGGCAGACGGTTCCCAACTCTGCGGCACTGGTTGAACGCGTGCGGGGCGTGGCCGGGGTGCATGCGGCAACCGAACGCGTGATGGCCTTCGTGCTCGTCTCGGCCGGGGAGAAGAGCTTCGCCGGTCAGCTGATGGGTATCGATGTAGTGCATGAAGCGACGGTATCCAGCCTCACCCGGATGATCGTCGACGGTCGTTACCTGGATGCGAACGCGAACACCGTTGAAGCGTTTCTCGGTGTGGCGCTGGCGCGCAATCTCGGCGTGGCGGTAGGTGATGAAATCGTGTTGCTGGGTACCGATGCCACCGGCGGCGTCGCTGCGCTGGCGGCAACAATTGTCGGCGTATTCGCCTCGGGTCAGACCGAGATCGACCGAGGACTGATCGAGTTACCCATCGCTGCGGTGCGTGAGGCATTCGCGCTGGGCGACGAATCCCACGCCATCGTCGTGCGCGCCAGCGCCACGTCGTCAGCCGCGATTGCCGCAAGTGTGCGTGGGGTCGTCACCGAGGGTGAAGCGGTGCTGGAGTGGCAGCAGCTGGTGCCGGAGGTCGAACAGGCGATTCAGCTCGACTGGATGGGTGGACAGTTGTTGTTCGCGCTGGTCGCGCTGATCGTCACGTTCAGCATCGTCAACACCTTCATCATGGTGGTATTTGAACGCACTCGGGAATTCGGCGTGATGCTGGCCATCGGCACCCGCCCGCGCGCGATCATCGGCATGTTGCACCTTGAGGCGTTCTGGATGTCATTGCTGGGCGTTGCGGGTGGCTTGGCGGTGTCATTGCCGATCCTCGCCGGGGTTGCGGTGATCGGCATCCCGATGGGTGACGCCGGCGAACTGTTGGCCGCGATGTTCATGCCCGACCGGATGTATGCGCAAATCAGCGCACAGGTGTTCGTACCACCAGTGGTGATCATGTTGATCGCCGCACAAATCTCGGCAGTCATTCCCGCGTGGCGTGTGCGCCGCATTCAACCCGTGGAGGCATTGCGTGCCACGTGAAGCTGCGACTGCACTGCCCGCCGCGGGCTCGGCGCGGCGTCCACGCGGCACGCCGCTGATCGTCGCCATCGCATGGCGCAATCTGTGGCGCAATCGGCGCCGCACGTGGCTCACCAGCGGCGGCGTGGCCTTCGCCGTATTCCTGATCGTGGTCGCCCGTTCAGCGACGGTGGGTACCTTCGATGTGATGATCGACAATGCAGCGCGCCTGCTGGTGGGACACGTACAGCTGCAGCACCCCCGCTACGCGGATGATCCCTCGCTGCGTCACACCCTGCAGGATGCGACGACGATTTCGCGTGCGATTGCCGCGCAACCGGGCGTTGCCGCCGTGGCACAGCGCGCGCAGGCGTTCGCCCTGGTGGCGGTGGGTGAGAAGAGTTTCGCCGCCCAGATGATGGGTGTTGATCCCGATGCCGAGCGCCGACTCTCAACGTTGCCGGCGGCTGTCCGGGAAGGCCGCTACCTGGAAGGTCCCCACGATGTCGTCATCGGATCGGCGCTGGCGCGCAATCTCGGCGCCGGTCTCGGTGATGAAGTGGTCGTGCTCGGGACTGCGCGGGACGGTGGTGTGGCGGCGATGGCGGGCGTGGTGGTCGGCATCGTCGAGACCGGCATTAACGATGTGGACCGCACGGTGATGCAGATGCCGCTCGCGACATTTCAGGAAGCATTCGGCTTCGGCGATGAAGCGCACATGATCGTCGTGCGCCTGGATCGTATCGGTGAGGTCGACGCATTGATGGCCGCGTTGCCCGAGCCGGGATTGCGCTGGGTGACGTGGCAGGAACTGATGCCCGATATCGAACAGATGATCGATCTGAAGATGGCCGGTCAGTTCATCATGTTCGGCCTGGTCGCATTGCTGGTTACGTTCAGCGTATTCAACACGTTTGCCATGACGGTATTCGAGCGTGTGCGCGAGTTCGGCATGCTGATGGCCATCGGCATGCGGCCGCATCGCATCCTCGCCATGCTGGAACTCGAAGCGCTGTGGCTTGCGCTGTTCGGTGTGATGATCGGCGCCGCCCTGAGTGTGGCGCTGGTACTCACACTGGCGCAGGTGGGCATTCCGCTGGGCGCCGATGTGGGTGCCGCGTTTAAAACATTGAATCTGCCGGATCGGATCTTTCCGGTGCTCTCATGGCCCGCGCTGTTCGGTGCCGCCGCGCTGATGCTGATCGCTGTGCCGCTGGCGGGATTCATTCCCGCGTTGCGAACGCTTCGACTGACGCCAGTGACTGCACTGAGGACCCAGCTATGACGATGCCGATGAAGCTGCTGGTACAGCTGGGTTGGCGCAACCTATGGCGCCAGCGGCGTCGCAACATCATGCTTCTGGCGGCCATCTTCGTTGCGGTGGCGGCGGTGGTGCTCACCAACGCGCTGATTCGCGGCGTGCAGTACGACATGCGCGACAGTGCCGTGCGCAACCTCACCGGCAACATGAAGCTCTACGCGCCGGGTTATCGCGATGACCCATCGATCCTGCAGGGCTTCGAACTGGCTGAGGGTTGGCAGCCGGCCGTCGCCCCAGCCGATCTGCTGGGCTGGACGCAACGCGTCAGCGTGCCGGCGGTCATCATGTCCGAGCGCGAAACGCGCGGCGTCACACTGGTGGGTGTGAGCCCGCAGGACGAACGCACGCAGTCATTTCTTGGCACGGTCGCAATCGACGGCGAAGGTCTTCGCGATGCCGACGATGGGCGCATTCTGCTGGGATCTGAACTCCTCGCGCAGTTGAGCACGCAAGTGGGCCGGCGCGTGGTGGTGATCACACAAGGCGCCGACGGGCTGAATCGCGAAGCGGGCTTCAAGGTCGTGGGCAGTTACGACGCGGAGGGCACCGGACTCGAGAAGGCGTTTGCCTTCACCGGGCGCGCTGCGTTGCAGAAGCTGCTGGATACCCAGGCCATCACCGAAGTATCGATCAGGCTCAATGACGGCGCCAACGAGACGGCGGTGGATGCAGCCGTGTCGCACGATGTGGGTGCGCTCGAATTGCTCGACTGGCGCGCGCTGGAGCCGCTCGCGGCCGCAATGTACGAATATTCAAACGTTGCAATTCTGGTGCTGTTTCTCATCGTGATGATCGCCCTGTCCTTCGGCCTGGTGAATACGTTGATCACCGCGGTGATGGAGCGCGTGCGCGAATTCGGCATGTTGCGCGCCATCGGCATGCGGCCGGGTCAGATCGTTGTACAGGTGCTCGTCGAATCCACGCTGATCATGCTGCTGGGATTGGGCGGCGGGATCGCCGCGGGCATCGGCCTGACCGTTCTCTTTGCGGACGGAATTGATCTTTCGAATTTCGCCCAGGGCGTGGAAATGGTGGGTTTAGGCTCGCGCCTGACACCACGACTGATGTGGGACGACGTCGTGCTGGTGGTGGAACTGTCCATCTTTCTTGGCTTGATCGGCAGCGGCTATCCGGCGTGGCGCGCGGTGCGCGTCAAAGTGCTGGACGCATTGAGAAGGGGAACCTGATGGAGAGTATCCGATGAAAACGGAAGGTACCGTCGTCGAGTGTCGCGGGCTGTCGCGCACTTACAATGACGAAGGTGTGCCGGTGAAGGCGCTGGATGCGGTGGACTTCTCCGTCACCCGCGGCGACTTCGTCAGCCTCGCCGGTCCGTCCGGATCCGGGAAGTCCACGCTGCTCAATCTGATCGGCGGCCTGGATCATCCCACCTCGGGTTCGGTGTTCGTCGACGGCGTGGAGTTGAACGATCTGTCCACAACCCAGCTCTCGGATCTGCGCCTCAATAAAATTGGTTTCGTATTTCAGTCGTACAACCTCATTCCTGTCTTGTCGGCGCGTGAGAACGTGGAGTTCATCATGCAACTGCAGGGCGTAGGCACGTCGGAGCGCCGCCAGCGTTCACTCGATATCCTGACGTCGCTGGGCATCGGTGATCTGGGGGAGCGGCGCCCCGGCGAATTGTCGGGCGGCCAACAGCAACGTGTCGCCGTGGCGCGCGCCATCGTGACACGTCC
>JAQBCT010000188.1:0-7024 GCA_032124855.1 Gammaproteobacteria bacterium
GGTGGTCGCGGTCACGCCGCCCGGGACAGGCACATCGACTGCGTTGAGTTGAATCACGACAGTCGCATCACCGCTTGCGCCGCTGACGATCAAACGGGCCGGTCCTGCAACACCGAAGAACGATTCGACGTCTAGAGGCGATTCATCGGCGCGGTTGCTGTACTGGCCAATGTGACGCGTCAGATCGATGGCTGGCGCGCCGGCCAGCCCCGGCGCCACCAGCACTACGTTCAAAACGCTGAGAACCAGCAGTTTTAATGTGCCGGTACGCGATGCCACCCTCACTCAGGAGAGACCGCGACGCTTCAGCTCCTTCGGCATGCGCTTCGCGTCCGCTTCCAGCGGCGGCCCGCGCTCGTCATCAGAGAGTTTTCCGGCGGTATCCCGCGCCATCTTGTCGCTGTCGAGTTCGATCCATTTTTCCGGCACGATCTCGACGATCACGCGCAACGGTGAGTCGAGACGCTCCTCGAACGCTTTCGCTGTCGCTTCGGCATCAGGCGTCAGTTCGCCGCCGCCGCGACCGTAGGGGCCCCGGGCCAACGCAGGATAGAACCAGCGCTTGGTTGCTTCGTCATCGTGAATGATGGCGCGGCCTTTGATCGTGATGGCGCCGTTGGGACCATCGGGTGCTGCAATGCCACTGATCACCACCGAACAACGCGGATCGCGCCGCAGTGCGGAAATGCGATGGCGATGGGTGCCGCACGTGATCCAGGCACGCCCTTCGTGCCAGACGAAGGCGTGCACCACACCCACGGCCCACCCGTCTTTGGTCGTCCAGTTGAATACGCACTCTCTTGCCTTGCGCAGCAGATCCTCACGATCCTCTGGGGAAAAGGGATAAATCGAAACCTGTTCGTGGTCCTGAGTAGACATGGCGAATCAATCCTTCCGTTAGTTGCTGGGAAATGAAAGCGTGCAGGACAACTACCCGAGTACGAGCTCGGCAAAGGTACGCAGCTGACCCATGTTGCGCGTCGAGACCAGCAGCGAGGTCACCGGTGTTTCCTTCCAGGCCTGCAGTCGATCCTTGATTCTCGCCACCGAACCGACGAGCGAAATCTCATCGGCCAGTTCGGTGGGTACCGCCGCGGCGGCTTCGTCCTTCTTGCCCGCGAGAAACAGATCCTGAATCTTTCCGGCGGCCTCCTCGAAACCCATGCGCTGCACCAGCTCGTTGTGGAAGTTGCGCGATTTCGCGCCCATCCCACCGATGTACAGCGCCAGATTGTGCTTGAGCGGCTGCAACGCCTTCTCGACGTCGTCCTCGATGATCACCGCAACGCCCTGCATGATTTCGAAGCCCGGCTTGGCGTGCGCAATCTGATCTGCATACACCGCCTGACGATACGGCGAGTAGTAAAGCGGCAGCCACCCATCAGCGATTTCGGCTGCCATCGCGACGTTTTTGGGTCCCTCAGCGCCAAGAAAGATCGGCAGATCTTTTCGCAGCGGATGCGTGATGGATTTCAGGGGCTTGCCCAGCCCCCAGGAACCCTCACCCGAATAGGGCAGCGGATAGTGCTCACCTTCGCTGACAACGGGCGACTCCCGGCGCAACACCTGGCGCACGATGTCGACATACTCTCGCGTTCTCGCCAACGGTTTGCCAAAGGGGGCGCCGTACCACCCTTCCACGACCTGAGGACCGGAAACGCCCATCCCCAGAATGACACGGCCACCTGAGAGATGATCCAGCGTGAGTGCGGCCATGGCCGTCGCCGTGGGCGCGCGCGCAGAGAGTTGCGCGATGCCGGTGCCGAGGCGAATGCGCGTGGTATGCGCACCAATCCAGGCAAGAGGCGTGAAGGCGTCGGAGCCCCACGCCTCGGCGGTGAACACCGCGTCGTAACCGAGTTTTTCGGCTTCCTGGGCGATTGCAACCATGTTCGGGTCGGGGCCAGCGCCCCAATAACCCATCTGCAATCCGAGTTTCAGATCTTTCATGGTGACGCTAGCCGCCCTTCGCCATGACGGGTACGCCCCCCAACAATTCCACCCAGTCCTGTTTGCTGTCGCACCACGCCTGGAACTGGGGCGCAAAACCGGCTGTATCGTCCAGTGTGCCGGTTTTCAGAAACAGCATATCGGCGCGCGATGGGAGCGCAGAGTAGATGGGCGACCCACAATTTCCGCAGAAGTATCTCTCAACCGTGTTGCCGCTCGCGGTGTCACCATCTTTGTAGAGCCTTGGTTCGCCCCGCATGGAAAATGCGGCGCGGGGTACGCCATACAACGTCGAGAAGGCGGACCCGGCCTGGCGCTGGCAGTTCTTGCAATGACACACGCCGGCCATCAACGGTTCCACCGAATACTCGTACTGAATTTCCCCGCAAAGACATCGACCGGTATGTTTCGCCATGATTTTTCGCCGCGGCGCGACGCTCCTGATGGGTGTGCCGATACCTTACACTGTCGGCCTGACCCGGCAAACGACATCAACGAGGGAGGTTTTCTCAATTGGAATTTGAACAGGTTGTGATGGGACGGCGGAGCATTCGAGGTTACAAGCCAGAACCGGTGCCGCGTGAAGTTCTCGAAGAGGTTGTTGCGATGGCGATCCGATCGCCCTCCTCCATGAATACCCAGCCGTGGCATCTGTACATCCTCACGGGTGAGGTACTGGATAAGGTTCGACAGGGTAATACCGAACGCAATCTCGCGGGCGTTGCACCGTCACGCGAGATCCGCTCCCACGGCGCCTACCAGGGCGCGCATCGTCAGCGTCAGATCGACATCGCGGTGCAGTTGTTTCAGGCGATGGGTATCGAGCGGCACGACGCTGAGAAACGCCAGGACTGGGTGATGCGCGGCTTTCGCCAGTTCGATGCGCCGGTTTCGGTCGTCGTCACCTATGACAAGGAACTGCAGGGCGGCGACGTCGCGCAATTCGATTGCGGCGCGCTGGTCAACGGGCTCGTGACGGCAGCGTGGTCCAAAGGTTTGGGGGCCGTGGTGAACAGTCAGGGCATCATGCAATCACCCGTCGTGCGCGAGCACGCCGGCATTCCGGATGATCAGGTGATCATGATCTGCGTGGCGATGGGCTATCCCGACGACAGCTTTCCGGCGAACGCAGTGATCTCGCAGCGCAGAGCGGTGGATGAAGTGGCTTCGTTTGTCGGATTCGAATAAGCCCAGTCGAGTCGCGCCCCCCAGCGTAATTGCAACGCCCGTCGGCGAGGGCTAGGGTTTCCGTGGTCAACGTCGGAGACGACCCATGCAACTCTGGTCCGGCACGCTCAGCACATTCAGCGTAAAGATCCGCATTGCATGCGCCGAAAAGGGCATTGCAGTGACGATTCTCGAAGTGCCGTGGAGTCGCCAAACGTTGTTTTCGAAGCCGAAGGAATTTCTGGCGGTGAGTCCGCGCGGGGAAGTCCCGGTGCTCGTCGACGGGGACCTCGTGCTGTACGACTCCACAGTCATCAACCAATACCTGGAAGAAAAATATCCGGAGCCGGCCCTGATGCCGCGGGATCTGGTAGCGCGCGCCCGCTGCCGGCTGCTCGAGGATCAAGCCGACTGGCTGATCATCACCCATGTGACGACGCTGATCCGCGAAGTGTTCCTGCAAAGCGACGTGGCGGCACGGGATCAGGCGGCGTTGGATGATGCGAAGACAGCAATCGCTACCCATCACGCCCTGCTCAACACCACGCTCGCTGACGAACCGTATCTGTGCGGCACCTACTCGTTCGCCGATATCGCGACGTTTGTGGCGCTGTCCTTCGCCCGAACTCTTGGTGCACGGATCAGTGTGGACCACCCGCGCGTCGCCGCGTGGTTCGCGCGCGTCGGCGCACGGCCGGCCGTGAAAACAGAGTTCGATGCAATCGGAAAGGCAGCGGCGCAGGCTTGAGGCGTGCGTCGGTCGGCGCGGCTAAAAGGCTTCGTTGGCGAGTGGCAGCGATGGTCCGGCGGCGACCCTTTCGCACTGCGCTATGAAGTCGTAGTACGGCGCCACCTCATCAACGCAATCCGGCCACCGCTGTGTCGCGAGCCAGTGATCGACCAGCCCCAACCTCGCGCAGAGATTGACGAAGCGCGGATCGCGGCGGAATTGCGGTGAACTGAAGTAGAACAAGGGGCCGGGTCGGTATGCATCGCTCCCCAGTAGATCGCGATCGTTGCCCGCGGGACCGAATCGAGCCGTCGCCGCAATTGCGTGGGCTTCGTCTGCCGCGCCCATTTCGGCCGCCAATTGCAGCTGAAAAAAGTCCGCAGAGCCGGTCTCGCGGAACCGTCTGCGTGCTGAATCGATCGGGCGACGGCGCGATTGTCGCGAGGGATCGCGCATCACCGAGACGTAGCCGCGCGTGGACCGCTCACTTTCTCGCAAGGGAAACTGCGCCAGGCGTTCGGGCGCCAGCAGCGCATCGATCGTCGTCCAGTCTTTGGTTTGTACGCACACCAGCGTCAGATTGACGGCCAGATAGTGGCTATCGGGCCAGCGGGCAAGTGCGCTCTCGAGGTATTTTCGCGCCTCCCCATATCGCCCCCCGGCGTACAGCATCAGCCCGCGCCAGTTCGCCACCGCCGGATCCACAGGATCCATCTCCTGCGCCAGTTGCGCCTGTCCGATTGCGGCTCGAATGCGCCCGACGTTGCTGAGATGGGCACTGTGCAGATAGACCGAACGCGGATGCCGGCTACCCCGCCCCTCCATCGCTTCGATCAGCCGTTCCCGATCCGCGAAGCGCCCGAAGGGCGGCAGCAAATTGAGTTGCGCCCACAGCGCGGCTGCGTTGTGCGCCTCGGATGCAAGCGCACGTTCTGCCTCGGCCATGACAACGACCGCGACCTCGGCCCGTTCGGCATAGGGAAGATAGAACGCCAGATTCGAACGGGCATGGGCGAGCGCTCCCCACGCGTCGGCATAATCCGGCGCGGCGCGCGTGGCCGCTTCCAGAAGCGCGATGCGGGCACGCAATTCCTCGGCGGCGAACGCCGGACGCGTTCCACGAAGATACAGCTCATACGCCTCGAGATTGGTCGTGCCCCGCCGCTCGATATTCTGTCTTTCCTGCGGCAATAGTCGCAGCTTCAGCGCATTGACGATGGCTTGGGTGATTTCGTCCTGCAGCGCGAAGATGTCAGTGACGTCACGATCGTAGCGTTCAGCCCATATGTGATCGTTGCGTACCCCATCAATCAACTGAGCGCTGATCCTCACGCGCCCGCCGACCTTGCGCACGCTGCCCTCCAGCACATGGCTGACATTGAGCTGCCGCGCGATGTGGCGCACATCGACGTTCCCACCTCTGAACGCGAAAGCGCTGTTGCGCGCAATGACCGACAGCGATGACACCTTGCTCAGGTCCGTGATGATGTCTTCGCTGATGCCGTCGCTGAAGTACTCCTGCTCCACATCACCGCTCATGTTCGTAAACGGCAGCACACAGATTGACGGCTTGCTGGGAGTTGACGCGACCGGTTCGGCCGACGTGCCTGTGCCGCCGCTGGGACCCCCGGTCAGATCCGCAATGCTCGCAACAATTCTCGCCCAGCCGCCTGACGCCGTGTCAGGGTGCGAAGCACGCAGGTCTTCACAGTGAATCTGATCGAACGGCATCGGTGGCAACACGCCATCGACGGTGAATTGCACCAACGTCCCGCTCTTGCGCGCGAAGTCGGCTTCGGCACGAACCCACTGCGACTTCACGGCTTCAGCCGACCACACCACCAGCACAGCTTTGGCACCTCGCAAACGCTCCTCGATTACGTCGGCGTAAGCGCGGTGCGCCGGCAGATCCTCGTCCAGCCACACCCGATAGCCCAATGTACGAAGTTGCTCCGCCACCTCGCGCGTCTGGCCGGAGGTAGAACGGGCGTAGGAGATGAAGATCTCTGACATAAGCGACATTGGGGTGCCCACGTGCCCCGGACACTAGCGAGGCACCGGCTGCACATGCAAGGGATTTTGGATGCCGCTGGCGGGCTTCGTAAACCCGCCTCGTAGCAGGGGCTCCAGAGGGTGTTGTTAAAGCGCTCGTCGACTCTGTGGGAGCGACTTCAGCCGCGATCCAGTGGCTGATTTCATTGAAACCAATCGCGACTAAAGTCGCTCCCACAAGTTCCAATCGGGCTTTTACGACACCCTCTTCAGCCTCGATCCACGTCGCAGGCTTCTCAGACATTGGTCGGGGCCGAAGCCCTTCCTACGGGGTCGTCAAAAGCTGCGCTGCCTTGCGTGGCACTGCCGGTCTGAACTGGCGCGGCTGTTTGACGAACCACACCGGACACGGACACTCGCGGATCAGATCCCAGTCGGAGTTGGCGAGAAACCAGCGTGCAAGGCGCGCATGGCGATGCGATTCAGCAACCACCAGATCCGGTTTGCGGGCAAGCACATGGCGCACGATCGCGTGGGTCGGCGGGAAATCCCACACCACCTCGCATGCCACCTTCAGTCCACCCGTGCGCAGGGGTCGCGCCAGCGTCAGCAATTCATCGCGCCGCTGCTTGGCAAACGCGCGAAGGATCTCTTCGGGTTCGAGCGCCATTGCTGCAGTGGAAGGCAATGGTTTCGAAAATGCGTGGAACAGAGTGACCGAGGCGCCGCGCACAGCCGCAATGCGGGCGGCTTTTTGGATTGCCATCTGTTTGCGCTGTGCTGGATCGCGCACCGCAACCAGAATCGTTTTCCAGGGTTTGTCAGCGGGCATAGACCGAACTCCGTTAGATAGATCCGCGATCGTTCAGCATCAGCGAGCATGCAATCTTTGCCAATACGTAGCGACCGCTAACGGGACCTGTGCAGCACACAATTTGAGAGAAACGTGCAAATCGTGCACGCTGGCGCATCTTCAACCGCACTCGGAGTTGTTATGAAAGTGGGTCTGGCATTCGCAAGCAGCATCGGTATTGAGGCCGATCAAACCCTTGAGATCTGCAAACGCGCCGAAGCGGCTGGATTCGAATCCGTGTGGGGCGGCGAGCATGTGATCCTGCCCGATGCCATCGCCTCGGCCTACCCCTACAGGGCCGATTGCAAAATTCCCGCGGAGCCCGATACGCC
>JAQBCT010000189.1:0-3655 GCA_032124855.1 Gammaproteobacteria bacterium
CCGCCGGCGCCGGGTGGCGTGCCCTCCAGCGCGGATGACGCCGCGATTGCCAGCGTCGGACCCGGGTCGTCATTCAGTATGGTGCCCTGGGCGCTGGCCGTGCCCAGTACCGCGCCGCCCGCGGGGGATCCCGATATCAAGACTGAACTATTGAATGGCACGACGGTGGGTACGAAGCCCTTCAAGGTGCATCTGGATGGCTACAACTATCTGCCGTACTTGACCGGTGCATCGAAGACAGCAGCCCGCAACGAGATCTTCTATATCTCAGACGACGGTGATTTCACTGCCGTGCGCGTGGGGGACTGGAAGGTCATCTTCATGGAGCAGCGGGCACAGGGCACGATGGCCGTGTGGGCGGAACCCTTCGTCCCGTTGCGCGTGCCGAAACTGTTCAACCTGCGCCAGGATCCGTACGAATCCGCCGATGTCACGTCGAATACGTACTGGGACTGGTTGCTGTACCGCACGCCCCGTCTTCAGATCGGCGTGCAGACCGTGGCGCAGTTCCTGGCAACCTTCAAGGCGTTCCCGCCACGCCAGAAGCCGGCCAGTTTCAGCGTCGATCAGATCGTCGATCAGTACAAGAAGAGCTTCGGCTGGGAGTGAGCGCTACGCGGCCTTGCGAACGCGCAACCGCACCGGCAGCGTTTTGATGCTGTTGAGGAAGTTGGTGCGCATGCGACTGGGTGCACCCGTTACCTCGAAGTCGGGATAGCGCGCCAGCAGCTCCTCCATCAACACGGTGAGTTGCATCTCGGCCAGCCGCCAGCCGATGCACAGATGCTGACCGTAGCCGAATGACAAATGCCGCGGCCCGTCGCGCGTCACGTTGAACGTGAACGGGTCGGCCCATTTCTCCTCGTCGCGATTACCCGACATGTACCACAGCGCCAGCTTGTCGCCAGCCTTGATGGTCGTGCCGCGCAGTTCATAGTCGGCCACGGCCGTGCGGCGCATGTAGATGACGGGATGTACCCAGCGGATGATCTCGTCGATTGCCTCGCCGATCAGCGACGGATCGTCCAGGAGCTTGCGTTTCTCGCCTGGGAACTGCGACAGCGCCAGTGTGCCGCCGGAGATGGAGTTGCGCGTTGTTTCGTTGCCGGCCACAACCAGCAGCACGAACGCTGAGAGATAGTCGGGAATGCTCATCGGCTCGCCATTCACTTCGGTGTTCACGAGCATGGTGATGAGATCGTTGCCCGGGTTCTCTTTGCGTGCGGCGTACAGCTGCATGGCGTACATCGCCAGCTCCATCAGCGCCTGCGTCACGTGTTCGCGGGAGACGCTGATATCCGGATCATCCCCGCCGATGATGATATTCGACCACTCGAACAGCTTGTGCCGGTCTTCCTGCGGGATTCCGAACAGTTCGGCCAGCATCTGCACGGGCAGTTCGGCGGCGACACTTGCAACGAATTCACATTCGGATTTGCCTTCAAGTCCGTCGAGGATGATGCGGGCGCGTTCACGAATGCGCGGAATCAACGCATCGAGTTTCTGCGGCGTGAAACCGGGCGCCACCATGCGGCGGTGCTGCGTGTGATCGGGCGGGTCCATGGTGATCATGCTGCGGCCGCCTTCGAACTGCGAGAATTGCGCCTGCCGCTCCACCAGTTGTTCGCGGGTGATGCCCTGGCGGGCTGCAATCATTTCCGGACTTGGCAGCGTGATGCCGCCGTGGCGGCCGTCGCTGCTGAAAATTTCCGGCAATTTCGAAATGGCGTGTATGTCGTCGTATTTGGTGATCGACCAGAAGCCGGGTCCATTCCAGGGTTCGGGGCACCAGGCGACGGGCTCGTTTGCGCGAAACTCGCTGAAGATGGCGTGAATTGCGGCATGGTCCTGGAAGGTTTCAGCGTAGGACAGGGAAATGCGATCTTTGGCGCTGACGGACATGGTGTGGCTTGCATCGTAGAGGGATGCGCTTGTGTAACGTGCCGCGCACACGCGGTCAAGCCAAGGCAGCGCGGAATCTGAAGGTGCGCACCAAATGGGCTGTCGGATTCAGTCGAGCAGATCGAAAGCAGCCATGCCGTCCAGTGCGCCGAGCGAGCGGCCGAGCAATGCACGACCCAATCGTTTGCCGCGCTCGTTGCCAAGATCCAGCGTGCCCGCAATCACCACCGCGTAGCACAGCAGATACAACGCGGCGGTGCGAAACCGTTCGCGGCAACGCGCCAGATCGTAGTCGATGCCGCGGCGCGTCAACTGCGCGTGATAGTAAGCAACGAGGTCGTCACTGGCCGCCACGGCTGGATCGAGACTCTGGGTGACGAAGTACGCCAGATCGTGCTCCGGCGCCGATGTGCACACGGATTGCCAGTCGACCAACACGATGCCCTCGTTCGCGTCGTCGAAAAAGATATTGTCGAGGCGCACGTCGGCATGACTGAGCGCCACGGGCGCCCGGCACAGTTCGGCCAGCAGGCGATTGATGTGTTGCGGCATCTGTTTGGCGCGGCGACGCGCCGTTTCACTCACGAGATCGCCGAACTGAGCCAGCACCACCGGCCAGCCCGCCTCGAAGCCGGCCGCCATGCCGCGCACCTGCATGGGATTGTTGTGCGAGACAAGCCAGTCGGGCTCTTTGGGTTGCCACGCGGCAGCGTGCAGTTGCGCAATGGCTTCGACAACGCGGTGGGCCTGGTGCAGATCGCAGCCCGCGATCTGATCGCCAATGGCCATCGGTGCAAGGTCTTCCAGCACCAGCACGAAATCCTGGGTGGTGGGGTCGAATGCGGCGGCGTGACACTGCGGTGTGCGCAGGCTCAGACGCCCCGCGAGATCCTGATAGAAATGCACCTCGCGGCCGTACATATCGAAGGCGGCCGCTACCGCGCGATTCTCCGCACTGGCAGAGGGAAACTTCACGATCACGCTGCGGGGTGGGTCGACGCCGTCGAGATGCACCCGCGTCACCATGCCGATGATGCCGGCGCCCGCGCCAAAGCGTTCCACGCGGTGTCCGGAGAGCGCGATGCCCAGCGCGTCACTCAGCCAACGGGTTGTCAGCGCTTCCGGGCTGGCGGGGAACTGCGCCATCGGCTGATCTCCTTGAATTGTCGTGGCACCGGGCGGCGTCGGATTGTGGCATACCTGTCCCTTACCCCGACCCCCTAAATTCCGATCTGGATTATGCCGTCGTCGAGCGAACTGGCGAATGCATTCAGTTTCGCGGTCAGATCGACGATGAGATTATTCACGGCTTCATCGAATCCGCTGGCGCTTCGTTCGCGCAGCGCCTTGCTCACGCCGACGAGCGTTGAACTGCCGGTCAGGCTGCTGGCGCCGGATGCCCGGCACAGCGTGGTGCGCGTGGCGATGTCGATGAGCGCCGCATCAACGAACGTGCGGGTTTCGTTACGTTCGCCTTTGACGAAATACGCTGGCGCGCCGTAGATCCAATAACTCATGCCCATCCCCGTGGTGTCGCTGAACTGCACCTGTTCGTAGGAGATGAGGATGATGCCGGTGACGTTGAACGCCGCACGAATGCGTTGTAACTCGGCGAAGCCGCCGTTCGTGGTGATGTAATTCGACGGAATGATCTCAATCGGCCCGACGACCGAGTTCGTGCTCAGCGCCTGGGCGACGCTGTACAACAGCGCCTGCTTCCGCTGCGCGGGAAAATCCTCATCGGTGCCTTGCG
>JAQBCT010000190.1:0-3514 GCA_032124855.1 Gammaproteobacteria bacterium
TGCGGACTGCGCTGCGCGCCAATCCATACTGATTTCTCCGTCGAAACCGTTGCCCGCCATTCGCAACATGTCCCAGCGCAACACCAGTGTGCCACCCGGTGAAATTGTATTGAATGGTGCACCGACGACCGTTAGCAATCCGGCCGGCAGCAGCGCGCTTCCAGGATCCAGATTGAATCCGTTCCGGTCGTAGCTGAACCGCAGTGGTCCGTCGACGGCAGCATGCCGAATCTCAACCGCTATACGCCCTGCAAACAACGCGCGCCACTGCACTTGCCACGAAACCCTGTGAGGCACGATGCGTGCCTGTTTGCCGTCGCTCAGCGCGAGCATCGCAGTACCGTTCCAAACCGTTCCATTTGCGTAGACGAGCCGCAGCCGGCTGTTCTGCGCAAACCAGTCGCCCAGCCACGTTACCGGTGCATTCATCACGGCGACCAAAGCGACCGTCGCCAGGACTGCCGTCACCCTGTATATAACGGTGCCGCGCATGGCTATCTGACCACCGCTATTTCACCACTGCTATCTGACCACTGCGGTTTCAAAGGACACTCTGGCGTTAACCCTTCCCGGAGACGCTCGTTCGATGCGCGTCGTAACCACCTGAACTCGCGCCTCGCGCGCAAGAGATTCCAGCCAACCAAACAATTTCGCCACGGCAACATCGCGAGTGCTTACCAATACCGCATTTGCGCCGTGATCGACGACTTCGCCGACCAGATTCGCGCGTCGCAACGACTGTTCCGCGGCTGCACGCAAAGATTCGCGCGTTTGCACTCCGCTGCTGCGGTCTTCGAGGACGCGCACTTCTGCGCGCAACGCTTCAAGTTGCACCATCTCGTCCTGCAAGCGCGGCAAATCGCCTGCCAGACGGATGCGAGCCTCCCACGCAGGTTCGATTCCTACGGTGTACAGCAGGCCAATCGAAACAACAAAGACCGCAGACAAGACCATCATTCGTTCACGGCGCGCAAGCCCTCGCCACCAGGTACGTGCATGCGCCATCATCATGCCCCGGCCTTGCGACTTACGAGCGCCTGGTCGCCGGAGAAACGCACTGTCAGGCCCGCATCAGTTGCCTTGGCGGCCAGACTTGCCCGCTTGCCTTCAGTATCCACTGCTCCGGGAAGAAACATCACCGTCAATATGCCGTTGCTGAATTCCATCGATTGAACAGAGTCGAAAGCCGCGACGCTTGCAAACGACGCGGCGAGAGCAAGGAATCCCCCGCTGGCGATACCGGCACCGGCACGC
This sequence comes from Gammaproteobacteria bacterium, assembly GCA_032124855.1. Lineage (GTDB taxonomy): Bacteria > Pseudomonadota > Gammaproteobacteria > Pseudomonadales > Azotimanducaceae > DATJGR01. The sequence goes on from JAQBCT010000190.1 coordinate 1,255, forward strand.
AAGTCCGATACGCGCTGTTGCATCTGCGCTAGTGGATCGAGTATTGCCGGCACGCCAGGAATCGACTCGACCACAATTGCCGACATTTCTGCTCGCAGCGCCTTCTCTGCGCCGCGCAGCTTCCACGCATGCAGATTCAATCCGCCCAATGCAACCACCAGTAACAGTACAGCAAGCACGGCCGGCGTGCGCAATCGTTTCCAGTCTGCGACGCCCGGCGCGAACTGGTACTGCAACAGGTCGAGTGTAACGTCCGGTACGCTTGCGTCGGGCGGAACCTGCCTGACTTCCACGCCAAGCGTTTCGCTCCACATATGCGCGTCGCAATCACCGTCGACGTCAATTGATGCCGGCGCGACAATGGCCTGCGCCATCAGCAACTGCAATTCGACCGGCACCGCTTCATTGCTCGCAAACGCCACACCGAACGACTCACTGGTACGTACGCTACCGAATCCGTCGCGTATTCTTACCCGCCAGCTACCCAATTTCAACGGAAGCGCAAGTGGATTCAGTGTAGCGGCCACGACTGCGCGTCCGGCACGCGTGAACAAATCCAGTGTGCGCGCGAACAATGCGCGATCTACGACTGCGGCCACCGCGACGCCGTCCGGATCACGCTCAGTCGCAACAACATGCACGCCGTCGGCATCGCCAGCAAGTCTTTCTTCTACCAGCCCGGGAAGCGCCGCCGCCAGTTTCGACCGCGCGAGGCGCGGCGCTCGGACGTCGAGCAACACACCGTCACGGCCATGCATAACCAGTTCACAACCCATGCCTTTAGGGAGCGCCGAGATTGTCGATTCACCACGGTGATTAACATGACGCCTGGAATCGATAACTTCGAACTCGACACGCGAATCGCCTCGTATCTCCGCCATCGGCGGCAACCATACGCGCAGTTTCACACGCGGACCTCACTTTTCCACAGCATCTCCACGCGTCCTTGCTCACGGCGCAATAACGCGCGCTGATGCAACCTTGCGCGACGATACTCGATCGCACCTTCGAGAATGAAAAAACGTGAGGCCACTGCCACCTGGCCGGCGGGCGCACTCGGTCGCAAATCCGGCAGTCGTGTCAACACGTCAGTCAGATCCTTGAATACGGCACGGTCGCGGCTGGCGACCAGACGCCGCGCGTCGACCAGCGAGACATTCTCGAAACGCGCGGCAATTACTTCCGGCGCCGCTGTGTTCACATTGACCGGCGTGGGCACCGGCAGGATCGTGACGAACGCGCGCAGTTGCAGAAGCGCCGCCCGCAATTTCGGATCTGTGAACGTGATTTCGTCGATGTTCGCCGGCACAATATGACTGTCGGCACGCGTGTCGGCGGTCCGCATTGACAACGCGCTATCGATCGTCTGCGCAAGCGGCCCAGCTAACGTTGCGTCCAGACCCGCCACCGAAAGCAAGCGCTCCAGCACTGCAATTTCGGTGAGTACCGGCCCGTCATCACCGACAAGATTGCGCAGATTGAAGCCCGCCTGCGCGTCTTTCACTGCCCCGTTGAGCCATGCAGGATCACGCTCGTCGTCATTGAGCCGCGTTTGCTCAAGCGGCACTGCCCACGGCTCGGCAAGGTGGTCGGTCGCGGACGCACGCGCGTCCTCGCGCAAGATCACCCGCACCCAGTCGACTGCTCCTGCCATCAGCCAATGCGCCTGCGCCGCGGCCGCGTGATTTTCGACCGTGCGCGCCATCACGCTCTGGCGCTGAAAGGCGCCACTCACCAACAGCGCCGCAAACGCGACCACAAGCAGCGCCATGACCACGGCTGCGCCCGACTGGTAGCGCGCTATTGTTCTGGACGTAATGAAGACACCTGACGGATCATCTGCAAGCGCTGATTGAGGGTCGCGACGGCGCGAACCGCGGACTCTTCCACCAATGTCGGCAGGTCGAATGACGGAGCCCAAATTCGTTGCAGTCGTCGCTGAATCGTCAGCCACTCGGCCACCTCGTTCGGGCGGATGCGCGCTGCGGCGAAAAATCGTTTGCGCCAGTCACAAGGGCAATACCCGGATGTAGCGCTCACCGCTGGCACGTTCAATCGCGATTTCGATCGCCCGCGCGCGTTCTCCCGCCGTTTCGTCCAACACGTTCGGCGCCACCCAGCCGCCCGCTGAGAGAAGACGCACACGGAATTCGCGCACATCGCTCAGCATCACGACGCTCGTCGGCGCGTCCGCATCTTCCGTGGAAACAGTTCGAACAAGTTCCTGGCTGCGCACCGAGTAGATCACGGTCTGTGCTCC
>JAQBCT010000191.1:0-13387 GCA_032124855.1 Gammaproteobacteria bacterium
GAAGGGTGCGCTGCGCGACGGCGAGATTCGCATCGAGGAGTTCTACCGGGCCAGTTCACCGCCCATCGCCGGCGCGCCCAAACCCGTGCCGGTGCGCCTGAATATCAACGTGGTGATCGTCGGTGCGCCGGAGTGGTACTACGCCTTCTTCGCCCAGGATCCGGAGTTCCAGCTCTACTTCAAGGTGAAGGCGGAGATTGAGCCCACCGCTGATGCCACGCCAGACAACCTTGCCTGCTATGCCGGTTTGATCGAGGCCAATGCCCGGGACAACGGCTTCGAAGTGTCGCGGGAGGCCGTGGGACGCCTGCTGGGCATGGCAACCCGCTGGGCCGAACACCGCGAGCGGCTCACGGCCCGCTTCGAGTTGATTTACGACGTGCTGATCGAGGCGTCGAAGATGTACCCCGGTGAACGCCTGGCGGCTGAACACATTCGTGCGGCGGTAAACATGCGCCGTGCGCGCAATGGACAGATGGAGAGTCGACTGCAGCGCGCCATTGCCGATGGCACCATCCTGATCGCCACCGACGGTAACCGCGTGGGACAGATCAACGGTCTGACGGTGCAGTCCACAGGTGACCATACGTTTGGTGCGCCGACGCGAATCACCGCCCGGGCCTCGGTTGGCAGGCGCGGGGTGATCAACATCGAGCGGCTCGTGGCGATGAGCGGTCCGATTCAGCAGAAAGGCAGCATGACGCTGCAGGGCATCCTCATGCGCAACTTCGCGCATCGCTTTCCGTTGTCGTTCGACTGCAGCGTGACCTTCGAGCAGATGTACGGCGGCATCGAGGGCGACAGCGCGTCGATGGCCGAGTACATCGCCATTGTCTCGGAGCTGGCGGATGTGCCGCTGCGGCAGGATCTGGCGATCACTGGATCCGTCAATCAACTGGGCGAGTCCCAGGTGATCGGGGGCGTGCACCACAAAGTGGAAGGCTTTTTCCGGGCCTGCGCGGGGCGTGGTGAGCTGACCGGCACACAGGGTGTCGTGCTGCCTCGGCAGAACGAGTCTAACCTGGTATTGCGGGACGAGGTTCGCGACGCGGTGGCCGCCGGGACATTTCACCTGCATAGCGTGGAGCGCGTCGACGAAGCGATCGGTCTGTTCACCGGGCTCGCCGTGGGGCAGATGGATGGGCAGGGCAACTATCCAGCCGAGTCAGTGTACGGTCGTGTCATGGCCCGGCTGACCCGCTTCGACGCCACCCTGAGCGAGCGGCATATCTGACGCCGGCGTCGCGGCGCGTGCGCCCGGATGCGGTTTTCCCATAATCGATTTGCTGCGCCGCGTCAAAGAATTTGAGCGTCGCAGACACCTTAGATCGGTTTTGCATCCTTAGCGCGCTTTTAATGGACTGCCTACACCGTTCGCCGGTATTTATTGAACTGTACCGATAGTGCCCGTTAACTTTTGACAGATTCGTTACATGGGGGAAACACCCGCACCCCCCCTCCGGCACTACGCTGGGTTCCACAGTGTGACGCAGTGCATATAGAATGCGGCAGCTCAACAAGATGAAGCAGATGGTGCAAGACGCAATTGCGATCAGCACAGGGCGAGGTCTGTTCGCGGATGTCAGCGCGTGGCTTACGCATTGCGCGGTGCTGCTGCGGGCTCAGCTGTGGCCGATGGCCGGCGCCGCGTTGACCTGCACAGCGGTGCTGCTCCTGGCCGGTGACCGCGGCTTGCAGCGGGAAGCGTTTGCGATCCCGGCCATGCAGTCGGCAAGCTCACCCTGGTCCCAGCAGGTGAGCCATTTCGCGCAACGCGTACACAATGCATTTGGCATCAGGCACACGGTCGCGGCGGAGTTTGCCGGCTGGATCCTCGAGGCGTCGCAGCGCCAGGGACTGACGCCCGAATTGCTGGCCAGCGTGGTTTTCACGGAGAGTACCTTCCGCAAGGAAGTGACCTCTGAGATGGGCGCCATCGGTCCGGCTCAGGTCAAGCCGTACTGGAGCCGCTTCTGCGGCAGCGCCAACCTGGCCGACCCTGCGGAGAACATCTATTGCGGGGCTCAGATCCTGGCCCACTATCGCGATGTCTGCGGCTCGGAGGAGTGTGCGCTGTCGGCCTATAACGTGGGCATGCGCAACGAGCGCACCGATGAGTTCTACCAGCAGCTGGGTCGCGTCTACGCCCGTAAAGTGGACGAGCACGTCGGACGCTTCGTCAGCACTGCCCTCTAGGCTCCGTTACAGCCGGTTCATCGCGGCAGTTGTGCAGGTGAACCCCTCGCGTAGCTGCGCCAACCCTCTCCTCTGGTACGCTTTGCAGCCCGGCAGCTGCTGCGTGCAAGGAGAATGGCGCGATGACCGACTTTGGCGTGTTGATGTTCCCCACAGACTATGCGATTGCGCCGCATGTACTCGCGGCACAGGCCGAGGCACGCGGCTTCGAGTCGATCTTCTTTCCCGAGCACACCCATATCCCTGCCAATCGCGTCACGCCGTGGCCCGGTGGCGCTGAACTGCCGCGGGAGTATTGGCACAGTCACGATCCATTCGTCGCGCTCACCGCGGCGGCTGCCGCGACGAAGACCATCAAGCTGGCGACGGGTATCTGTCTGATCACCGAGCGCGATCCCATCGTGATGGCCAAGCAGGTGGCGTCCCTCGACATGCTCTCTGGCGGCCGCGTCATCCTGGGCATCGGCGCGGGCTGGAATGTCGAGGAGATGGCGAACCACGGCATTGCCTTCAACACACGCTGGAAGGTCACGCGCGAACGCGTGCTGGCCATGCGCCAGATCTGGTCCGAGGATGCGGCGGAATTTCATGGCGAGTTTGTCGACTTCGATCCGATCTGGTCGTACCCGAAGCCCGTGCAGGTGGGTGGACCAATGATCCTGTTGGGCGCGTCTTCCCGCTGGAGCTGGGATCGCATTGCGCAGTATTGCGACGGCTGGATGCCCATTCACCAGGATGCGCGCCGCCAGCAAGCGAGCGGTGGTGTGGACTACGCCGACGGAATGCGCCGCACCCGGCAGGCCTGGCAACGGGCTGAACGCAGCGGCGAGCCAGACTTTTCGATCTTCGGCGTGCCGCCTCAGTCGGCGCGCGTGGAAGCGCTGATCGAGATGGGCTTCAACCGGCTGATATTCGGCCTGCCGTCGGCTGATGCGGATACCGTGGTTCCGTTGTTGGACAAGCTGGCCGCACTTGCCGGCGAAATCAACGGGAAGGCGACCTGATCGCCCCCCAGCTGACGCGTTGGGTCTGTCACTGACCATCGTTCGAAATCGATTCCCGGCCAGCATGCCGATTCAGATCCCGTTCATGTGGATGGCTATACATTGCCCATCGCCACATCGACATCAAGGAGTTGGCCATGTTGAAACAAGCGATCGCAGTTGGACTGTTGGGCGTTCTCGGTGCCGCTTCGGCCGGTGCGCATGAAGCTGGCTGGGGAAATCGTGGTTATGCGCCGCCGCCCGCGTATGACTACGACGCCCGCCGTGGCGCGCCCGTGTACTGGTACGCACCGCGGGCACTCCCGCCTGCGCGGTACTGTGTCCCTAAATCGCATTGGAAGCATTACCGCGGCCACCATCGAAAGCCGGCGCATTACTACGATGCGCGACGCGGCTACGCGGACTACGGCCGCCATGACAGCGGTCGCGACGGTGGCCGGCACTGATCGTAGGCGGGGGTCGGAGTAACGTACCGGAGTGCTTTTCGCAACGAAGTTGGTGGCCATCTGGCGGATCGCCCGTGCGAAAAGAAAAGCACTCCGGTACGTTACTCCGACCCCCTGGGATGCATCGTCGTGATTGCTGGATTCGACTACGGAACATCGAACTGCTCCATCGGCCTGATGCGCGATGGCGCCGTGCATCTCGTGAGCCTCGAGAATGACGCGACACTGATTCCATCCACGTTGTATGCGCCGCGCAGCGAGCTGCAGTTGACACCCATCAGCGCGGATATTCGCGGACTGAATCTTCGCAGCCACACCTTCCATGAGCTGCGCTTCGGCCAGGCAGCGCTCGATGCCTACCTGGAGCAGCCGGCGGCCGGCTATTTCGTGCAGAGCCCCAAGAGCTTTCTCGGCGCGAAGGGATTGAGCGATGAGATCAAGGCGCGCTTCGTCGGCGTGATTGCCGCGATGATGGCCAACGTCAAACAGCATGCAGACCGCGCGGCTGGCACGTCGGTGGATCAGGTGGTGATCGGACGCCCCGTGAATTTTCAGGGCACGGGTGGTGATGAAGAAAACCGTCACGCGGTGGCGATGCTGATCGAGGCGGCGCGGGATGCAGGCTTCGTGGACGTTGAGTTTCTCTATGAACCCATGGCCGCCGCCATGGAATACGAGGCGCGGCTCGACGCAGAGCAATGCGTGCTGGTGCTGGACATTGGCGGCGGCACCACCGATTGCTCGTTCGTGCGGGTCGGCCCGCGGCGTCGGCATGCGAAGGCGCGCGATGCCGACATCCTGGGACATGCCGGCGAGCGCGTGGGCGGCAACGACTACGACCAGCTGCTGGCACTGCGATCGATCATGACATTGCTCGGCTTCGGCGATCATCTGGTATCCGGCTTGCCGATTCCCAATACCTATTTCGTCGATGCCGTGACGACCAATGATGTCAACGCACAACAGCGCTTCTACAGCGCGCGGACTCGGCAGCGGTTGGAGCAATTCGTGCTGGAGGCTCGTGATGCATCGCGCATTGCACGATTGCAGAAAGTCCAGGCGCGCCGGTTGACTCATCGCCTCGTGCGCAGCGCGGAGCGCGCCAAAGTGGATTTGTCAGATGTGGCCGCGGTGACGATTGATCTGACGTATCTGGCGCAGGGGCTCGAGGCGCGCGCAGATCGGCAGCGCTTCGCCACCGCATGCGAACGGCTGTTGACGCACTTGCACGGTTTGGTCGCTGAAGCGCTGGCACAATCCTCCACACGCCCCGACGTGATCTATCTCACAGGCGGGATGGCCCGTTCGACGATCGTGCGGAGCTATCTGCAGCAGGCATTCCCGACCACACCGTTCATCGACAGCAATCACTTCTCGAGCGTAACCGAAGGGCTCACGCTGTGGGCTGCCCGACTATTCGACTGATGAATCAGTAGCCTGCCTTGCCGTCGCGCATCAGCGCGAAAAAAGCGCGATCCAGCGGTTCGTAGCGCGCCTGGCCCGGCTTCATCACGTACAGCGGATCTTTGACGCTATCGAGATCGTAGCCTTCCTTGCGCAGATCGCCCTTCATCAGCTTGAACGTGCCGGTCACTTCCATCTCCGGGTGAACCCGCAGCAGCACCGGCCGCGCATAGCTCGGCAGTTCTCTCGCGACGTACGCGGAAAAGTCGTCCAGATCGAGCTGGTCGATTCCGCCCGGGAGCGCGAATGCAGCCATTCCCGCGCGACCATCCGTGGCGGGGATTTCAACGCCATAGACGTTGCAGAACTGCACCTGCGGATGCTGGTTGATGATCTCGCCCACTTCATTGGTGGATACGTTCTCCGAGCGCCAGCGGAACGTATCGCCGACGCGATCGACGAACTGGTAGTGCTTATTGCCGGCTGTGAAACCGACATCCACCTCGCGGATCAGATCGCCGGAGTTGAACCACGCGTCGTCATCGGCCAGCACGTTGTGAACGATTTTCTTCTCGGTCGCCTCGGCGTTGGTGTAGCCCTCGAATACCTGTTCGGTGTTGATCTGTGCCACCAGCAGACCGGGCACGCCCGGTGCAACAGGAATGCAGCGACCCGCAGCGTCGCGGATGATCTCGTCGGCATCGACATCGTAGCGCACCAGCGCAATTGTGTTGGGCGTCATGCCGATGGTGCAATCTTTGTTCAGAAAATTCATGAACGCGACGTTGCCTTCGCTGGCACCGTAGAACTCCGCAATTCGGCCGATACCAAAGCGTTGCCTGAACTTCATCCAGATATCGGGACGCAGGCCGTTACCCACGATACGCTGAATGGGATTGTCAGCGTCGTCGGACCGCCCCGGTTGTGCGAGCAGGTAGCGGCACAGTTCGCCGATGTAGACGAAGGTATTCGTTTTGAACTCGCGCGCCTCGTTCAGGAAATTCGAAGCCGAAAACTTGCGGCGCAGAAAGGTCGATGAACCGGACCAGAGCGTGGAGCCCCATCCGACCATGAGCCCGGTGCCGTGATACAGCGGCAGGCACAGGTACAGACGATCCGTTTCATCACTCTTCAACGCCGTCTTCCACGAAAGCGCGGCACTGCGTAGAAATCGACCGTGCGATACCACCGCTGCTTTCGGCAGGCCCGTGGTGCCGGAGGTAAAGATGAAGGTGCTGCGGTCGCCGAGTTTTACCCGATCCGTTTCCGGCAGATTATCCGCTGGCTGTGTCTGCGCCTCCGCGCCCAGATCGGCCGCCCAGTTCGGCGCCGCAGTGACGCCGCTGTCGGCCACGAATAGATAGCCGCGACCCTCAGGAAGCGGCAGGTCACCTTTCACTTCTGCGAGCGCGGTGGTGAGCTCTTCGCCAAAGATGCACGCTTTGGATTCCGTCACTGAAATGCAGTGCGTCAGCGGACGCCCGCGCAGGTTGGTATTGATCAAGGCGCTGATGCCGCCCAGTTTGTTGATGGCGACCAGCGCGGCGAGAAACGGGATGCGGTTTTCCATGATCAGGCTGACGGCGTCGCCGTGGCCGATGCCGTGCGCCTTCAATGCGTTGGCGTAGCGATTTGCCAGGGCGTTGAACTCGCCCCATGTGACGGTCTCGCCCTCGAACAGCAGCATGGCGCGGTCGCCGAATCGTGCCGCGTTGAGTTCCACCTTGCGACCGATGGAGTCGATCGTGTCGGGCGGTTGTGGCGCCAGGTGCTTGCGCGCGCGCATCACGCCAACTAGTTCCTTCAACGTGGAAACGACTTCACCCGCCCGCATCGTGCACCCTGATTATTCACTGGACGCGCGACCATAGCGCGATGCAACGCGCGACGGCAACCGCCGCCTTGCCAGGGCTGCGACGATTCGCGATGCTGCCCGGCCAGGCAGGAGGATCACGATGAATCAGTGGCAGGTGGGCAACACGAGGATCAGCCGCATCGTCGAGCTGGAAGTGGCGGGTGGCACGCGATTCATCCTGCCGGACGCAACGCCACAGGCGTGTGCGGAGATCGAATGGTTGAAGCCGCATTTCATGAATGCGGACGGTCGCCTGATCATGAGCGTGCACGCGCTTGTGGTGGATACGGGCACGCGCCGCATCGTTGTGGACACGTGCATCGGCAACGACAAGGAGCGAAACATTCCCGCGTGGAGCCATCTGCAGACGTCGTTTCTGGCCGATCTGGCGGCGGCCGGTTACCCGCCCGAGTCCATCGACACCGTGTTGTGCACTCACCTGCACGTGGATCATGTGGGCTGGAATACGATGCTCGTAGATGGCCGCTGGGTGCCGACCTTTCCCAATGCCCGCTACCTGGTGGCCGAGCCTGAGTGGCACTACTGGGATGCCCATGCGGACGAGCAACAATACGGCGGCGTGCTGGCCGACTCGGTACGCCCCATCATCGCCGCCGGCCTGATGGACTTTGTACGAATCGACCACCGCCTGTGCGACGAAGTGTGGCTCGAGCCTACCCCCGGCCATACGCCCGGCCATGTCAGCGTGCACATTGAATCGCAGGGTGCGCAGGCGCTGATCACCGGCGACTGCATTCACCATCCGGTGCAGATGGCGCGCCCGCACTGGTGCAGTTCAGCAGACTACGACCCCGTCCAGGGCGAGCGCACACGCAACGAGCTGCTGGAGAAGTATGCAGAGCAGCCCGTGCTGGTCATCGGCACGCATTTTGCGACGCCGACCGCGGGCTTTGTTAAGCGCGACGCGGATGGTGCATTCAGGCTAGCGGTTCACACCCAGTAGCGACAGCAACGAGCCTGCCTGGGCATCGAACAGGGTCAGCCAGCGCGCGTCCGGATCGTTGCGAGCCAGATCGTAGGCGCTGCTTGCATTGGCATTGCGGATGCGCGGGTTCGCGCCGCGCTGCAGCAGAAGTAGCGCCATGTCGAACTGGTCGGTTCTCGCGGCGAGATACAAGGGCGTGTTGCCCTGATTGTCGCGCGCGTCGAGGCTGGCGCCTGCGTCTATCAGCAACGTGGCCGACGCGACGTCGCCGTTGGCCGCTGCGAGATGCAGCGGTGTCGTTCCGGATTGAGTCGCGCTGTCGGTGCCATGTCCCGCGGCCAGCAGCGCAGCGACGCACGCGACATTGTGGCTGCTGACGGCCCGATGCAGGGGGGCGATGCCGGCATCGTCCGGGCCGAAACGCGTTGTGGTCTCGGATGTGCGCGTCTGCGCAATCAGGCTGGTGAGGATTTCGGTGTGGCAGCCGCCGGCCGAGAACCAGAGCGCGCTGCGCTGCGCCCTATCGCGCAGCGTCGCATCGGCGCCGTGTTCGAGCAGTACCAGCGTAACGGCCTCGCTGTCGAGCGTTGCGGCGATCATCAGCGCATCGCCCTCATCCGTGTCGCGCAGGTTGATATCTGCGCCGCGCGCGATCAGCAGCTCGACCAGCGCGGCGTCGGCGCCAGATGCGGCAAGCCCCAGTGGGAAATGTCCGCGCGCATCGACCGAATCCAGCGGTGCGCCGGCGTCGATGAGTCGTCGCGCGATAGCGTCGAATTGACGCTCGATTGCGATGCCTACCAGCGACTGTCCATCAGGCAGCGGTGTTGCGGTGGCTGCGCCCGCGTCGATCAGATCCGCAACGACACGCTCGCGACCGTTGTCGACCGCGCGGCTCAATGCCGTGTGCCCGGTGCTGTCGACGGTGTCCAGGTTGGTGGCGGTAGCAAGCTGACGCACCAGTTCCTCATCACCCATCCATGCGACGACGGCGAGATCCGACCAACCGGTGAAGCGCCGATCCTTGCGCATTCCCTTCAGCCGATCGCCGGCGTCGAGCGGTTGCGCCGCCGATGCGCGCTTGGGGTCGGCTGCAATACCTTTGGCCTGCGCGAGCTGTGCGGCCGACAGGCCGGCCGCGTTGCGGATGGTCAGATTCGCGCCTGCCGTTGTGAGGGCCGCCACCGCGGCGGGGTGCTCGCGGGCAATGGCGACGTGCGCTGCTGTATCGCCGTGCTGGTCGGTTGCATCGGGATTCGCGCCAGCAGTAAGCAGCGTACCAATGACGGCGTCCTGGCCGCGCTCTGCGGCGTAGAACAGTGCAGTTCTCCCGGCCCGGTCGCGCCCATCGACCGATGCGCCTGCGGCAAGCAGTTGCTGCACCACGGCCGCATGCCCGGCGGCCGCCGCGGCCATCAGCAGCGTCCGGCCGTGGTCATCGCTGACAGTGAGATCGCGGCCATCCAGATGCGCCTGAATGTCCGCTTCGTTGGCCAGTCCCATGAGGGTGATCAGATTGCCGGGCTGTTCGACGAGATTGTCCAGCCGATCCTGCGCGCGCGCATCGCCACCGCGCAGGGCTGCGCGATACCAGTTACCCGCCTTGACGATGTCTTTGGCTGTGCCGATACCGCGCTCATAGCATTGCCCCGCCATGTACTGCGAAGGAATATGGCCGAGGGTTGCGGCCTGCTCGTACAGGCGGCGGCTCTCCGGGAGGTTCTGGGGAATGCCGATGCCGGCGCGATGCAGATTCGCCAGCCGATAGATGGCTTGCGTATCGCGGTGTCGAACCAGTTCCTCCAGAAGGCGTCGCGCCTTGGCGTAGTTGCCGCTCACGATCGTGCGGTCGATCTCGGCGAAGCTGGCGTCTGCGGCAGCGCTCGGGCTGACGCACACTGCCCAGACCATCAACACGATATACAGGCTACTCCGTGCCATATTTGGTCTCGATGTCGATGCCGATGCGGCGTAGAAAATCCGTTGGCAATACGCCACCGGCGCAGACAATCACCTGGTCGTTGGGCAGTTTCGCGGGGCGCGCGTTCGCTTCAAGCACGACGTGGCTGGAGTCAATCGCGATGACATTGGAGTGCAGCTTCAGATCGATCTGGCCCCGCTCGCTCGCCTGCCTGACGAGATTCCGGTTGCGCTGCTTGACGCGCGAGAACGCCTCGGACCGATACGACAGGGTGACCCTTGCTTCCGGGGGCATTTGCCACCGCGCAGGCCGCTTCGAGCGCTGAATCGCCGCCGCCCACCACCAGGACGCGTTTGCCGGCGTACTGATCCGGATCGTCCAGCCGGTACACCACCTTCGGCAGTTCCTCGCCGGGCACGCCCAGTTGCCGCGGCGTACCGCGTCGGCCCAGCGCAAGCAGCACGCAGCGCGTGCGGTATTTCTGTTTGGACGTGGTGACGAGGAAAGCATCGCCGTCGGCGTCGATCGCATCGACCCGCTCCTGGTAACGGATCCGAATGCCGGTCTGCGCCTCGGCCTCCTGCCAGAATCGCATCAGCGATTCCTTGTCGATCTCCTTGAAGCGCATGGTACCCACCAGCGCCAGTTCGGCTTGTCCGGTCATCACCAGCTTGCCGCGTGGAAAGTGCGCCACCGTTCCGCCGAGCAGATCCTGTTCTACGGTTACGTAATCCAGTTTCAGTTCATGCGCGGCAAGCGTTGCCGAGAATCCGGCTGGGCCAGCGCCGATGATCAGCACATCGTGTGTGCCTGACTTGCGGTTGCGCTTGAGACGCGGATTCTCCGCGATGCTGCCGATGGCCTGACGGCCCTGTTCAACCGCATTGCGGATCAATCCCATGCCGCCCAGTTCGCCGGCAACGTAGATACCTTGCACATTGGTCTCGAAGGTTGGCGTCACTGTGGGGATATCCACGCCACGTTCGGCGGAACCAAACACCAGACGGATGGCATCCACCGGGCAGGCCGTCTTGCAGGCCCCATGACCGATGCAATCCGACGGACTCACCAGATTTGCCTTGCCGCGCACCACCCCAAGCACCGTGTGTCCGGGATATTCGGGGCACGCGTGCACACACGCCTCGCAACCGATGCAGCGCGTGTGGTCGATCACCGGATGCAGCGACGGCGGTGCAATCACACCGGCCTCCAGGGAATCCAGATGAATCGCTGCGTTTGCGGCATGCGCCAGCGCGCGCCGTCGCGTGGCGACAATCGCGAGCGCCAGCAACGGCGCGAGGTACACGAGATAGGGCAGCCAGTTGTCGGTCTGAGTCATCATCCTTGGCGAATCAGTGATTGGGAATCGAGCCGCTCCGGAGATCGGCAACCCGCAAAACTGCGGCGATTCATTATCGGAAGCGCGCGCCGCGGCAACAACGTGCAGCGTTCGCATTTGTGAGAGGTCGCGCACAATTTCGAACGACGCGAGGCTATGCTCGGGATTGGCTAGCGGTGACGGAATCAAGGATGACTCGGACGGCGTCGGCACGCATCGTTGCGACTGACCGGCCTGTGCCGCAGCGGCCCGCCAGTGTCAGCGACGCAACGACATCCCGCCCGCGTGCGCAGGCGAGTGTCGCGCGCGATCCGTTGTGGATGAAACTGGGCGCGTTGCTGTTCTACGGCTTGTCTGCGCTGGCGCTGTACTGGGGTTGGTCGGTCCGCGATCAGAACTACATCTCTGCCGAGTTCGGCCTCGGCTATCTGCTGGGAATCATTGGCACGACGCTGATGGCGTTGCTGCTGCTATACCCCGCGCGCAAACGCGTGCGCGCATTCCAACGCCTTGGCCCGATCAGCGCCTGGTTTCGCGTGCATATGCTGTTCGGCGTGGTCGGACCGATTCTGGTGCTGTTTCACTGCAACTTCGCGCTGGGTTCGTTCAACAGTCGAACGGTACTGTTCGCCACACTCATCGTCTCCATATCCGGCTTCTTTGGACGCTATTTCTACGCCCGCATCCATCATGGTCTGTATGGCAGCAAAGCGAGCCTCGATGAATTGCAGCGCAGTTTTCTCGACCTGCGTGACAAACAATCCGTCTTTGCTTCCATCCTGCCAACGATCATGGCGGAGCTGACACGGGTGGAGCGGCCACTACTGTCGAATGCGGGTCAGTTGCAGGCCGGCATGCTGGCAGCGATGTGGACCGGTATCACCACGCGCTGGGCGTATCTGCGAGTGCGCATGCGGCTGAGCGAAGCGCTCGATGCCGCGGCCCGCAGCTCTGCCATCGTCGCGCGTGAACGGTCGCGTCTGGAACGGAATTGCCTTCGCTACGTGGCGCATCGCATGCGCCAGCTGCGCAGATATGCCCAGTTCGTGATGTTCGAGCGGCTGTTCTCCATCTGGCACGTGGTGCACTACCCGCTGTTTCTGGTGCTGGTGGTGGCTGTTATCGTGCACATCATCGCTGTGCACATGTACTGAGGCGCCTATGGCCAGCCGCGCCGGCTTGCTGCTGATCATCTCCCTCGTCGCGCCGTCGCTCGCGGATGCCGCCAGCGTGGAGCGGTTGGTCATGCCTGGACCGGTAATCGAGGGACACGCCGATCTTGAGAGTGAGTGCTCCAACTGCCACAAGGCCTTCGTTGCTGGCGAACAGACCGCGCTATGTCTCGACTGTCATAAGGACGTGGCGGCGGACGTTGCCGAACACGCGGGCCTGCACGGCACGCTGGCAGTGGCGACCCCGCAACTGATCTGCAAGTCGTGTCATACGGAGCACAAAGGCCGCGCTGCCGACATTGTGGGGCTGAACCGCAATCTGTTCGATCACGATCGCACTGACTTCCCGCTACTTGGGGCGCACGCGGGACGCGACTGCGCGGCCTGCCATGAAGTCGGTAAACCGTTTCGCGATGCGCCCAGCAGTTGTGTTGGCTGTCACGGCAAACAGCAACCGCACCACGAACGCCTCGGCGAGGACTGTGGCCTGTGCCACTCGGAAACGCGCCGTTGGCCCGACGTTCGATTCGATCATGCGACGACGGACTTTCCTCTAACGGGCGCACACGTGGACGCAGTCTGCGGGAGTTGCCATGTCAACGAGGTCTGGAAGGATCTGCCTAGTTCATGCGTGGCCTGTCACAGCGGCGATGACGTGCATCGCGGCACGCGCGGCGGCAAATGTGGGAGCTGCCACAACACGACCAGATGGTCTGGCGCGAAGTTCGATCATTTCGAAGAAACGGGATTTGCACTCGAGGGGCGCCATAGCGAAATTGTCTGCGCCGCCTGCCACCTCGACAACATGGCCATCAAACAGCCGCCGAAAACCTGTGTCGGCTGCCATAGCGCTGACGATGACCACAGCGGCCGATTCGGTTCTGATTGCGGCCACTGTCATGGTGTTGCGACGTGGGAGACCCGCTACGACCACCTGGCTGAAACCGGGTTCGCCCTGCTGGGCGTGCACGAGAATCTTTCCTGCACCAGCTGTCACAAAGGCGCGTTGACGGACGCTCTGCCCACTACCTGCGTGGGCTGCCACGACAAAGACGATCCGCATCACGGCCGCCAGAGAGCCTGTGACAGCTGTCATACGGTGGT
>JAQBCT010000192.1:0-4791 GCA_032124855.1 Gammaproteobacteria bacterium
CCTCATATAGACGCCCCAATTGCCAACCTGAATATTGCTTGTCTGATCCGGAGTGGGAACCGACCTTGGACTGACATCCTCATATTCGCGTGCTGGTTAACGCAGTAAGATTTGTCCGTTTCGGGGTTACCACAACCTATCCTCAGGCGCTTCGTGCTGACGTGCAGCACGTTGCTCTAAGGGAGCACACGTGGACTTCCCAATCTCCGTCTTACCCTCCTGATCATCCTTGATATTCAGATCAGCAAAAACAGTAACTGCGCTGTGCCTCAGCCTTTAGCCCGCCGCTGCTTGGTTCAGTGACTCCCACACGAACCCCACCATCTCGCGAGCGCACGCCACTTTGACTTTGTTCGGATGTTTACCCGCCAGCAGCAGGCGATTGCCCTTCTTGTTCAACCGGCGTAGACAACGATCGGCAATCGCCACGTATTCTGCCGCGCAGTTCGCGCGCCTGGCCTTGATATCCTTGCTGATCGTCGCACTGCGATAACCGCGCTGATTCGCTTCAATGAACGCGGTGCGCAGATACCGATTGCCTTGCCGGGTGATGCCGAAACGGTTCGACTTACCTCCCGATGCGTACTCGCGTATGTCCATGCCGGCCCAGGAGACCAACTGGCGTGGGTGTGCAAAACGCTTCACATCACCGATCTCGGTAATCATCGTCAGCGCAAAGAGATGCTTGATACCTTTGTAGCAGGTCAGCGCTGTGACGGGCTCGTGATACCGGGGTGTCGCCGCCAGCGTTTCGACCGCTTCACCGTAAGCAGCCAGCATGTCATCCAGACTGTTGAGCTGGCGCAGTAACAACGCGAGATTGACCTTCAAACTTCCGGAACACCCCTCAACCGTTCTGTTTAGCCAGCCGTAGTGATGGATCCGCCAGTGGGTCTTGCGTTCGGTCTCGGCTTTGTAGTGCAAGCCGTTGCGGCGCAGCAGCGACTGAATGTGCCGACGCAGCGATCCTTGTTGTTGCATCAACTGCTGCCTCGATCGGAGCAGATCTCGATCCTGCTCAACCTCGGCATCCGGCACCGTCACAATCGTCAACAAACCGTTCGCATAAAACTCCGCCAGTTCCGCCGCATCGATACGATCCGTCTTCACAGATTTCCCGCCGCGCCGTGGAATACTTGATGGCGCAACCACCGCACAGTCGTAATCCTTGTTGTGCAGATCGCGCTGCAGCGAGAAGCCCACATATGAGGCTTCGTAGCACAGCTTCAGCTCTGCTCCGCCAAAGTGCTTCTGCACATTCTCGAGTTGTCCCACCAGGCCCTTCAAGGTCGGTCGGCAGTGAAAACTCAGCACCTCTCCCGTGCGCCGATCCAGTGCCGAACCGTGGTACTGCACATCGTCGACATCGATCCCCACATAAATTACATTCGTATTCATAGACGCCTCCAGTTTTGAATGAGTGGTCGCACAACCACTTGAGGTATCCACATCCGTGGTAGCCCTCGAGTCAAGAAGGGGGCGTCTATATCTTCTATCCTCGCGATTGCCCCCGATTCATTTTCCTTCCCTGGCGTTTTCAGCCGTAGACTTGCGCCATGCGGAGCGTGGGAGAAATCACCGTCACGATGAGATCGTTGCGCGTGCTGTTGCTGGCTGGGGTATCGATGTTGCTGTTCAGTTGCGCTACCTCGCCCGCGTATGTCCCCGAGCCTCAACCGCTGGAACCCGGCCGGCTGCCGGTGCCCAATGTGGCAGTGCAGATTCCACATCTGGGACCCTGCACCGATTCAGCCGATCGCACGCTGCGTTTCAATTCGAACTATCCCATGACGATACTGGTGCACGGCTGCAACGGCTCTGCCGGCCATTTTCGTGCACTGGCGCAGTTGTACGCATTTCACGGGCAGCAAGCCGCGTGTTTCAGCTACGACGATCGCGACAGCCTGTTGGTCAGCTCTGCCGCGCTGATAGCCTCACTTGGCGATCTCGCCGGCCACACCCCCAATCGCAGTTTGACGGTCATCGGGCACAGCATGGGCGGCTTGATAGCGCGCAAGGCGATGGAACGCCAGCGTCGCGGTGTGTGGCCGCCAGAAGACGTCAGGATAAATCTCGTCACCGTTTCGGCGCCGTTTGCCGGCATCGCAGCTGCGAATACGTGCGGCAACAAACTGCTGCAGTGGCTGAGCCTCGGTGCAGTTCCGGGAATATGCCGGATAATTACAGGGGATAATTGGTACGAAGTAACCGCGTCGTCGAATTTCATCCGGGATCCTGAGCCGTTGCTGGACTCGCTGCAGCGCTACGTCAAGATCGTCACCGACGAACGCAATACCTGTCGCCGCAGGAGCGAAGATGGAACATGCCTCGAAAGCGACTACACATTCAGCCTCGCCGAGCAGTACCAACCACTGATCGACAACTACACGCAGCTGACCAACGTAGAAGTCAGCGCCGGGCATGTGGAGATTGTCGGTTACAAGCAGGTCGCCCCGCGCAAGCTGCTATCGATACTGCAACAGCAAGGCATGCTCGCAGCAACACCGCCGAAGCGCTGGGCGGCACTCGAGCGGCTGCTCGCCCGGCTCTACTGACGCGGCGGCGCCTCAGGTTAAGGCCGCCCATCAGCACGACTCACGCGGGTGTTCGGGTGCATATGGCTCATCCCGGATGGCTGACCGGGACAACACACCACGAAAGTTCCCAGTCAGCGCGGTCGTGCTGATTCGTTCGATTCTGGTGACGTGGGAACCGTCGCTGACGCGAGGGAAAGTGGCGTCCAACCTGCGCGAGCCGGGCAACCACACGATGCCCGGTGAACGTCAGCGCCGGCGAATGGGCTGCGCTAACATCGCAGCGCTCGCAGGCCTGCACGAACCGCGCGAAACTGCCACGCGCGTTGACGAACAGGGGCTCGATGCCGCGCTCGCTGAATGCCGCAAGGTAATGCGCCGCGACCGTTTTGACAGTGACGCTCATCGACGCAATCCCGAACGGTGCAACCGGATGCAGATAGCGCCACTGTGCCTGGGAGGCCAAGGTGTCACCGCGTTGCCCAGGCAAGGCTTGCGAACGCCGAACATCTCGCGCAAAAAAAGCGCCCCACCGACCCAGGTCGATGGGGCGCTGCGCTGACTACGCGCCGAGTCGCTTACATCTTCGGTTGCGCCTTGGGCAATACGACAGTATCGATCACGTGGATCACGCCGTTGTCGGCCGCAATGTCCACCGCTGTGACGTTAGCGGCATCCACGGTGACGCCGCCGTCGGTGCCGACCGTCAACTCATAGCCACCGGCCGTCTTGACCATGCCGGCCTTGACGTCCTTCGACATGACGCTTGCAGGCACCACGTGCGCGAGGAGCACCGCCGTGAGCTTTTCCTTGTCCTTCAGCAGCGCATCGAGGTCTGCTTTCGGGATCTTCGCGAACGCCGCATCATCCGGCGCAAACACCGTGAACGGACCGGCGCCTTGCAGCGTCTCGACCAGACCCGCCGCCTGGAGCGCGGCCACCAGCGTCTTGAAGTTGCCTGCGTCAATGGCCGTTTCGACGATGTCTTTCGCCTGCGCTGTGATCGCGAAGATCGACAGCGCCGCGACGGCGATGAATTTTCTCATGATAATTTCCTTTCAATTGTTTCGATGAATGAAGCGACCGCAACAGCCGTATCGCGTCCGGCAATGCTGTTTTACTTTGCATTTACCTTGGTGTGCACGATGCCACGCCCAACGTGAAGCCCGCGTGAAGCGCACAGGGGATTTTGCCGGCGAAGCCCGTGGTCGCGATTTCCGCGAGCTCAAACCAAATGCGCTGAGGGGCGTGACCGCCGACTGATTCGCGGACTGCGCCGCGCATCGCGCACTGTCAAAAGTCGGTCCGCGCATGTCTACTACACGGCTGAGATCTTCATCGGAGTGAAAGGTGGCAGAGAACCAGCCTGCAGTACCCGCAGAGAAGTCGTCACGGATATGGATCGGCCGCCTGGCGTTCTGGGCGATCACCATCGCCTGCTTCGCACTGCTCTTTCAGCGTATCGAGGGCGCCGCGCAACGCCAGGGACAGGAGCTGATCCCCTATCTGCTCGCGATCTTCCAGCGGGTCGACTGGACGATGCTGATCGCCCTGCTGATCCCCTACTCGCTGGTGTTCTTCATGCTGGACTCGACTGCCGTCTGGCGCACGGTGAACTGGTTCAATGCGCCGGTGCGCTACCGCGACATCCTGCCCGTGCGCGCAAGCACCTACATCCTGTCGATTCTCAACGAACAGGTCGGCAAAGGTGCGATGGCGTTGTATCTGCAGCGGCGCGAAGGCGTACCGGGCTGGAAGCTCGCGTCGAGCATGCTGTTTCTGATGTTCTGCGAGTTCTACTACCTGCTCGGTTGGGCGACGTTCGGCTGGTCGCAGAACAAAGACACGCTGCCGGCCGCGTTCGATGTGATACCGGTCATCGCGATCGGCGCGGCGGTTTTTTTCATCGTGTTCTACCTGTTCTTCCGTGGCGCGATCCTCCCGCGCACAAAGCTGCGCGACCGGCAGCTGTTCTACGCGTTCCGCGAAGCGCGCCTGTCGCAGTACCTGACCATCATCGCGATCAAATCGCCCGCGCTGCTGACCGCGGTGCTCGTCTACGATATGGCGCTGCGGCTGTTCGGTGTGGAGCTGTCGTTGACGCAGATGCTTGGCTATCTGCCGGTGATCTTTTTCGGTGCTGGGGTGCCCGGTCCGATGCGCGCGGTGGCGATCACGCTGTGGGTGGTGTTGCTGCCTGAACACGCCGGCGAGATGGCGGCGTTCGCAATCGTAATGCACAACTTCTTCATCTTCT
>JAQBCT010000193.1:0-2541 GCA_032124855.1 Gammaproteobacteria bacterium
TGGCGCCCTGGTTGAGTGCGACGACGCTCTACGCTGAGAAGACCGACCTGGAATTGACCCAGCTCGCCGCGGGTTGGGAGGTACTCTCCGACGAGCAGCGACGTGCGCTGTTGACCGAGATCAAGGCGCGCATGCATGCCAATTCCGCCAAACGCGGTGTCCTGACGATCAAGACTGAGCGGCGCTACGGCCGCATCGTGCGGCGTCCCGATGGCTCGCTGGTGCGCATCGAAACCACGGAGCAGGTAGTTCGCTATCAGGCGGTCCCTGAAGGCGCCGCGGACCGTCCGTTCGGGGTCGGCTTCGAACAGCGCGTTGTGGGACCCGACGCTGTTACCACCGAGTCGACCCGTTCACCCGCCCCAGCGCAGCAGTTGCCACCGGTCATCTCAGTCGGAACCGCAGCCCCCGGCTGAAGGCAATTGCAATGAATGTCGAGCGCGCGCGACTGCTCGTGGTGGACGACGATGCGGAATTGCGCGAACTGGCGCAGGCCTATCTCACGCAGCAGGGCTTCGATGTCGTCGCGGTCGCCGATGGCGTGCGAATGGACGCGGCGCTGGCGGCTGGTTCGTACGACCTTGTCATTCTCGATCTGATGCTGCCCGGCGAAGATGGTTTGTCAATCGCGAAGCGTCTGAAGGCGGTCGCCAACATCCCCATCATCATCGTCTCTGCGCAGGGCGAAGACGTCGATCGCATTGTCGGACTCGAAATCGGTGCCGACGACTACGTGTCGAAACCGTTCAATCCGCGCGAACTGCTCGCGCGCATACGCGCGGTGCTCCGCCGCGCGCAGGGTCCGGGTTCGTCCAGCGAGCCGGAGACCGTTGTGCAATTCGGACCCTTTGCACTCGATCTCAACGCGCACCGTCTTACGCGCGCCGGCGCCTCGGTGGCGCTGACATCGGGTGAATTCGACCTGCTCGTCATCCTGGTTGCGCATCCAAACAAGGTGCTCGATCGGGACCGCCTGCTCGACATGCTCACAGGTGCGGAGCGTTCGCCATTCGATCGCTCCATCGACGTGCGCGTGACGCGATTGCGCAGCAAAATTGAAGCCAACCCATCCGAGCCCCTCTACATCAAGACCATCTGGGGCAAGGGCTACATGTTCTGCCCTGACGGGTCGCAGTAAACCGGATCCGTCGTGGATCGCCCCGCTTCATTGCTGGTGCGAACGACGCTGGTGCTGGCCATCAGCGCCGTCGCGATTGCGACCACCGCAATTCTGGCATTGAATGCATTTGTCATTCGCCCCATTGCGGAACGGTCGGCGGATGATGAAGCCGCGCTGCTCGTGCTGTCGGCGCAGACGTGGGTTGAGCTGCCACCGGGCGCGCGACCGTACTTCGAACTTGAACTGGCGCAGAACCACGACCTGATCATTTCACCGCAGGCGCGGGAACTGCAGCGTGCCGATCTGAGCATGTCCTATCTCGATCTGCTGCAGCTGAAGCTGTCCGAACGGTTGGATACCCAGGTGCAGCTGATGCAGAGCGACGATTTGATCTGGGCCAACGTGCCAATGGGTGGCTATACGATGCAGATCGGTTTTTCGCCCAACCGCAAAGATATTCAACCGCTGAATGTCGGCTTGATCATTGTGATCATGGGGGCGGCGATCGTATTCGGCACGTCGCTGCTGATTGTGCAGCGCATTGCGAGACCGCTGGTGCGCGCGGCGCAACTGGCCGAAACGTTTCGCGGCGGCGAACGTTTCATACCGCTGCCCGAGAGCGGGCCAAGCGAACTGGTAACACTGGCGCGCAGCTTCAACACGATGGCAACCGAGATTGCCGCATTGCTGTCGAATCGAACCACGTTGCTCGCCGGAATCTCACACGACTTGCGCACCCCGCTGGCGCGCATGCGCCTCGCACTCGAATTGCTGCCGCGGGGTATCGATCCGAAGCTCATCGAACGCTTCGAACGCAATCTCACGGTGATGGATGATCTCATTGGTGATGCTTTGCGCGTGGCGCGGGGCACGGGTGAGGAGCCGCATCGCGTCGAACTGCACGGCTATCTGGTGGATATCATTCCCGGCATCGATGAGCAGGTGAGCGTGCAGTGGCGGGGACCCCCCTCGGCGCATCGGCTGGTGGCCGTCGGTGCGTTGCGCCGCGTGCTGCAGAACCTGTTGGCCAACGCGCGCCAGCACGGCTCGGGTGTGCCTGAATTGTTCGTCGAAGCAAACTTGGAGAGCGATGCGATCGTCCTGCACGTGATTGATCACGGTCCGGGTATTCCCGAACATTTGCGTACGCAGGTATTCCAGCCGTTCTATCGCGTGGATACATCTCGCAGTGTCGCCACCGGTGGCAGCGGGCTGGGGCTCGCAATCGTCATGCAGTTGTGTGTGGCCCAGAACTGGACCATCGAAATATTCGAGCCCGAGGGCGGTGGAACCGATGTCGCCCTCACAATCTGTCGATGACGCGTTGTCGGCGTTCGACGAAACAAAATGTCACAAATCACGGCGCACACGACATGCGCGAGAAACAGCTGATCGCGCAGACTGGCCTCGAAGCGGGTATG
>JAQBCT010000194.1:0-4607 GCA_032124855.1 Gammaproteobacteria bacterium
CATCCGGCAGCGGCGCCAGCTTTTCCCATGGCACACTGGTAGCCGGCGCCCAGCGGCGTTGAATGGCCTCTTCGTACATATCCGCGGCCGAATCGGCCCACAAATCCACCTTGTCGCGAATGGCATAGCCCAGCGGCGGCACACCGCGACGGGCGACCGCGCCACGCGGCGCGCGCGTCTGGTCGGTCCAAACCGGCGGCACCTCACCGTAGATGCCGACGTTGAGATCGCCCAGGCGCAGGCCGTGCTTGTTGGGTTTTACACGCGTGCCCCATTGATGGGATTTGCCCATCCATTTCAGATTGGGCTCCATCTGCGGAGGGTCCGAAGCGGGCGGCGTAACGCCACCGCCAGTCGTATCTCTGGGTTTTTCCGACACGTGGAGTCCTCCCGTCAGCGCGCGATGCTGTGCGCAACACCATCGAGCAACGACGATCGACCGTTGTCGAATCGGTCGCCGAATCCCGTGGAACGAACGCGCTTGATATATTCCTGCACCTGGCGCTTGCGGATGGCGATCAACTTCTTGACGCCTTCGTCGTACTTGTCTTTGCCGCCCCCCAACAGAATCGCCAGGGCCTCGCTGGAATCCGTCTGGGTGCCGGCTGGATTCTGCGACCCCGCCAGAATCTGGCGTTCTGCCTCATCCAGATAGCACTGAATCTCTTCGCGCCGCTCGGGGGCCGTTTCGGACATGTAGCGCATATGCATCACGCCGAAGGCAACGTGGCGCGCTTCATCCTGGGCGCACAACCGATACATCGCCTTTTCGGCCTCGTTGTACGCCATCAACTCGCCCATGCGGAACATCGTCAGCACCGCGCCTTCGCCTGAGATATGCAGCCGCGATGACATTTCGGTGAAATCTCTCGCCAGATCGATACTGCCCACGACGCCCGCGGTGCCGCCGGAGGTCTGCATCAGACCGCCACCATTGGCCAGGGCGCGCTTGCGAAATACATCCATATGGCGCGACTCGTCCATCACCTGGGCAAGCAGACACTGGCGCGGTTCGAAGAAATCGGGGGTGGTGCTGGCGATCCAGCGCGCCGGTACGTCACCGGCTACGAATTCCACTTCAGTGAAAAACGTCGCCAGCTGACATTCGGCCTGTTCGATATCGTCTGGCAGCGGCTTGATGGTATGCCAGGGAACATCGGTGGCCGAGCTCCACTGTCGCTGCAACGCTTCTTCATAGAGGAAGGAGGCATTGTCGAGCCAGATCTCGCTCTTTCGGGTGACCTGGTAACCACCGATGCGATACGAATCGGCCCGCGCAGTGGCGCCGCGCGGCCGACCGGTCTGATTATCGCTGTGCTCGCCCGGCTCGCCGTAAGAACCGATCTGGATATCGGCCAGCGTGAGCCCCTGTTTTGACGGCGTAGCCCGGATGCCCCACTCACCCTGGCGATCCATCCAGCCAAGGTCCAGTGGGGTGGTGCCGGTGTCGTGCGCGCGTGCTTCGCTCATCGCGTGATTCTCCTGAATCGGCCGAAAACGGGGCTTCGGGTCACTATATTATGTCCAGAAGATATAACAATGACTCGATCTGAAAAAGTATTGTGCCAACTGGTCATCAATTTCCCTGCGCGTCGCCAATCCACGGCCCCACGCCGTCGCCCCGCCGGCTCCCCTATAATGCGCGCCGCCATGAACCCCTCACTCGCCGACCTGCTGCAGATTCTCGACCTCGAACCCATCGAGCTGAATATGTTTCGCGGCCACCATCGGGCGGGATCGTACGGTCGCGTTTTTGGCGGTCAGATCATGGCGCAGGCATTGATGGCGGCCGGCCGCACGCTGCCGGACGAACTGCAGGTGCATTCACTGCACGGCTACTTTCTGCGCCCGGGCGATAGCGCCATTCCGGTGTTGTTCTCGGTGGACCGGATCCGCGATGGACGCTCGTTCGCCACCCGGCGTGTCGTGGCAATCCAGGATGGTGCCGCGATCTTCGAACTATCGGCATCCTTTCAACGCCCAGAGTCGGGGCTCGCGCACCAGGCACGCACACCAACGCTCACCCCGCCCGTCGATGTGCCCAGCGTGCTCTCGCGCGGCGCTTTCATCTCCTTCATGGAGGACTTCAAACACATGCGCGACGGCACCGCCAAGCCGCCGTTCAAGCGCATCTGGTTTCGCGCCAACGGCCGCCTCGCTGCCGACCCGCTGCTGCACGCCTGCCTGCTCACCTATGAATCGGACTCGGATCTGCTCTCTACGGCACGGCTGCCGCATCTGCCGATCGATCGCGCACGCCTGCAGCGGGCCAGCCTGGATCACGCACTGTGGTTTCATCGGCCGGTACGCGTGGACGAGTGGTTGCTGTACGACCTCGACAGCCCATCGGCGGCCCACGCCCGCGGTTACAGTCGCGGTGAAATCTACACGGCCGACGGCACACATGCGGCCTCGGTCATGCAGGAATCGTTGATGCGCATGCGCTGATCGACGGAGTTCACGCTGCTGGTCGTATAACGTTTCGGCAACTGTGTTCGGATACCGCGCATGATCACGCAGCAAGCAGTCATCGCCGCGCAACGCTTCGGGTTCGGCGCCACGCCCGCTGAAATGGTCCAGATCAATGCCGACCCCCGCGGCTGGGTCAAAGCCCAGCTTGCTGCTGAAACGGCGCTGCCCAAACCCCTCGCGGCACTGCCATCCACGATGGACGATCAGCTGGCGTTCTTTCGCTGGCTGTCGCAATACGGCAACCAAGCCAAGTCAGCCGAAGCATCCGCCATGGCTACGAGCGTGGAACAGTCGTATGTGCGCGCGCTGTATCCGCGCTACCAACGCGCGGTGCAGGCGCGCTTCGACACGGCGGTGACGACACCGACGCCGGTATTCGAACGCCTGGTGCATTTCTGGTCGAACCACTTCGTCGTTTCCGGCGTCAAGCCGATCGCGATCGCGCTGCCGCCGTCATTCGAGCGCGATGCGATCCGCCCGTACGTCACGGGCAAGTTCTCCGACATGCTGCACGCGGTCGTGAAACACCCTGCGATGCTGATCTACCTGGACAATACCCAGAGCATCGGCGCGCATTCGAAGTGGGCCAAGAATCCGCCGCGGCGGCCGCGCCAGCTCGCTGCGTTTCCCGCACCTACCGGGCTCAACGAAAATCTCGCGCGCGAAATCCTCGAACTGCATACGGTGGGTGTGGATGCGGGCTACGATCAGACGGATGTCACCAGCTTCGCCAACATCATCACTGGGTGGCAGATGATCACGCCCCGACAGCCCGCTCGGTTTGCCGCACTGTACGTCGGCGTTGGCGATGATCTGTTCTACTTCAATGCAGCGGCACACGAGCCCGGCGCCCAGACGGTGATGAGGAAAACCTATCCGGCCGGCGGCGTTGAACAGGGTGAGGCGGTGCTCAACGATCTCGCGCGCCATCGCGCCACTGCAACGTTTCTCGCCACCAAACTGGCGCGCCACTTCGTTGCCGACGAGCCTCCAGGCGAACTGGTTGAGCGCCTCGCCACGGTATTTCGTGATACCGACGGCGACCTCGGCGCAGTGACCCTGGCCCTGGTGGACAGCCCGCAGCCATGGGCGCAGCCGCAGTCGAAACTGAAACAGCCCGAGGAATTCCTGATCTCGGCGGTGCGCACATTCGGCGGACCGCAGCTTGCACCTCGACAGCTGTTGGCGAGCCTGAATGAAATGGGTCAACGACCCTACATGCCGCTTGGCCCGGACGGCTGGGCTGATCAGCAGGACTATTGGCTGTCTCCAGATGGAATCTACAAGCGCATTGAATGGGCGCAGCTCGCCGGACGCGGCCTTGCCGGTTCAATCCCCGAGCCCGATCAATTCGCCGATGCAGTGTTCGGCGACGCGCTGTCGGCCGCCACACGCACTGCGATTGCGCGCGCCGAGAGCCCGGCTCAAGGCATTGCGCTGTTGCTGGCGGCGCCGGAATTCATGCGGAGGTAACAATGGCAGCATTCAATCGTCGCACCTTTGTCAAACTCGTTGGGGCGAGCGCGGCCGTTGCCACCGCACCCTCTGCGCGCATCGCGTTCGCCAATGCCGCCATCGACGCGCGCCTGCTGGTGGTGGTGTTGCGTGGCGGCATGGATGGTCTGGCCGCCGTACCGGCCTATGGCGATCCACAGTACGTGACGGCCCGCGCCGGAATTGCGCTGCCACCGCCGGGCGAAGCCGGCGGTGTATTGCCGCTCGATGGCACGTTTGGCCTCAACCCAAGCCTCACCGAATTCGCAGCGCTGTATGCGCAGGGCGCGTTATTGCCGATCCATGCTGCTTGCGTGCCCTATCACGGCCGCTCGCATTTCGAAGCCCAGAACGTCCTCGAGAACGGCTCTGCAGTGCCCTACTTTTTGAAGTCGGGCTGGATGAATCGCGCGCTCACGGCATTGCCCGCTGGCAATGGCGATCTCGGCATCACCATCGCGCAGACCATGCCGGTGATCATGCGCGGCGACGCGCCCGTGACGTCCTGGTATCCCTCCGTACTGCCGCAACCCGATACCGACACGCTGGAGCGCATCGCAGCGATCTATGCTGCGGCCGACACCAAACTGCACACAGCACTGGTGCACGCGCGCAATGCCCACGCCATGGCAACGGACAGT
>JAQBCT010000195.1:0-4595 GCA_032124855.1 Gammaproteobacteria bacterium
GGTATACGTGTGGAGTGTTATGCCGGGTACCGCGGCGAGCAGGAACCGCGGCGCTTCTGGCTGGGCGAGCGCCCGGTTGCAATCGTGGAGATTCTCGATCGTTGGCTATCGCCCGAACACCGCTATTTCAAGGTCCGCGGCGATGATGCCGGCACCTACATTCTGCGGCACGACATGCACGCCGACCGCTGGGAACTCACGTTGTTCGAGAGCCGACCGAGTTGATTCGTCTCCACACCTGGATCGATCTGGGAATGACAGAACCTGGCCGCTTAAATTATCTCGTCTTCCCGAAAACTAGTCCTTCATCGCGTTCATTGCCCAGCAGCAACGCAGGTTGTGCTGAGCAACGCGAGCCCCAACTTTAATTCACAGCAACGGCCGTAAATGCTGCCACACGTTCTCCAATATTCTCCCTTGCCCCTCGGTATTGGGGTGTAACCCATCCGGCAGCATCAGCGCCCGATGGGTAGCGATGCCGTCGAGCATGAACGGCACTAGCCCCACCTGCTGTTCGGTCGCGACTTCCTGATAGATACGCCGGAACTTTCCACTGTAGTTCATGCCATAATTGGGCGGCAGCCGCATACCGATCAGTAACACCCGCGCGTTCCGAGCCTTGGCTTCCGTGACCATCGCCATGATGTTATGTTTCAGCTGTGCCAGCGAAAGACCGCGCAAGCCGTCGTTGGCGCCAAGCTCGATGATGACAATCGCCGGCTTGTGCTCGTTGAGCAACCGCGGCAACCGCGCGAGGCCATTGCCGCTGGTGTCGCCGCTGATGCTGGCATTGACGATTTGGTAATCGAGCCGTTCCTGCGCGAGGCGTTTCGTGAGCAGCGCGACCCAGCCGGATTGCACATCCAAGCCGTAAGCCGCGCTCAAGCTGTCGCCAACGACCAGCAGCGTGTGCTCGGCCGCGGGCAGCGGCGCGAGCCACAACAAACATATAATTGCGAGAAATACACGACGCATGCCTGAGCACCTGAATGGAGTTATCGTCTCCGCCGCCGACCTTTCAAAACGGGTTGCCACGGCCGAAGGCGCACTTGACATCTTGTCGGGTGTGAATCTCGAGATCAAGACCGGCGAGCGGGTCGCGATCATCGGCGTGTCCGGCTCGGGCAAGTCGACACTGATCGGGCTGCTGGCCGGGCTCGATACGCCCACGCAGGGTGAGATCACGCTCGCAGGCGAACGCCTGGACCAGCTCGACGAGGACGGGCGAGCGCGGGTGCGCGCCGGGCGCGTCGGCTTTGTGTTCCAGAGCTTTCAACTGCTGCCCGGCCTGACCGCACACGAAAACGTGATGTTGCCGCTCGAACTCGCCGGCCTGGCGGAGCCGCACCGGGAAGCGCGCGAGCTGCTCGGGCGAGTGGGTCTGGGCGCGCGGCTGTCGCATTATCCGCAGCAGCTCTCGGGTGGCGAGCAGCAACGCGTGGCGATCGCGCGCGCCTTCGCGATGCAACCTGCGATCCTGTTTGCTGATGAGCCCACCGGCAATCTCGACAGCGCCACCGGTGCGCGCGTCATCGATCTGCTCTTCGACTTGAACCGGGAGCGGCGCACCACGCTGGTGCTGGTGACGCACGACGAGAACATCGCTGCACGCTGCGAGCGCCATCTCTACCTCGATGCCGGGCGCATCGTGGACCGCCGCTGACCAATGCGCGGGTTGCACCATTTCCGTCTGGTTCTGCGTCTGCTCGCACGCGACTGGCGCGCCGGCGAGCTGCGCACCCTGGCCGTAGCCGTGGTAATCGCGGTTGGGGCAGTCACCGCGATCGGCTTTTTCAACGACCGTCTCAACCGCGCCATGACCTATCAATCGGCCGATTTGCTGGGGGCCGATCTGCAACTGCGCAGTTCGCAACCGGTTCCGGCGAATTGGCGTCAGGCTGCCACCGAGCGCAACCTCCGCCAAACCACGACACTCGAGTTCGCCAGCGTGGTGGTACACGGCGACAAGCTCCAGCTCACGAGCATCAAAGCCGCGGGCCCGGGCTATCCGCTGCGCGGTGCGCTGCGCACGGCCCCGGCTCTGTACGCCCCGGATGAAAAAATCAGCGGACCCCCTGCCCCCGGCACGGCCTGGGTCGAACCGCGCGTTCTCCAAGCGCTCGGAATCAACATTGGCGCGCGCATCGAAATCGGCAATGCCACGTTCTCCGTCACGCGCGTGCTCACCTACGAACCGGGACGCGCCGGCAGTTTCTTCGCCTTCGCCCCGCGCGTACTGATCCATGAAGACGACGTGCCGCGCACCGGCGTAATCCAGCCCGGCAGTCGCGTCAACTATGGTTATCTCTTTTCCGGTGCTGACGAAAACCTCACGCGCTTCAAGGACTGGCTCACACCGCGCCTTGCGCCCCACCATCGGCTGCTCGACGTGCGTGATGAGACCAGTTCGATCGGCCGCGCGCTCAAACGCGCCGAGCAATATCTCGGGCTCACCAGTTTGCTCGCCGTGATGCTTGCCGGTGTCGCCATTGCCATGGGGGCGCGCCGTTACAGCGAGCGCCACTACGATATGAGCGCGATGTTGCGCTGCCTCGGCGCCACCCAGCGCGACGTCGTCGCACTGTTTCTGCCGCAGTTCCTGATGCTGGGCCTCGCAGCCAGCGCACTCGGCTGTGCCCTCGGTTGGCTCACGCAGGAGGCGATCTTTTATCTGCTTAAAGAACTGCGGCCAGCAGGCCTGCCGCCGGCCGGTTTCGCGCCGGTGGTGTACGGCTTCTTTGCCGGCATGATCACCCTCACCGGCTTTGCGTTGCCGCCGCTGCTGCGGTTGAAACGCGTGCCGCCATTGCGCGTACTGCGACGCGAACTCGCGCCGCTGCCGCCGGCGGCCTGGGCGGTGTACGGTTCGGCGGTTACGGCAGTGCTGTTATTGATGTGGCGCTACACCGATGACTTGCTGCTCACGGCTGCGGTGCTTGCCGGTAGCCTCGCGGCGGCTGTTGCGCTCGCGATCTTTGCCGGCGCGTTGCTGGCCGTGAGCCGGCGCCTGCACCGACGCGTAGGCGTCGCCTGGCGCTTTGGGCTCAACAATCTGTGGCGGCGCACGCGCACCAGTGTCGGCCAGATACTCGCCTTCGGGCTGGCGCTCATGGCCATGGCGGTGATCGCGCTGTTGCGCACCGATCTGCTCACCACCTGGCAGACGCAACTTCCGCCGGATACGCCGAATCATTTCGCGTTCAACATCTTGCCGCAGGACGTGGGCGGCGTGCAGCGCTTCTTCGTGGCCAAGCAGATCAATACGACCGCGCTTTACCCCATGGTGCGTGGGCGGCTGATCGAAATCAACGGCAAACCGGTGACACGGGCGGTGACCAAGGAAGAGTCGGACAATGAAGCGCTCCGGCGTGAGCTCAATCTCAGCTGGGCTGACACAGTTCCTTCCGACAACCGCCTGACGCACGGCACGTGGTGGGATGCGCCGGCAGCGGGTAATCGGGTATCGGTAGAAGAGAAGCTTGCGAACAAACTCGGCATCTCGCTTAACGACGATCTGACGTTCTCAATAGCCGGCGAGGCGCTGCAAGCGCGGGTGGCGAGCATTCGTACGGTGCAGTGGGATTCGTTTCATCCCAACTTCTACATGATCTTCCAGCCCGGGGCGCTTGCGGCCTACCCGGCCACGTATCTCACGAGCTTTCATCTCGCGCCGGATCAAAAACCTCTGCTCACGTCGCTAGTGCGTGCGTTCCCGTCAGTAACGGTGCTTGAGATGGATCAGATCCTGGCGCAGGTGCGGGTGATCCTCGCGCAGGTGACAGCGGCCGTCGAATTGGTATTGTCATTTGTCCTTGCCGCCGGATTCGCGGTGTTGTTCGCCGCGCTCGCGGCCAGCCTCGATGAACGCTTCTATGAAGGTGCGCTGCTGCGCACGCTGGGGGCGAGCCGCCGCCAGTTGCGCGCCGCACATCTGGCAGAGTTCATCGTACTCGGTGTGCTCGCGGGACTGCTGGCCGCGATCGGTACCGAGCTCATCGCCTACGTGTTGTACACGCACGCGTTCGATCTCGAATACAGTTTCAAGTGGCCGGTATGGCTGATCACACCATTGGCCGGGGGAGCATTGATCGGGTTGGTCGGCTTTTTTGGTACCCGGCGGGTGGTGAACCAAAGTCCACTGACCGTGTTGCGCGAGTCTTGATACTGGCCTTCGAGGTAATTGTTTTTTTATTACTTTAATCCCTTTAGTCCGCCAGCCAGCCGGTAATACAATACGCAACAGAGCGGACACTGTGCTCGAGGGAATCGATCTGCAGGATCAAATATCCAAAAAGTCAAAGCGGGGAGGAATTTTCCAAGACTCAACAAGAAAGGGGTAGATCATGGCAGACAATTCCCATCATCAGATTCTCATCATTGGCGGTGGCACTGCCGGCATCTCGGCTGGAATGGATTACGTACATCGATCGCGCGCACCCCGGCATTGAACCACGAAGCTACGATCAGTTTTTTGTCAAAGTCCGGGTTGCGCGACCAGTTCATCGAATGCGCCCCGAAACGTCCACCCCGTGTGCAGAAATTCCCGCTCAACTCCTCCAACTGATAGTTGGTCCCTTGTAGCACTGAGTAGCTTC
>JAQBCT010000196.1:0-16972 GCA_032124855.1 Gammaproteobacteria bacterium
CTGCGCTTGACGGCACGATGGCCGCGGCCGCAAGGGCACCGCCCAGTGCGAACAGATGACGACGCGAAATTTCGTTCACGATACGGCGCTCCTGTCGATGAACGTGTAATCCGCGGGATTCGGGTCGCGCGTGACGTTCCAGAAATCCACCAGCGTGAACGGCCAGTTCTGCGTCACGCGGCCCTTGTCGTTCTTGTACCAGGTGGGCACGTTGGCAGCACCCCACGCCATCATCAGATTTCCCGCATCGATTTTTTCGTTGTACGCATCGTGTACTTCGCGCTTGCAGTCGAGCGCCGCATGACCGTTCTCCAGCAGCAACTGGATGCAGCGCATGATGTAGCGAACCTCGCATTCGGAGAAGAACACGATGCTGCCGTTTACTACGATGTTGGTATTGGGGCCGTACAGGCAGAACAGATTGGGGAACTCGGGAATGGTGATGCCGAGATAGGCGCGCGGATCTCCGTTCCACTGCGTCTGCAGATCCACGCCGCCCCTGCCCTTCACCTGCATCGGCCACAGGAATCGACTCGCCTGAAAGCCCGTGCCGTAGATCAGCACGTCGGCGTCGTATTGCGTGCCATCGGTTGTGCGCACGCCGGTTGTGTTGATCTCGGCAATCGACTCGGTGACCAACTCCACATTGTCGCGGCGCAGCGCGTGGATCCAGTTGCCGTTGTCGAACAGGATGCGTTTGCCGCCCGGCGGATACTGCGGCGTCACCTTCTCCAGCAGTTCCTTATCCTCGCCGCACAGCTCCGCGAGGATCGTCGTGAACATCTTGCGCAGTTCGTCATTCTGTTCGCTGATCGAATGCTGCTGGTCATTCCATGCCGGA
Organism: Gammaproteobacteria bacterium; assembly: GCA_032124855.1. Classification (GTDB taxonomy): domain Bacteria; phylum Pseudomonadota; class Gammaproteobacteria; order Pseudomonadales; family Azotimanducaceae; genus DATJGR01. The sequence continues at coordinate 842 of JAQBCT010000196.1, forward strand.
TCTTTTCGCACGCCGGCAAGGATGCCTTCCGCCGCGCGCCAGAACATCGCGAAGCGATACCACTTGGCGTAGTACGGCACATGATTCAGCAACCAGTGTTTTCCCTCTGGGACGTTCTCGTGATATTCGGGCGTCATGCTCACCCACGGTGGCGTGCGCTGAAAAATCACCACCTCCTTCGCCACCTTTGCCACTTCAGGGGCGAACTGAAAGGCGCTGGCGCCCGTGCCGATGACCAGCACGCGTTTGCCGGTCAGATCGTGTTCGTGCTCCCACTGCGTCGAGTGAAACGCGATGCCTTTGAACCGGTCCTGGCCGGGAATGTCCGGCCACTTCGGCCGATTCAGTTGCCCCACCGCGCTGATCACCGCGTTCACGCGCAATGTCTGCTGCTTGCCGTCAGTGTCCGCAACGGTGACGTTCCACATCGAAGTCGCATCATCATATGCGGCCGACTTCACTTCGGTGTTGAAGCGGATGTGTTTGCGCAGCCCGTAGTCCGTCGCGCATTGGTCGAAGTACTGGCGCAACACTTCCTGCGGGGAATAGAACTGCGGCCAGTCGTTGGGGCGGAAGCTGTACGAATAGATGTGGTTCGGGCTGTCCACGCGGCAGCCGGGATAGGTGTTCTGATACCACGTACCGCCCACGTCGCCGTGGCGTTCGATGATCTCAAAACCAATGCCTGCCGCCTGCAAGCGAATGGCGGCGAGCAGTCCTGACATCCCCGCGCCGACAATCACCACTTTGAACTGGGCGCGTTGCGCCGCAGGGATGGCATCCATGCCGGGCACACCGTAGGGATCCGAATCGTCCATCGCGAGTTCCGCTGTCAGAAACTGCGCGTAATCCGGCGGCACCTCCGCGCCAGTCACGAACTTCACCATCTCATCGATATGCTGCGTAGGCGCGCCGGGCAGCTGATGGCCGTCGTCGCGATACTTTCGCAGCGCATCGTACGCCAGTTCGCGAACGTGCTGCTGCTGCGCCTCGGTGATCCCCCCCTGGGCGTCGCCGAAGAACGAATTGACCGGGCGGATGTCGCCGCGAATGATTTCGACATCGCCCGTGATATGTACCAGCGCCGCCATCAGCGAAGGAATATGCGCTTCTTTGAGCGCGGCACGGAGGGTGGCGTCGTCATCGGAAATGGGGGCCAGGTCATTGAGTTTTGCGGCAGCCATTGGAGACCATCCAGAAGATCGGGGTGACTGTATTTAGCGGAAGTCACTGCATCGATGCAACGCGCAGGTATCCTCATATCCCCCGCAGGAGACGCGCATGCTGGAAATCGGACTCTGGGCGCTGGCCATCGCGTTGATGGCGATCGGCGTCGCGGGTACCGTGCTGCCGGTGTTGCCGGGCGCAGTCCTGATATTCGCAGGCGCCGTGCTGGGCGCGTGGATCGACGATTGGAACCGTGTATCGGTGTGGACGCTCGCGGCGCTGGCGGCGCTGGCGCTCGCGAGTGTCGCGGTCGACATTCTTTCCGCTGCATTTGGCGCAAAGCGCACAGGCGCCAGTCCAACGGCCGTTACCGGCGCGGCGATTGGCACCTTGGTCGGCATCTTCACCGGCTTGTGGGGGCTGCTGTTCATGCCGCTTCTCGGCGCGGCGATCGGTGAGTACTACGCGCAGCGCAATCTCGAGAGCGCGGGGCGTGTGGGTGTTGCAACCGGCATCGGAATACTCATCGGCACGGCGCTGAAGATCGCCATCGCCTTCACGATGATCGGCATCTTCATCGCTGCGCTGCTGATCTGACGGATCGGGCGCGGCTCAACGCGAGGTGGAAAACCGCATCGATTTGACGCCGTCGATCTTCCTCGCGAAGGCTGTATTGATGCGCGCCGCGTCATGGCCATCCGTCGACGCGGTATCGCGCAGCACGATCTTTGCAAACGGTTCCGTTTTGCCGCGTGCAATCAACGACGCCTTCTGGCCGCGGCCCCACTCGCCGAGGTAATCGAAGTCGCTTCGGCGGCGAACGTTGCGCGCCAGCACCACAGCGTTGGCGCTCAGCTTGTCGGCGACCAGCGGCAGCAGACGGCGGGCGTTGCCCGGATGCGCATTCGACGCTTCGCACACCAGCAGGCTGAACGGCCCGGGCAGACGCGCGACGTCAATGCCATAGCCGACACCCGCGGCATCGAGATCGGCGGGCGCTGCAATGATGTGCGCACACGTGAGCTGGTACTGGGTGAGCCATGCGCGCATTGCGTTGGCCGCCTGGGCACTGCTCTCCAGTGTCCACAAGCGCACGCCGCGGCGTTCCACCGCAATGGCAAGCAACAGTGTCGTGAGGTCCGCGCCGCATTGCAGGATATGGCCGTGCGCCTTTTGCGCTTCGATCAGCAGCGCCCGGAGGTAGCCATCCGCCGCAAGCAAATTCGAATCGCCCCAGGTGTCGCAAATTTCAGCAACAACGTCATCCGGAAGTGGACCAGCCGAGACTGCGCGCGCACGACGTATGGCGCGATCCAGCCTGAACTGTCGCGAATACGCCGCCGCTCGCGAGCGCAATCCAGCGAACGAAGGATGGTTCGCGAACGAGTCGAAGTACTTCACGATCGTCGAACCCTACCGCCCTGATCCCCGGGAGTGTAATCCCGCCGCGCGGTCACTCGACTGAGAAGACAGGCGGACCGTGTGAACGCCGTCACAACTCTCGTGCATTTGGGTCGCGCAGATTCCGACGCTACAATGCCGCGCTTTCAAACCTCATCGACCGGCACCGGTCGGGTGCCACGTGCTCAAAGATCTCGCGCCGTCCCAGCAGTTCTCCAAAGATCCCGTCATCGACCGCTCGCTGCGGCATTCGCTGTACGACGGCATCACTTATGCGGCCATGACTGGGGGAGCCGAAAGCTATTTCGCCGCCTACGCGATTCTATTGAAGGCATCTACCGCGCAGATTGGTTTGCTCGCATCGCTACCACCGCTGCTCGCTTCCTTCATGCAGCTGGTATCCGCCTGGCTGGGTCGTCGAACCGGCGCGCGCAAACGCATCATCGTGCAGGGTGCGCTGCTGCAGGCATCGACCCTGATTCCAATGACCGTGCTGCCCCTGCTGTTCGAAGATCACGCGGTGCTGCTGCTGCTGATCTGCTCTGTCGTCTACTTCATCGGCCCCAATCTCGGCTCGCCCCAGTGGAGCAGTCTGATGGGCGATATCGTCCCGGAGTCGCGGCGCGGTCGCTTCTTTGCGCTGCGCACACAGCTTGCAAGCATCAGCAGTTTTCTCGCGTTGATCATCGCGGGTGTCATCCTGCAGTTGTTCGACTCGGCGAATCTTGCGTACTGGGGATTCGTGAGCGTCTTCGCGCTGACATCGATGGCACGATTTCAGTCGGCCTATCACTTATCGCAGATGTACGACCCGCCCGGACACGTTGCGGCGTTGGAGTCGCCGTGGCATATCGATCTGTGGCGCAGCATCCGCGCCACAGACCTCGTGCCGTTCTCACTGTTCTTCGCCAGCATGCAGTTCGCGGTGGCGATCGCCTCACCGTTCTTCGTGCTCTACATGCTGCGCGATCTGAAATTCAGCTATGTCGAATTCATGGTGAACGCGGCCGCCGGCGTGCTGATGCAGTTTCTGACGCTGAATCGTTGGGGGCGGCTGAGCGATCTGTTTGGCAACCGGCTGATTCTGATTACCACGGGGGCATTCATCCCACTGATGCCGCTGCTGTGGCTGGTCTCGACGAACTACTTCTATCTTCTCGCCGCGCAATGCCTCACCGGACTCGTATGGGCGGGCTTCAGCCTGAGCGCTTCGAACTTCGTCTTCGACCTCACGCCGCCCGCGCGGCGCGCCACGCTGATGGCGGCCCACAATGTCTTCGCAGCGCTCGCGGTATTTGTCGGCGCGCTGATCGGGGGCTATCTCGGCACCCACCTGCCCAATCACGTCACGCTGTTCGGCCACACCTTCCAGTGGTTCAGCGTGCTGTATGGCGTATTCGTCATCTCCTCGCTCATGCGCATCGTCGTGGCCGTGGGTTTCCTGCCGCGCCTGAAGGAAGTGCGTGCTGTGCGGCGCATGTCGGTGCCGGGTTTGATTTTCCGGGTGACACGAAATCCGGCCTCGGGCCTGGTATTTGAGATCGTGGGCACCCTGCGGCGCATGAGAAGCGACGACTGACGACCGATCGGCGAAGCTGTGCGAACATGACGGTCGACCACACAATGGGGGGCCAGCATGGGCGCAGCAGCGAATACGTATACGAAGGGCCGGCGGATGTTCGACGCCGACAGCCACCTCATGGAGACGCTCGACTGGCTGTCGAGCTATGCCACGCCCGCACAGGCCGGCTTGATCGGACCGCTCGCCACCGAAGCGGGTGGCGCAAAAATCGTCGAGACAATCGCCGCCGCACAGGCGCGCCATGCGAACCCGCAGGCGACTGCGGAACTGCTGTCACAGCCATTGATCTCCGGCCCCAAGGGCTGGCATGCCTACGGAGCATTCGATCCCGCTGAGCGCAGTCGTGCGCTCGACCTGCTCGGCTTCGAAAAGCAGCTCGTGTTTCCGACCTTCTCGATCGGCCAGTTCGCCCACTCATCGAAGCTCGAAAAGCTGTACGGCGGCACCGATATGCTCAATCGCCACATGGCGGACTTCGCGCGGCACGATGCGCGCCTGCTGCCAGTGGGCTACGTACCACTGCGGGATCCCAAGCTCGCCCTGCAAGCCGTACGCGACGGCATCGCAGCGGGCATCGCCGCATTCTGGGTGAGTTCAGATCCGGTGGATGGTCGCTCGCCCTCGCATATCGATCACGACCCCATCTGGGATCTGCTGCAGACAAACGACATTCCCATGGTGCTGCACATCGGTGGCGGGCGGGGTCTGGACGCCGCCTATCACAAGGCCGGACACCCGAAGGTAAAGGACTGGCTGGGCGGCGGCGAGAATCTGCGCGGCAAGGACTTTCATGCGATCTCTCACTCGCCGCAGAATTTTTTGACAGCAATGGTCTACGACCAGGTGTTCCAGCGCTTTCCGCGCCTCATGTGCGGCGTCATTGAAATCGGTGCGACGTGGGTGCCGGGATTTCTGCGCACTCTCGATCAGGGCCACATGGCATTCAAAAAGTCCGAACCGCTGTTGGCCGGTCTCGAACTCACCCCTTCGGAATTCTGTCAGCGGCAGGTGCGCGTCAGCTTGTTCCCATACGAGGATGCGGGCTGGCTGATCGAACAGGCCGGACCGGAGATGTTCATGTTCGCGTCGGACTATCCACACCCGGAAGGCGGGCGCGACCCCATCGGCCGCTTCGACGCAACGCTGGATGCCGCTGCCGTATCCAACGCCGCGCGCGAGCAGTTTTACTACCGCAACTTCGCCTCGTTGATGGGAATTGGGGTTTGAGTTCGTCTGCGTTCCCGCGGAGCATCGATCAACTCGATAACGCCTGGCTTTCCAGCGTGTTTGCGGCACGGGTTGCCGGGTTCAAGAGCGAATTCATCGAAGGTGGTGTGCTGTCCGACGCCTACATCGTGCACGACATCCGCTACGCCAGCGGAGTCACCGGGCCGGTATCGGCCGTGGCCAAGTTCGCCAACGCAGTGGACGATCGTCGCGCCTTCGCCGTTACGAATAATTCGTATCTGAAGGAATTGAATTTCTACCGCGACCTGGCGGATCAGGTGCCGCTTCGCGCGCCGAAGATCTACGCCCTGTCCGCCGACAACGATGATCGTCCGGAATTCTTCGTCATCCTGATGGAAGATCTGACGGCTCACTCGCGTGTATTCGATCAGGTGGAGGACCCACCCACCGAGCCATTCATGCGCAAGATCGCGCTGGAACTCGCGACCATGCATGCCCAGTCCTGGGAGTCGGATGTGCTTCGTGCAGACTGGCAACTGATCGGCGCCGGCCCGCCCGGACCCGAGTTCACGCAAGCCTGGCAGCACTCCGCGGCGCCGGAGCTTCGCCGCAAAGATCGCGATGTGCTGCGCCAGTACCACGATCGCCTGGTCGAGTTGAACCCGACCGCTGCCGCGTATACGTACGAGATGCTGTTCGACGACTATCGGCTAGGCTATCTGCTGTGGTGGGCCGCCTTGCTGACGCTGGGTGTTGCGACATTGCCAATATTCGACAAACCCGAAGGCGCGCGCATGAAGCGCCTGTGGGGACAGGGACTGACCTGGATGAACATCGCGATGACAGATCACGATTGTCTGGGGTTGGTGGAATCGATCATTGAAGGCCGGCAGTGACTGTGTAGGAGGGGCTTCAGCCCCGATCTTTGCTGCAGGCTTCTCAAACGAGGATCGGGGCTGAAGCCCCTCCTACGGTTGACCGCCAGGATCCGGGTCGCGTTCACGACTATCGCGCACGATGTTCGGTACCCAGGCCCGCAGTAATGAACAACGCCGTTGCCTCGCCGTCGATGTCCGCCGTGTGCCACGTCCCCGGTTCATTCACCACGTATTGACCGGGGCGCAACGTCACAGTCGCTGCTGAACCATCCGCCCGTTCCTGGTGCAGCGTCATTGAACCGGCGGTGCACAGCACAACTTCGCTGCCCTTTGGATGCATCTCCCACATATCCCACGATTCGCTGAACGTGTGCATGCTCACCAGACGACCCTCAGTGCCATCTTGAGCATGACGCTCGGCGTAGTCGCTGTACCACGCCATTTCACCTGTGAATCGCGGCTCGACCGCTGCGGTGGCTCCCAATCCGAGGTGCACGGGATGAAGCGTGATGTCGTATGTCGTCATCGTATTTCCTCCGAACCATCAACCCCATCGAATCTATCAAACGAACGCGAGCACGGTCCCAACTCGCACAGCTATCCATAGCGACGCTTCACCTGCGCCACCGAGCCGGCCACCAGCTGCTGCAGCACGTCGGTGTCGATGTCGGCGAGGCGTTTCACGTTCAGACACGCCTTACCCATTTTGTGCTTGCCGAGTTTCTCGAGGAGCTGCGCCTGCTTCACGCCGCTGGCCAGCAGGTAGATGCTGATCGCGCCCTTGCGCGACGCGAAGCCGGTGACGCACATGTCGCCTTCGCGTCCGCTTGCGTATTCGTAATGGTAGCTACCGAAGCCGACGATGCTGCTGCCCCACAATCTGGGCGGCTGCTTCGTGATATTGGCCATGAGTTTCACGAGCTGCTCGCAGTCGCGGCGTCTCGCTTCGTCGGCGATGGCCGAGATATGCGCCCCGACATTCGCATCCGTGGGTCTGGTTTTGTTCTCGGCCACCGAGCCACCTCCGTCAGAACCAATAGTCCGCAACACATCGCCCGTCTGGTGGCAGGTCTTCGAAGCGCTCGAGCCCTTCGAAATGACGAATGGGAATCCTTGCCACTGGGCCGGGCTCCGCCAGACGCAGATTGACCGCGATGCGACGGCGTCCGGCGTCATCGGGTTGCCGCGTTCTCCAGTACGTCATGCAGCCACACACGGGGCAAAAATGAAACTCGATCCAATCGCCGCGGACATAGGCGCGTGTGGGACCCGCGACGTGGATGCCTTCACCTTCATAGTCATAGGCCCACAGCCCGGCGTACCGGCGACAGATGGTGCAGTTGCACGCCGTGGCCGACTCAGGCATGGCGTCGCAACGCCAATGCACGGCACCGCAGTGACACGAGCCCTCGATCATGTCGGTCGTCCTTCGATTCCGAGGTGGCGAAGCGTCAACGATACTGCTGACATGAACCCATTTGCGCCGTCTAGCAACGACCAGGCGCCGTGGGTCATCTCTCGAGCGCTCAGCTGGTGGTGCCAGATTTCCCGCATACCCTCAACGTGACTAGCTTGCCTTCTTGAGTTCTTCGCGAATGATCCTGCGGAGGCGTTTCTCCAGCGACTGCTCTGAACCTCGAACGTGCTCGCGCAACACGTCATTGATCAGCGTCTGATAGTTCCCACCACCCGCATCGCCCACACGTCGTTTGAAGGTGTCGATAATCTCAGCATCCAAACGGATGGTTATTCGGACCTTCCCGGAATCGGGTCGGATCACCGCCCCTCTTTTGCCTTCGCTGAAATCGTCACTCATTGCTTAGTCCTTTGAAATAGGTCGCTGCTTGTCGTTTGTTAGCTCGACGCACACTGATGATACGAATGACGCCCTCCACACGAAGCGCATGCACCACGAGAAGGACATTCAGGTCAGGTCCTATTGCAAGTGTCTTGAATCGCAACTCGTCGTGGTCACCGTCTTCGATCGTCAAGGCATTTTCGTCTTCGAGCGCGATGACGGCGTCAGCAAAATCTACGCCATGCTTACGCAGGTTCTCGCGTGATTTCGCAGTGTTCCATTCGACGCGCATACGCGACTGTATGTACGTCGTATGCACACGTCAAGAATAGACTAGGCTTTCAAACTCAAGACAACGCCGCACGCACACGCTGCGCGTGCTCTGCCAGCACGGTGGCGGGGGCCGCATCGCGCGAATGCACCTTGAATTCGAGCCCGGCATGGCGCGGTAGGACATGAAAATGCAGGTGAAATACGCTCTGCCCCGCGGCGGCTCCCGTCAATTGCGCGATCATCACGCCGGGTGCCGCAAACGCCGTCTTCACCGCGTTTGCAACCATCTGCGTTGCACGAATGAGATGCGCCAGCGCGTCGGGTTCGATGTCGAGCAAGTCCACGGCGGCAGCCCGTGGAATCACCAGCGTGTGGCCATCCACCTGCGGCATCAGATCCATGAATGCAATGCTGTGCGCATCCTCGTACACCACATGGGCGGGCGCGTCACCGCGCAGGATCTTCGCAAACACATTCTGATCGTCGTAGGTCACACCCCCTCCTGCGCTGGTTAGATTGCCGGTGCTTCATGGCTGTGCGCCAGATCCGCCTTCAGCGTTCGCGCCGAGCGCACGTAGCAGAACGTCGCAACGAAACTGAAACCCAGCGAGATCACCAGCGCCCAGCGCAGCGATTCCAGGCCCAGCCCGGTAAACGCATTCAACAGATCCGCGACGATGCCGATGAACTGGGGACCGAAGCCGAGGCCGATGATATTCAACACGAACAATACGATCGACGCGGCCACGGCCCGCATGCGCAGCCCAACCAGTCCCTGCGTCAACGAAAATGTGGGGGCAAGCCAGAAGCCGCCGAACAGATTCGGCAGGATCAGCGCGATGAAGGCCCATGTCGGATTCCCACCGAGATACGCGTACGCCGAGAACGGCACGCCGGCGAGTGTGATCCACGCCGGCAGCCACACATACGCACGTACATCTCTCCTGGCGAACACATCGCCCAACCAACCGCCCAGGAATGTCCCCGCGACGCTCGGCACGCCCAGCCAGAACAGGGCGATGCCGATATCCGTGCTGCTCAGGCCGTGACTGCGTTCGAACATCGGCGGCAGCCACGCGCTGCTGCCGTAGCCCACAAAAGCCTGAAAGCCCGCCCCGATGGACAGCCAGCGAAAGCTGCGTCGCTGCCACAACAGTCGAAACACATCGCCAATCGGAGGTGTCACACCCGCCGCCACACGCACGGGCTCCGAAAGCCCGCGCGGCGGCTCCTTCAGCGTCAGCCGCACTACCAGCGCCAGCATTAATCCCGGCACACCCACCAGCATGAAGGCCTCGCGCCAGCTGAATGCATCGTTGATCCAGCCACCCAACAGGTAGCCGAGCATGGTTCCCACCGGGATGCCCAGCGCATAGATGCCCAGCGCCGTGGCACGGCGCTGTTGCGCGAACAGATCGGAGATCATCGAGTGCGATGGTGGACTGCCGCCCGCTTCGCCCACCGCGACACCAATGCGGCACAGCAGAAGCTGCAGGAAGCTCTGCGCGAGTCCGCACAACGCGGTCATGCCGCTCCAGATCGTCAGGCAGACGACCAGCACGTTGCGACGCACGCCTTTGTCAGCGAGGCGTGCGATGGGCAGGCCAAGTGCCGTATAGAAAATGGCGAAGGCAAATCCGCTGAGAAATCCCAATGCCGTGTCCGAGATCTGCAGATCTTCTTTGATCGACTGGGCCAGGATGCTGAGGATCGAACGGTCGATGAAGTTGAATACATAGACGACGAACAACAAGCCCAGTGCGTACCACTGATAGGCCGAACTGAACCGCTTCTCCTCCACCGATACTGCAACCTCGGCCATGCCACCCTTCCGTAGTGCGCCGGCGTGCAGTGTACAGGCACATCTCGGCGAACGGCGTCGCGCGCAGGTGGGGACACCCATGCGCGATGTGTGGATAATCCGGCCAGAGGGGAGATCACGCATTTGATATTCACCGGACCCTGGCAGCGCCGCTATACGCTCGTTGGCTTGTGCTTCAGCGCAACGTTCATCTGTTACATCGACCGGGTGAATATATCCATCGCGATCATTCCGATGGCCGCCGAACTGGATTGGAGTCCAAGTACCCAGGGCACCGTGTTGTCGTCGTTCTTCATCGGCTATCTGCTCACACAGATCGTTGGGGGGCGGCTCGCGGACCGCTTCGGCGGTAAAGCTGTGCTGGGTATCGGCGTGTTGTTGTGGTCGCTGTTCACGATGCTGACGCCGCCGGCGGCTGCATTGGGTTTCGCCGTGCTGCTCGCCGCGCGCATCGGCATGGGGATGGGCGAAGCGGTGACGTTTCCGTCGGTGTATACGCTGTACGCCCGCTGGGTACCCTTAGAAGAACGTGCGCGATCGATGGCGCTGAACAACAGCGGCATTCCGTTGGGGACTGTCTTCGCGCTGATCGTGACACCCATCATCGTTGCGACGTTCGGCTGGGAGTGGGCCTTCTACGCATTCGGCGCAGTCGGCGTCATCTGGTTCGCCGTGTGGCAGACCAAGACCGCCGCCTCGCCCGACCAACACCCGCACATCAGCGCAGACGAGCAAGTCCATATCGCGGAGCGCTCCACGCCCGCGGGCGCACCCGGCAGCGCGCCGGCCATTCGTGAATTTCTCAAACACCCGTCCGTGTGGGCAATCATCGTTGCGCACTTCTGCAACAACTGGTCGCTGTACGTGCTGCTGTCGTGGCTGCCGACGTTCGTGAACAAGGGCCTTGGCGTCGATTTCGCTGCGGTCGGCTGGTACACGATGATCCCTCACATCGCCTCCTTCGTATTTCTCAACGTCGCCGGAAATGTGGCAGACCGCCTGATCCGCAGTGGTATGGACATCACGCGCGTGCGCAAACTGATGCAGACCATCGGCTTTGGCGGCACGTCCATTGCGCTGCTGATCGTGGGCGAGGTGGACAGCGCACCGATGGCGATTGCCGTGATGAGTATCGGCAGCGCGATCGGCGCATTCGTCACCGGGGGCTTCGTCGTCAATCACATGGATATCGCACCGCGCTCGGCCGGCACACTCATGGGCATCACCAATACGGCAGGAACCATCCCCGGCATCATTGGCGTGTACGTCAGCGGACTGATCCTCGAGGCCACCGGATCCTGGGCACTGGTCTTTCAAGTGACAGCCGGCGTGACGTTGTTCGGCCTCGTGTTCTATCTGATCTTCGGCAGTGGCAAACGGCTATTCGACTGACAATCCAAGGGAAGCAAATGGATTGTCTTTGGACGTCACGATTGGTCTGAGGTCGCGGCGGCGGGCGGTTCCCGGTTAAGCTCGCAACCCCACCTCACGGAGCACCACCATGACATTCACAGGGCTCGATCACGTCGTCGTTCGCGTCAAAGATCTCGACGCAGCGATCGCTGGCTACAAGAAGATTCTCGGCACCGATCCCAAGCTCGCCACGTCGGATGTGCTGAAGGCCAAGCAGGCCTTCTTCTACTTCGACAACGGCACCTTCCTGGAACTGATTCAGCCTACGGACGACAGTTCGCCGATTGCCGGTTCGTTGAACAAGCTGGGCGAAGGCGTACATACGGTTGCGTTCGCAACACCCGATGCGCCCGCCACTGCAAAAGCGTTAGGCGATGCCGGCGTACGCACCATTGGCGGCGCGTTCGTGCATCCGGCCTCCGCCAACGGCGTTCTGTTGCAGATCAGCCAGAAGAAGTAGGCGCAGGCTCACGGTAAGTACGGCATACGCGGTGGGCCCAGCTGTGTGGCCAGCACGCGTTGTGCGTCGGCGACGAATTCGCACAACAGTGCCCGCGTATCACGCGGATCGATGATGTCCTGGCCCGTTGCTTCCGCGGTTCGAAACGGTGAGGCGATGGCGCGCAGGCGCGCCTCGATCTCTTCGCGCTTCGCCTGCGGATCGACCGCCGCTTCGATCTCGCGCCGATACGCTGCGCTCGCGCCGCCTGCAATATGCATCGAGCCCCAGTTGGCCGACGGCCACGCGTAACGCCGGAACATACCGCTGGGACGATGCTGACATTGCCCGGCGACACCATAGAGCCGTCCGACCACAACCGTCGCCCACGGCATCCAGCTTGTTGTCGTCATCGCCACCAGCCGTGCGCCGGCCCTTTCGATGCCCTGTTTCTCGGATTCCAGACCGACCATGAAGCCCGGCTCGTCGGCAAATGAGACCAGCGGCAGATGGAATGTGTTGCACAGTGCAATCAGGCGCATCACCTTGTTGCCCGCCGCCACATCCGTGGAACCGCCACCGTGCTTGGGGTTGTTCGCCATTACGCCCACCGGGTAGCCGTTCAGTCGCGCCAGCCCTGTCATGCGTGCGCGGCCGTACAGAGGGGCGATCTCGAAGAAAGAATCGCGGTCGAGAATTGCGCCTAGCATGCGTCGCGGATCGTAGATCTTGCGCGGGTCGTGCGGGATGAGATCGACCAGCTGTTCGTCGCGCCGATTCGGGGCGTCATCCGTGTCACCACGCGGCGGCATCTCCCACACGTTGGTCGGCAGATACGACAGAAACTGCCGGATCATCTCGAAAGCGTGCGGCTCGTCGCGCGCGAGGTTGTCGATGCAGCCGCTGACGTGCACATGGATCTGATCGCCGCCGAGGTCCTCTTTCGTAATGTCATAGCCAAGCGCGGCCTTCACCACCGGTGGACCGCCCGGGAACAGCTGACTCTTGTCCTTCAACATCAAATTGAAATGCGCAAAGCACGCATTCACTGCTGGCAGACCCGCCACGGAGCCCAACACGGCCGACACCACGGGCACTTGGCTCAGCAGTTCCACGTCCACGGCCGACCAGATGTTGCCATCGGGCAGATAGGTGCGGCCGAGTTCCTCGAACGACCGCACGCTGCCACCCGCCGCATCCAACAGGCGGATAAAGGGGATGCGCCACTCCCGGGCGCGGACGTTGGCCGCGAGTTCCTGTCCCAGCCCACCGCGGGTGCTGGCTGATCCGCCGCGCACCGTGAAATCGCCGCCACTGACGACGACCTTGCGCGCTTCGAGCGTGCAGGTGCCTTCAACCGACGGTTTGGGCGTGAATGCCGAGAGCGCGCCATCCGAATAGCGGGCGTCTCCCGAAAGCCCCATGAACTCCCGGAAACTGCCCGGATCCGCCAGAGCGTCGATGCGCTCGCGCACTGTGAGCTTGCCGCGTGCGCGCTGCCGGGCGATGCCTTCGGGACCACCCATCTGTGCGGCGAGCGCCTGGCGCTGCGCGAGTTCGTCGATTTCCTTCTGCCAGGACACGGCTACCTCCCGATCATTGAGTCTGCGCATTGGCCAGCGCAAACGCCGCGTCGCGCTGGGCGGTGGCATGGGTAGTAACCGCGTCGATCTGCCGGGAATCGAAGCCGAGACGCCCTATGATTTCGGCGTTGCCCTCGCCCAGCGCCGGCGGCGGCCCTTTCACGGACCCTGGTGTTGCGCTCAGGGCCACCAGATTACCCACCACGCGCGTCGCACCGATGTGCGGTAACTGCATTGCCACGAAATGATCGTTCGCAGCGTTCTGTGGATCCGCCAACACATCCGCATAGTCGCGCACCCGCTCGGCAATGATCTCCGGCTGGTCCGCAAAAAAGCCATCCCACTCGGCAGTGCTGCGGCGGGCAAATGCAGACGCCAGACGAGCCCGGCTTTCGACCAGTCCTTGCGTAGTGCCCGCATAGCCGATGCGTTTGGCGGCCGTATCCCACATGGGATCGGCAAGGACATCGGGCAGATCGGCAAAGGCACAGAAATCGGCCCAGGCCGGATCCGTCATCGCGAACGCAAACAGATACGCACCGCCATCGGCCGTGCGATAGACACCGTAGGGACTCGCGATATTCGGATGATGCGCGCCACTGCGGATCAGCGGCGCGCCCGTGATGAGCACATGCTGCAACTCCCACATCTGCAGGAATAGTTGGGCGCCCAGTGCGGAGCATTGAATCTGCTGGCCTTCACCCGTCCGCTCGCGTGCAAAAAGCGCCGTCATGATGCCCAGGGCAAACTGCAGTGCGCCCGCAGTATCGGCGATCGCAGCCCCGGGCGGCATCGGATCGCCATCGGCCGCACCACTCACCGACAGCAGCCCGCCGCGGGCCTGCGCCGCGCCGTCTATCATCGCCTTGTCGGCCGCAGGTCCGCGTGCACCGAAGCCGTTCACCGATGCGTGCACCAGGCGCGGGTGGCGCGCGTGTAACGTCTCGTAGTCGAGTCCCATGCGGCGCAGGGCCGACGTTCTGAAGTTGGTAACGAAGACGTCGCTTTCGCCGAGCAACCGCATCACGACGGCGCGGCCCAGTTCAGTGTGAATATCTAGACACACGCTGCGCTTGCCCCGGTTCATGGCGATGAACTGCGCGCCGTGCGCCTCCTGCGGCAACGTGTTGTTGACGCCCCTGTGGTAACGGCTGCCGTCGCCCAGCGGCGGCTCTACCTTGATGACATCGGCACCCATGTCGCGCAGATACAACGCCGCAGCTGGACCCTGAATCGCCGTGGTCATCTCGAGAACGCGGATGCCCGCCAACGCCTCAGGCATGGCGCGTTCCAGGGCGCGGCTGTGGCCAACTCTCGGGCACCCGCGTCGCAAGCCATTGCGCGAGCGCCGCATTCACTTCGAGTGGACGCTCCTGCGCCATCCAGTGGCCGGATGCGATGACTTTCTCGCTCAGGTTTCTGCAGTACGCTCGCATGGGTGTGGCAAGCGGTGAGTTGATCGATTCGCAGACGTTGTCGTAGCGGGCAGCAACGAATAGCACCGGCATGCTCAGATAGCCGCCATCGCGTGCCTCTGCCGCGTATGCGATGTTGGCAGCGTCGTTCATGTACCAGGCGTTCGGGCCGAAGAAACCGTTGCGCGTCAAGGCACTGGCGTAACTGGCGAGATCGGCATCCGTAACCACATCCGCATCGGCCGGCAGATTGGGGGCGCTGGCCGCCCCGCCGAACCAGCCGCCGCTGCGGCGAACGGAGGCCGTAGCTGCGCGTTGATTGAAGCCGGCGGGATCACCTTTGCGGAACAGCAGTTTGACGGTGTTGTAGGGATTGGCCTGCATCGTTTGTGTGGCGCCATCGAAGTCCTCACGGTAGTGCAGCTGATAGTCCCATTGCCCCACAGGGAACTCGTCCTGCGGATAGAGCTCGCGATCAACCAGCGCCACACAGGCATCCAGCCCGCGCTCCAGCGTGTAGTACGGAACACACAGGCTCGCGACAGCCGCGCAACGCTCCGGGTGATGGCTGGCGATGTTCCACACCACCGGGCTGCCCCAGTCGTGGCCCACCCACACAGCGCGGTCACGTCCCAACGAATCAATTAAGGCGAGCATGTCGCTGACGATACTGCGCTGCGCGTAGTCTGCGTGCGTGGTGTAGGTCGATGATCGGCCGTAACCGCGCATGTCGGGCGCCACTGCGCGAAATCCGAGTGCAGCGAACGCCGGCAGTTGATGCCGCCAGCTGATCGACATCTCGGGCCAGCCATGCACGAAAATCATCAGCGGGCCGTCGACGGGTCCCGCAGCGAGGTAGAACGTCTGGTGTTCCCCGGACTTCGCGGTGTTTTCTGTCACGAGGGTGGGCGGAGATTGCGGCATGCTCGGGGATCCTTGTTCGGGCCCCTATCGTGCCCCAGGCACACATCGACTATCCACCCGTTCGCGCCGGCGTGGCATCATCGCCACCCACCGTCGCATCCATCCCGGGAGAACTACATGATCACACTCAACAAAGTGGCGCCGGCATTTGTCGCCATGGCGCATCAAATCGTCTGGTGCAGCGCCGCAACCGTCGATGCAGATGGCAAACCGCGCTCGCGCGTGCTGCACCCCCTGTGGCAATGGGA
>JAQBCT010000197.1:0-4855 GCA_032124855.1 Gammaproteobacteria bacterium
GGGGCGTCTATATGAGGCAGCATAACCCACCTGTTGGTGAATTGTGCTGAGGATGACGCAGCTACCCAAAGAATCGGAAACGGGTGTTGAATTCATCTGAGATGTGGAATGAAGCGAACGGCCGGTGGCTGGCGTGGCCGCACGCGTACACGCGCGGTGGCTGATTCGGAAGTCGCTGATCTACCAGACGAGTCTGGTTATCCCGGCAATTGCGGAGTGTCAGTGAACCGTTTTCATCCTGCCGATCGCGCTGAATTCCGGCGGCGCCTGTTGCCGTGCGACGTGTTCCAGGATTTTCTGAATGATGTCCGGACGGGTGACATCGGCGATCACGCGCAACCGACCGCCGCAGTCCGGGCAGATCGACAGATCAATCGCGAACACTCTGCGCAGCCGCTCCATCCAGCTCATCGGTGCAGTCACAGCACTTGATGAGGTTTTCTACTTTCATGCACTCTCTGATCGGTCACCCTCGTCGCTATGTACGCGGTTCGATCAGGTGCGCGAGGACGTTGGCACAAAATCTGGACAACCCAACGAGAGCGCAAAGGTGCGATTGTTCGGAATTCATTGATTTTGTTGGTGGCCAGGGGCAGAATTGAACTGCCGACACGCGGATTTTCAGTCCGCCGCGCGATCGTGACCGTGTCGATGATGCAGGTCGGGCCAATGCGGATGCGCGTGCGTCAGCGGCGCATGGCTGTGGCGATGCGAATGCCGCGTGGATGACGGCAGCCCCTCGTGCGGATGCATATGGTGGCCGTCATCGTGGCGATGCATGTGTTCGTGTTCGAGTGCGGCGTGACTGTGACGATGGCTGTGTTGTTCCAGCGTGAACAGCACGATCGCGGCAATGAACAGCGCGCCTGCTGCGAGATGGGCGACGGTGAGTGGCTCACCCAGCAGGAGCACCGCCAGCACCACACCAAAGAACGGCGCGCTGGCAAATGCGATCTGCGCACGCGTGGCGCCCAGTGACTGGGCAGCGGCGATGTACAGCACGATGCTGGCGCCATAGGCGAGCATACCCACCAGCAAAGCAGCGATCAGTGGCCACGCCGTCAGCTGCAATGGATGTAGCGATGCGCCGATCATCAGATTGACGGTGCCCGCAACGAGTCCCTTCCAGAACGTGCTCTGACTGGGTGTGATGCCGTCGATGAGCGCGGTCAGATGATTGTCGATGCCCCAGCAGGTGCACGCGCCCAGCACCAGCGCGGCTACTACTGCACCGGCGCTGCCACCGGGTACGGCGAGCACGCTTGCGCCCGCGATCGCCGCGGCAACACCCGCCCAGCCGAGGCGTGAGATATGCTCGCGAAATACCAGCACGCCCAGCACCGCGGTGGCCGCCAGTTCGAAATTCAGCCACAGCGACACCGAGGCCGCCTCGGCCGAGCGCAGTCCCAGCAACAGCAGCACCGGCCCGGCCACACCACCCGCCACCACGGCGCCCAGCAGGCGCAGCCGGTTGACCGTGTCGCCGCGTGTCGGTAAACGGAACCCGCCCCCCTGCCAGGCCGTTGGTGCAACCCCCAGCGCGGCGTCGAGATAGAGCAGCCCCGCCAGTTGGAACGGCGTGAAGTCGTCCAGCAGCCACTTGCTGGCCGGTGTGGCGGCGCCGAACAGCGCCGCGGAGACGATGGCGATGCCGATGGGTGCCAGGCGCCGCGTCGTTGCAGTCACGGTCGCGGCGGCCAGGCGGGCGGGTGGCTGCCCAGCGGCACGACGGGTCGCGCCCAGTGCGGTCGTGTCTCCGACAGCTCCACGGCGGGCGCCAGGTGGCGCAGCCGGCCGAACGGTGTATCGGATTCGATCAAGCGCGTCGCGACAACCGGATCCTTGGGGTGCAACGCATCCGCGGCCACACCTGCGCAATCCACACGTCCCAACTGCTGCAGCCAGTGCGCGGTCTGCACCAGCGACACGCGCACGTGATAGCTGCCGCCCTCCTGTGCACGACGATGCAGGGCAACCATGGCACCGAATGCCATCAGATAGCCGCTGGCGTAATCCAGTACCGACACCGGCAAATGGTTCGGCTTCTCGGCGCCGCCGTGTTCGATGGTGATGCCGGTGACGCCCTGCACCAGCGTATCGAAGCCGCGTTTGCCACCCCACGGGCCGCTGTCGCCGTACGCGCTCAAGCTGACGCAGACGATGCCGGGCCGCAGCTCGGCAAGCGCTGCGGGTGAAAAGCCGCGACCTGCCAGTGTGCCGGGACGATAGCCTTGTGCGAACACGTCACCGTCGCGCATCAGTGCGCGCAGCGTGGCGCGGCCGGGTTCATTCGTTAGATCGACGTGCGCGGCAAGCTTGCCGTGACCGGTGTCCATCACCAGGTGTTCGATGTACGGCAGGTGCGGTGCGCTGATGCGCATCACGTCGGCGCCGTGTTCGGCCAGCGTACGGCCGCAGGTGGGACCCGCCAGCACGCGGGTGAGATCCAGCACGCGAACGCCCGATAGTGGCCGCGCGGCCGCGCCCAATGGCTCCGGCGCGCTGTCGCCGATGCGCTCGATATGGAGCAGCGGTAGCGTTGCGATGTGTTGGCCATGCGGGTGCGCGGCCCACTCGGCAGCGGTGCGCGACAGCGCCGCCACCATGCCGGCGGCGGACATGGCCTCTTCCAGTTCCAGGCCGTCGCGTTGTGCGATGACAGCCGCGACTCTCTTGCGATCCTCATCGCATCCCAACACCGCGAGCGCGCCGTCGCGATGGTGTGGATAGTTGCAGTGCAGCTGGATCCAGCGCGCATCGCGCGTGGGGTAGAGCCCGGAGATCTGATCCCATAGCGCTGGCATCGGTTTGCCGACGAGGCGCGTATAGATGTTGCTGCGCATGGTCATGGCGGCCGTCGTCACGTCCATCGCCACGTGCTGGCGCCGCCCGCAGCGCAACCGCCACAGGGCGGCGGCGGCCAGGCCCGATGCCGCAATCGCCGCGGCGCCCGCGGTGCCCACCGCGAATCGGGTGGCGAGCATCGGATCCGAACCCGTGAATGCAACCGCGTCGGCGGCGCCGCGTTGCCAGTCAACCGCCTCGAGAATCTGGGCCAGCGCCTGCGTGGGTGTGGTGGCCACGATCTGTCCTTCTATTCGTCCACTGGGCCAAGCAACGGAATCGTTCCGTCGCTGTCCTTGCCCAACAGCCCGACGCGCGTATACACCTGCAGCTTTTCCCGCGTGTCGGTGATATCCATGTTGCGCATGGTCAGCTGGCCAATGCGATCCGCTGGCGTAAATCCGCCCTCCGCCTTTTCCATGGTGAGGCGCTCGGGGTGGTAGGTCAGATTCGGGCTGGTGGTGTCGAGCAGCGAATAATCATTGCCGCGGCGCAACTCCAGCGTCACTTCGCCAGAGATCGCGCGCGCCACCCACCGCTGCGCGGTTTCGCGCAGCATCATGCATTGCGGGTCGAACCAGCGCCCCTGATACAGCAACCGTCCCAGGCGGCGGCCATGGTTGCGGTATTGCTCGATGGTGTCCTCGTTGTGGATGCCGGTGACCAGACGTTCGTAGGCGATGTGCAGCAGTGCCATGCCTGGCGCTTCGTAGATGCCGCGGCTCTTGGCCTCGATGATGCGGTTTTCGATCTGATCGCACATGCCCAGCCCATGCCGCCCACCGATCTCGTTGGCGCGCTCGAACAGCGCGAGTGCGCTGTCGAACGTCTCGCCGTTCAACGCCACGGGTTCGCCTTCTTCGAAACGCACCGACGCGGTTTCTGCAGGAACCTTCAACCCATCGCGCCAGAACGGAACCCCCATGATGGGCTGCACGATGGACATACCCTTGTTCAGAAACTCGAGATCCTTCGCTTCGTGGGTGGCGCCCAGGATATTCGAGTCGGTGGAGTAGGCCTTCTCCGCGCTCATCTTGTAGTCGAAGCCGTGGGCTGCCATGTACTGCGACATCTCCGTCCGGCCGCCCAGCTCGTCGATGAATTGCTGGTCGAGCCAGGGCTTGTAGATGCGCAGCTGCGGGTTGGCGAGCAACCCGTAGCGGTAGAAGCGCTCGATGTCGTTGCCTTTATAGGTACTGCCGTCGCCCCAGATATTCACGCCGTCGTCGCGCATAGCAATCACCAGCATCGTGCCGGTGACCGCGCGGCCCAGTGGCGTGGTGTTGAAGTAGGTGGCACCGCCCGTGGAGATGTGGAAGGCACCGCATTGAATCGCAGCGATGCCTTCGGCCACCAATTGCGGGCGGCATTCGATGAGGCGTGCGTGCTCGGCACCATAAGCACGCGCCTTGCGCGGAATGTCCTCGTAATCCGTTTCATCGGGCTGGCCGAGGTTGGCCGTATATGCATAGGGGATTGCGCCTTTGGCGCGCATCCAATGCACGGCGGCGCTGGTGTCGAGACCACCGGAGAAGGCAATGCCCACGCGCTCGCCAACCGGCAGGCGTTGCAGAATATTGGCGGCCATGGTGGCTCCCCGAAAAAGTGCAAATTCTAGCAGGCCAGCGCAGGGCGAGCCTGATAGCATCGCGCGCTGTTCGCTGGGAACCGCGCATGAATCCACCCTACGGTGTCGCCGCACAAGCCACCTCGCTCGCCTCCGACGACGGCCGCGTGCGTGTTCGTCCTCTGACGCGCGAGGACCTCGCCGTGTGGACACAGTTGTGGCGCGGCTATCTCGATTTCTACGAGACGCAGCTGGATGATGCGCAATATGCGTTGACCTGGGCGCGCATCCACGACCCGGCCGAACCGCAGTTCGGCTATCTCGCCGAACTCGACGGTGTCAGCGAAGGCCTGGTGCACATCATCTTCCATCGCTCGGGATGGACCGCCGCGCCGTCGTGTTATCTGCAGGATCTGTATGTGAATCCGGCGACGCGCGGCAAGC
>JAQBCT010000198.1:0-2722 GCA_032124855.1 Gammaproteobacteria bacterium
AGGTCATGCGATTCCCGATACCGACAATATGACCGGCTATCTGTCGCGCGCCGCGGACCGATCAGATGTGCCGCAGCCCCTGCGATTTCTCGGCCCTGGCTTCGGGCGTGTCGAGTTCGAATCGAGCCGCCCGCTGGTACACGTCTCGGACGGGCCGTCCGGGCATCTGTATCTGGTCTTTCAGCAGGACGAAGTATCGAACCTGACGCTGTACTTCGGCGTTGTGCCGCTTTCGATAATCCTGCTGTTCATCTACGCCTTGTCGTTCGTCACGTATCGTTTGTCGCAGCGGGCGGTATCGCCGCTCGTGCAGCTCGCGGCGCGACTCGAGCACTACGACCCGCTGGGCGCGAACCAGCCGCTCAACCTCGATGACCTGCGCGACGACGCGGGTGCCGAGGTCGCGACGATGATCGAATCGCTGGACCGGTTCACGCGTCGCCTCGAGGAGTTCGTCACTCGCGAACGCAACTTCACGCGCGATGCCAGTCATGAATTGCGTACGCCGCTTGCTGTGCTGCGCGCAAGTCTCGATCTGCTTGATCGCAATCGCGAGCGATCGGAGTCGGATCGCGACGCTCTGGAGCGTATGCGGCGAACGATTGCTCAGATGCAGGCGCTGATCGAGAGTCTTCTGCTGCTTGCCCGAGAAGGGGAACTGTCGGTTCGGGCGGAGCCGACGCCCGTCGGCGGAATCGTTGCCGAGCAGGTCGATCTGTTTGCGGAACTCGCTGCTGCCAATGGCAATCACGTGACCATCAACGCGTCAGCACTGCTCATGGTTGGCGCGCCGAGGTACCTTGTGGCCATTGCAATCGCCAATCTGCTGCGCAATGCGCTCAGCTACACGCAACAGGGTGAGGTTGAGATCGAGTTGTACGCATCCGGCGTGCGCGTCCGGGACACGGGCATCGGTATATCCGAAGCAGATCGCGCCCGCCTGTTCGAGCCATTCTTTCGCAGCGATGCCGCGCGCGGCACCAGCGAAGGACACGGGCTGGGGCTCGCAATTGTTGCCCGCCTCGCGGAACGATTCGACTGGCATTTGAAGGTCGACAGTACGCCGGGAGAGGGCACCGCCATCGAGCTCGACTTCGGCGCCAGTTCAGGGCTCGCGAATACGCAAGCCGCGGCCGGGTAGGGTTTCGATCAGCTCCGCATAGAACGGTTTGTCAATGAGGCGACGCAGGTTGTACAAATGACTACGCAGCGCATCTGAGTCCGGTGGATCTTCTCCCCAGATGGCTCGTTCGATTGCTTCCCTCGACACCAGGTTTGGCGACTCCTTCATGAGCAGCTTCAAGATTTCGAACTGTGTCTTGGAGAGTCTGATGAGGGTGTTATTGCGGGTCACCTCCGTGGTGGACACGTCGAGCGTGAGGTCTGCAATGGTGTACCGATCGACAAAGGCGTCGCCCGATCTTCGGCGAACCATCGCCAGCAGGCGCGCTTCGAGCTCCTGCATGTCGAATGGCTTCACCAGATAGTCGTCGGCACCGACGTCGAACCCCGACAGCTTGTCAGCGAGCTGGTCGCGCGCAGTGAGCATGATGATGGGGGTCGAAAGATGCGCGTCCGTGCGAAGCCGTCGGCACACCTCCAGGCCATTCACGCCGGGAAGGCCGATGTCGAGCACGATGGCATCGTAGTTGTTGGTAACTGCCAGGTGCATTGCGGACAGTCCGTCAGAGGCGAAGTCGACCACGAAGCCGGCGGCTTCGAGATACGCACCCGTGCTCTGCGCCAGTTCGCGGTGATCTTCTACCAGCAGGACTTTGTGGTGTTCGGTCATACGCTGCGCAGTGCCAATCGAAGGCTCAAGTGTGCCTCAAGTTAGTGTCCGTCTGCCGCGTTCGTCGTGCTGGCCAGAGGTGGATGTGGAGTCTACCCGCAATGTTGCATCGATCGTCGTTGTGTCGCGAAGCAATAGCGGAGCCCCTCCGAGCCGCTCCAGCCGGACGTGGCGCGCGAAGCCCGACTCTGGGCGTGCGGCAGTTGGGCTACGATTCCCAGTCGCCGTTAGTGCGCTTTTGCGTCCAGCACTTTCCGGATCACGAAGCCTTAATCTATGCTCTCTCGGTCTGGACGCGCTGTTTGCAATCTAACTGCTGTATGTCCCAACGATCACGTTACGTCTCTATGCGGGAGGTTTGCCATGAATAACCAATGGGTAGTCGGCGTGGCTGGGTCGTTGGTCGCCGTGATGCTTGCGCTTGGAATTGCCTGGGGCGGCGCGGATCAGGGCGCCCGCGTCGCAGGTCTGCCGGTGATCATGCTGTGCGGCGTGTTTGCATACGCGGTCCAGTGGCTGATGTTTGTTCACGCCTGGTTGCGCAAGACGGAGCTTTACTACGACCTGACTGGCAGCATGACGTACGTCGTGATGATCCTGGGTGCGCTCTGGATGAGCTGGCCTACGGATCCGCGGGCGCTGCTGCTGTCCGGCCTGATTGTGGTGTGGGCGCTGCGCCTCGGCCCGTTCCTGTACGACCGAATCAAATCGGCTGGTGAAGATCGACGGTTTCGCACCATAAAGACATCGTTTCCAACATTCTTCATGACGTGGACGCTGCAAGGCACCTGGGTGTTCATCACGGCAAGCTGCGCGCTCGCTGCGATCACTGCACACACCGGCGTGCCCTCGGATCCGATGCTGTGGACAGGACTGGTGCTGTGGCTGTTCGGTTTCGGCGTAGAAGCTATTGCGGATCGACAGAAATCC
>JAQBCT010000199.1:0-3229 GCA_032124855.1 Gammaproteobacteria bacterium
CGAGATAGACCTTGCCCCTCTTGATCCAGCCGGCAGGCACATAGCCGTTGTTCTTATCGATGATGTCTTGCGGCACCATCGCGGCCGGCACGACCTCTACCTCAAGACCGACCGACGCATGTACGGCACGCACCATGGGCTCGATGGCGGTCTCGATCTCGGCAATCGACATGGCGGGAATCGAATCGCCAGCCTCGCTCCACCCTTCCGGTGCAGACGGTGTCGCAATGACGCTGGCCTCGGGTTCCGGCGCAGACAGGTGTGTATCGTCCTCTCCCTCATCAACACCACCACCGGCCTGCGTCTTGCCATCGAACGACTGAATCGGCGTCGGTGGCGGACGCGCACCTTCCTCGGTAAGCAGATCGCGGTCACTGCCATTGGCATAGAAACCAGTGATCCTGAGCAGCCGTCCAACTACCGCGTCGAGTTTGTCATCGGGGAATGTCACCGACATGATCTTGCCGGCGCTGTGGAAGTCACCCGTGAGTGCGCGCAGCTCGTTGTCGAACTTCACCGTGTTGCTGACGTTGTTGCCTTTGCTGCTCTTGGGAACGACGAGTTGCCATTCCGAGGAGCGCCGCGAGCGCGCCAACGACACAGTTCTGTCTCCGCTGTGCAGTGAAATGCCGCGGCGCACGGCGCGCGTCATCAATTCCTGCCCTTCGACCCTGACGTCGTTCGCGTCCGTCCCGGTTTTATTGAAATCCTTGGTCTTGAACTTCTTCGGCATCAGGACGCCCTGGTGCTGTGTACCCGTTTGATCGGTGAAGAAGGTAATGCGTCCGCCAGAAAGTTTGGCGGAGCCAGCAATCAGGTTTCCTGTCGCGATGTAGCGAGTCTCACGCCGTCCTGTAGCGCGCGGCTTGAACTGTTCGTCGAGCCAGGTATCGAACGCCGCCGTGGTCTGTACCTTGGCCAACTTGCCGGCCTGCGCATCAAAAATGCCAGCGAGGAAACCCAGCTTCCAGCCTTCCAACATGCTGGCGCGCAGCTCTTCTGCTGACTTCTCCCTGCGCATCCAGCCAGGCTCGCCTTCTTGCTCGGTGAAGCGCCGTGAACCGCGCATGTAGCCCGACTCGACATCATCTCTGGGATACGTTGGATTCGCCGCGGCGAACGTGACGGCCGCGCGCTCGGCCTGGTCGCGATCTACGGTCGCGCGCCCTGTTGGCACGTCGAAAATTTCTTGCAGCACCATTGCTGGCGTGAGGCGCATCAACGGCACTTCGACGCGCCCGCCTCCACTATTCACCATGAACGTGACGGTGGTTTTCGATGCCGAGTAAGGATTGCCTACGCCCTCACGGTGAGTGTCTTTGACGTTGGTCACGACGCCGTAGACGATCTCGTCCGTCAGATCGAGCTCAAAGCGTTTGCCTATCTGGAACCGCTCCATCTTCGATCTGAAGTCGATCTGGGTCGCATCGTAATTGTTGGACTGCTCGTAGACGGCTTGCAACTGCGACTCAAGTCCAGCCAACAACTTCACAATCTTGTCGCGTTGTCCCTGCGGCGCATCTTCTGGCAATGCCTCCAGCGCGTCCCTGGCCGCGGCCGCTGGCGCGATCAATCGGGAGGCGCGTTCGTTCAGCTTGTCCTTGTAGGTCGTATCAGTTGCTTTGAAGTCGACGATTTCTTCGGCGGCCTCTGCTGGCGTGCGTCCCTCGAGGTTGTGCTCGATGGCGGCCCTGACTTCGTCAGGTTCGGGTGCCTTCCCCTGCGCCAGGGCACTGATCTTGTGCAGGGTAGTATTCGTGTCTGGGCCGGCTTTGCCCTCGTAGGCGATGCGACTTTCGATGATCTGCGCCTGCAGATCCAAGGTATGTGCCACGAGATCGTTCGTGCCCGTCGCATCGAGGTAGTTGATCAGTGCCGTGTACTGGGTCTCGATCTCTTTGTAGATCATCTCCTGATCAGCGACAGACAACAGCGCCATGCGCCCGGTGACTTTCAGCGCCAGACCACTCTCTGCCGCATGACCAGGCTCGGCCAGGCCGGTGATATTGAGCAACGCAGCCAGCTCCGGGTTTTCCAACAGGTACTGGTTGACTACCTCATCGCCGTACTTGTTCAGCATATCCGGCGCTTTCAGGCCGATGTCGGAATCGCTGTTGGCGCTCGTCTGAGCATTGAGTGATTTGAGTTTTTTCGCCGTGCTGGCAGCAGGACGCTTTTCCGCCGGCAAGTCGGTGTAGAGAAATGCGTACACGGGGATCACGACCTGGCCAGTGCGGTTGACTCTACCCAACGACTGAACCAGCAGGTTGATGTCCTGCATGGGCTGGGCAACGATCATGTTGCGCGGCTTCTGGTCGGCGAACTCTTCGCTCGCGTGGATAGACAACCCCGTTGATCCAGCGGCATTCAGGATGATCGCGTCGATGCCGCCATTGTTGAACTGGTTGATGGTGTGTTGCCGGCCTGTCGAGCGTTCCGCCTGTGAGCGGCGGACCAGCGTCCCTCCGGCGGCGTAGTTGATGGTCCACTCTCTGCCGGTGATCTCACCGACCTTCATGCCGGCCGCTTCCATTCGCGAGGCCATCGCGTCTATTGGGGATATTGGTAACTGGTCCACGTCGGCGGCTTCGATGGCGGCGAGCGCCTCGTCATAAGCGGCTCGGGTGATGGGGTCCAGATCGGAATACTCGTACTGTGTCACCTCACTCTCGCCGCGCGCGTCTTTGACGCTCACACGCATGGTGCGGTAGAGCGCACGCTGTAGTACGTCCCGATAGGTCAGGTTGACCACATCCCCACGTTTCAGACCTTCGTTGTCGACATGGCCATCGATGAAACTGCCCATGGTGTTTTCGAGCACGATGACCGGCTTCTCGCCGGCCTGGAATGCGGCGATCGCCTTGTCGGCGGCTTTCTCCACCTTCAGCCCCAGCAGCAATTGCCGCACGTAGTTGTGCGCGACGGAAGAGAATTCTGTGTGGATGAGGTTCGCTTCAATGCGGTTGCCGGCCTGTACTGCCGTGCCCCCTGCCTGAGCAGCCTGCAGTTGTATGGCCTCGAAGAAACGGTTGTGGAACATGCTGCTGGCATCAACGATGGCGCGCAGCGCGGCGGTCGCTTCGTCGGCAATACGTCGATGCTCAGGCCCGTTCTCGTAATCGACCTCCATCGGCATGGAGATACCGGCATAGGACCGCTCGCGCCGATACAGTTGCCTGGCGCGCGCCAGCATGTTGCTCATCACGGTCTGCAGTGGTATCCCGCCGGC
>JAQBCT010000200.1:0-5627 GCA_032124855.1 Gammaproteobacteria bacterium
CTGCATGCTGGTGATCGTCGCGCTGCTCGGCTGCGCGCTGCTCATGCCGCACGACCTCGCAGAATTCGGCGCAAGCATGGTTGCAGCCACCTCATTCGGGTCGAATTTCCTGTTCGCGACCCGCACGGGCTATTTCGACACGCCCGCTGCCCTCGAACTGTTGTTGCACACGTGGTCGCTCGGCGTCGAGGAGCAGTACTACCTGCTGTTTCCAGGCTTGTTGCTGATCCTCAGCCGCCATGCGCCCTCGCGAACCATCCCGGCCGTCGCCGTGCTATGGGTGCTTTCGCTGGGCATCGGCATCTGGAGCGCGGTCCATGCGCCGGCCGCAGGCTTCTTTCTCATCCCGAGCCGCTTCTGGGAATTGCTGCTGGGTTCACTGCTCGCACTGGGCGCGCTCCCCGGCATCACCAGCCGCGGCTGGTGCAACGCTGCGATCGCGAGCGGCGTTGCGCTGATCCTGGGCAGCGCCGTCACGTTTTCCGCTGCCACGCCATTTCCCGGCACGGCCGCATTGGTGCCGTGCCTCGGCACCGCGCTGATCATCCAAGCGGGTGCTTCCCACGATACCCTGGCAAGGCGGTTGTTGAGTTGGCGGGGCGCCGTATTCATCGGGCTCATCTCATATTCACTGTATCTATGGCACTGGCCGCTGCTGGTGCTGCTGAGACAAATTGTGGTGGCACCCACGCTCACGCAGCGGTGCGTGGTACTGCTGGGCGCAGTCGCAATCGCTGTGCTTTCGTGGCGCTATATCGAACGACCCTTTCGCGGCCGCGACGGTGTGCTCACGCGCAACGCGCTATTCGGCGTCGCCACTGCCAGCACGGTGCTCATGATCACATTTGGCGCCGCGCTGTATCTCACTGGCGGTGTCCCTCAGCGCCTGCCGGCAGATGTGGCCGCCCTTGCGGCAGCGGCGCAGGATCGCAATCCCACCACGCTGCAATGTTTCAACCCATCCGCCGCCGCGGTGGGCGCGCGCGACGTATGCCGCATCGGAGCGCACACACCACATCCGCCAACATTTTTATTGTGGGGCGACTCACATGCCAACGCGATCGCTCCAGGCATCGAGGCGGCTGCGCTCGCTGCCGGTAAGACGGGGCTGTTCGTTGCCGCCGCGGCTTGTCCGCCGCTGCTAGGTGTCATGCGTTTCGAATCACGCAAGGCGGCCGCGTGCATCGACTTCAATGAGACCGTGCTCGATCTCGTGACGAGGGATCGTTCAATAGCGACAGTGATCCTCGCCGCGCGCTGGGTGATATCCGCGAACGGCACGCGATACAAGAACGAACCTGGCGAACCGGTATTCATCACGGACGCACAGAGCGAACAGACCAACCGGGGCAGCGTTGCAGAAAACACCGCAGTCTTTCGGCGCGGCCTGTCGCGCACATTGCACGCGCTGGCGGCTGACGGAAAACACATCGTCGTCGTTGGACCGATCCCGGAGATCGGCTGGCGGGTTCCCGACGTGATGGCCAAGGCCGCGTATTTCGGCACCCACTGGGACATCGCACCCACGCTCAATGAATACCGCATCCGTCAGCGCGACGTCTTCGCAATACTCACCACGCTGCAGCATGAAGTGCCGTTCGAGTTGGTGCTGCCGCATCTCGCTTTGTGCAACGATCATGACTGTCCTGTGGCGCGCGACGGAGCGCCCCTCTATCACGACGAAGAACATCTGACGAGCTACGGCGCACGCACGCTGACGCCCCTGTTTTCAGGCGTCTTCCGCTGACGTCTGATATTGATAATCCAGCAGAGCAATCTCCCGCGCGCACGCGGCTTCCACGATGGCGCGCGCCGCGGGCGTAAACAGCGCCGCGTAGTGCGTCTGCGGCGGGCGTTGCGCACTCTTCGCGCGCGGCAAGACGATGGCGCGATCCAGACCCAGCCGACCGCGCAGCGCCTCCAGTTCGGTGGACAAAGATTCGTAACGCATGACGTGATCGACCAGCACGCCGTGCGCTGCGC
Source organism: Gammaproteobacteria bacterium (assembly GCA_032124855.1). Classification (GTDB taxonomy): domain Bacteria; phylum Pseudomonadota; class Gammaproteobacteria; order Pseudomonadales; family Azotimanducaceae; genus DATJGR01. Next base: position 1,984 of record JAQBCT010000200.1, read on the forward strand.
CGTAGCTCGAGTAGTTGGACAACGATCGCTCCGGCAGCGCCCCCACGAATTCGAGAAACGGCGGCCGCGGTCTCATGGCTCGCGTTCGCCAGTAGTAGAGCGACACCGCCCTATCCCACGGATTACGTTCGACGCTCACCTTGTAGTAGGTGCGCCACACCGTTTCACCAACGAGCGCACGCACCCGCGTCGCCGGCATATGGTTTTTGAAGCGCGCGCGTTGGCCTCTCAACACCAGCCTGCGCCAGTCGGCCGCTCGGTAGTGCCTCAAGGCGATGCCGTACTCGTTCTGTGGACCCGGGTAGCCCAACGCATTGCGAATCGCCTGGTCCGCGGCCGTGTCGCGCGTGAGGATATCCGCGTCGCCGCAGAACGGTGCCAGGCCAATCTCGATGCTGGTACCCGCGGTTTTACGGGTCTTGATGAATATGAGCCGCAGCCGATGCGAGACGATCACGAACCCATCGCAAGCGGCAGATAGATGCAGCCCGCTTCGTATTCGTCACCGATGCGGGTGTATCGCATGTTCAGCCCGGCGCGACGTTGTCGTGTGCGATTCACATCACTGCCGTGTAACAACCAGGAGTGAAACAGATAGAACTGGCCCGGCTCCAGTTCGAACGTCACGGCGCGTGCGACGTCAGCCGCGGCAATTACACCGTGTTCCAGCAGCTTGGCGCGCAACCGCGCGCGATAATCACCGTATAACGCTTTGTGGCTGCCAGGCACTACGCGCACGGCACCGTTGGCAAGCGTCGTACGGTCCAGCGCCAGCCAGCAGGTGACGCTGGGCACCGGCGCGCCGCCGGCGTAGTACCCGCCATTGGTTTCACCCACATCCTGATGCCATGCCACCGGTGTCCCCCCGCCGGCTGCCTTCACAACGAAGCGGCTTTTGAACAAGGCCGCCCCGGGCGGACCCAGCATCTGCGCCGCGCGATGTGCAATGGATGGGTGCGTGCACAGTTCGAATACGGCGGGGTCCGACAGATGCAGATTCGTACCCTTCTTCAGCGGAATTCTCAGGCGTTGCCACTCACCGTCACATTGAAATGGCCCGAGATAGCCCTGCGCTTCGAACGTGGCGAGTTGTGCCCCGTCCAGCGCATAGTCACGCGTGCCCGCCCCGCGTCGCACCGCTTGCTGGCGAAGGCTCTGCCAGCGCGCCGGCCGTTCCCAGAACGCGCCACAACGTCCGCCGTAATAGTGATCGAGCACACGGTTGAGCAGTACGGATGTGCGCAATGCGGCGCTGGGGCTGGCCACTTCGCCGCGCGCCAGCTCCCCTACCACTCGCGCAAGAAAATCACGGTGCGCCTGCGCCGGTTTTGTAAAACGAAAGCGGCGATGGGTGGCAACTCCAAAGCGTGATTTGATCTGTCGCAGCGCGCGCTGGCTCCTGGTGCGGCTGGTGCGCACCGCCGCAGCTGGCGTCAACTCCAGTCGCACGGACCCGGCGCTGGCCATCACGGCCAGATGCAGTTGCCCGCCCAGCCCTTCGATGCACAGTTCATCCATGTGCGCCGCAGCCGCGAAATTCCACGATGCGCTGCCGATGGCGCCATCGGGTGTGCGAAACGTCAACGCCACGGCATCTTCCGTCTCGTGACTTGGTATCCGATTCGTGACGCCGCTGCCGAGCAATTCGAGGGGCCCGAACCAGTCGTCGAATAGATCGAGTGCGTGTCCCGCCAGATCGTAGAAATGCCCGCCACCGCTGCGACTGGGGGCGATGCGCCACGTCTGCGCACTGCGGGGCTTGGCGAATCGATAATTGATGGCCACGATCGCGCCCAGTTCACCCGAATCGATGATCTGCTTCACGCGCTCAAATTTGGCGAGATCGCGTCGGTAGTACGACACATACAGCGGGACAGCCGCACGCCGAAACGCATCGACCATCGCGTGCGTCTCCTGTTCGGATCGCCCGGCCGGTTTTTCGACCACACAGGCTTTGCCCGCGGCGCACACTTGCAGCGCATATTCCAGATGATGGGCGGGCGGCGTGGCAATGTAGATGGCGTTCACGTGCGGACTTGCGATCACGGCCGATGCATCCGTGGTCCAGTTCGGCACGAGGTGGCGTTTCGCAAAGGCCTGGGCTTTGGCAGCGTCGCGACGCATCACCGTAACGATGCGGCTGCCGGGGAGGCTGGCCAGCGCCGCACCCGCCTTGCGCTCCATCACGTCGCCGCAGCCGATGATGCCCCATGCAATGGACGGCAGGTCCGCCGCTTGCTCGTTCACTGACGATCACCGTTGCGTTCGCGCCTCATGGGCCTCAACCACTCACTGGTGCAGGATCAGAGCTTGTCCGGACGGCAACTCGATTGGCACATCGGCCCGGCCGGCAAAGAATTCGTCAACCGCACGACGCGCACCCGGACAGGATGCGAAGCCGTAGTCATCACAGATCATCACCGCACCCGGAACCAGCCGCGGATAGAAGAACTCGAACGCCGCGAGCGTCGGTTCATACAGATCGACGTCGACATGCACCAGGGCGAACTGGTTGGCTTCGAGCCCAACGAAACAATCCGGTATCCAGCCGCGATGAAAGCGGCATTGCGCAAATTCCTTCAGCTGCTCGCGCACCATCACCTCATCGGCCGCCAGATCGCCCGGGCGCCATCCCTCGCGCCGGGCACCGGTTTCGGCATCCGCGCCCGTGGGCTGTGACAACCCCTCGAACGAGTCGCACAGATGATGCAGCCGATTCGGCTCGGCCAGCGCATTGAGCACGAAGTACGAACTCTTCCCGTAGCGCACACCGCATTCGACGGTGTCGCCGCCGATACCGCGCGCTGCAACACTGCGCGCAACGGAGTACAGCAGCTGACAGCGATCGAGCGGCAATCCCGGCAACGGGCCCCATTTGGCATCGAGCTGCGTCAAAGTACCCGGCAAGGTCCAATAGAGATGGTGCGGATAGACGTACAGATTGCGGCGCTGCGCCACTCGCCCAAGATGTTTGGCCCATGCTTTGCGCTGCGGAACCGGCGCGCCAAAGTGTCGCCTCAGAAAATTCGCAACGCTCACCTCAGGTCGTCGCACGCGTATTGCGGAAGATCACCTGAAACCATTGATCGCGACGATGCCGGCCCAAATCGCGCACTGATTCACGCGAGAGCGCGCTCACGGACGTGATCCGATCGATCAGCACGTCCAGCCGCGGCCAGTGCGTGGCTTCGAAACGGCCCGGCGTGAAGCCTTCTTCGAAGCCAGGCAGAATTTCGGCGAGCATGATGCCATCCGGCTTGAGCACGCGCGTCACCTCAGCCATGGCGCGTTCCAGGTCGAATACGTGATCCAGCACGTTGGTGTACACCACGTCGATGGAGTCGTCCGGGAATTGCAGATTGTGGAAGTCGCCGTGCAGGACGTAGCGATTGCCTTCGCCCGGATTCAGGTCGATGCCAACCGCAAAATGACCCAACTGGACGAACGCTTCCACTTCCGTGCCGCGCCGCGCACCGAGGCACAACACCCGCGAGCGCGGTGGCAGCGCCTCGCAGCTTGCGAAGCGGCGTTTGAATTCCGCGAGATCGACGGCGGCCGTTTCCTCCAACCGATCGCTCACTTCCTCCAGCTTCGCAGCCTGATGATCGAGATACTCCTGGTAGGAGGTGTAGCGGCGTCGGGTG
>JAQBCT010000201.1:0-3003 GCA_032124855.1 Gammaproteobacteria bacterium
CCACCGCGCGTGTGCGCGTGCGGCCACGACACCCACCGGCCGCTCGCGTCATTCCACATCTCAGACGAATTCAATAGCAGCTTCCGCTTCGCTGGGTAGTCGCGTGATCCTCAGCCTCTGAAGTTGTGATACCGCATCGTCTGCCCTGATCGATTTCAGTTTGATCGACCCAGCAGCGCAGCGTCTCCGGCGTACAACCGAGCTTCGCGGAAATCGACTGCTTGGCGAAATGCGGTCTGATGGTGAAGCGTTGGAATGAAGATTTGGGCGTTGGCTCCGCGCTCACGATCCGAATGACTAACACACCATTTCTCCATGGGTCGGGAATCCATTAGGATTCATTCAACCGACTCAGCACTGGAGCACGTCATGCCCAAAGCCGTGATGGCAAACCCCGATCTTCGGCATCCGTTCGAAGCCACACCCATACACCCGCCGGGCAGCGCAACCGTGCTGTACCAGGGCAAGACCATCACCCTTTCCGCGGTGGGCGATGGTGAAGGCCTGCTGGTGCGCCCCCAGGATCTTGCTCGAATCAACGGGTTTGAGTTGAAGCCTGAAGGGGCCTGCTACAACGATCTGTGTATCCCGCTCACTGAATCTATGTTGGTGGAGCGCGGTGGTGCGACGTGGCTCAACCTGACGGCTTTTGCCGACCTGCAGGGTCAGCCGTATGTAGCTGATACCGAAGCCAAGGTCTGGAGCTTTGCGGAGATACCTGCGAAGCGCGAGAACATGATGCGGGGTGCCATGGCGCCCGACTTTGAGGTGACTGATCGTAAGGGTAACCAGGTTACGCGGGCTGATCTCAAAGGGAAGAAGGCGCTGATTGTCACCTGGTCGTCTTGGTGAGGCTGCTTCCTTGATGTGCCCGTGTGGCAACATATATACGAAGAGATCAACGACCCTAACTTTGTAATTCTTTGCGCGGCGGAAGATGTTGGTGGCGAGGCAGTGGCTGGGCCGATCTTTGATGCGGCAAATCCCACGTACATCCAGGTTGTGGATGAAAATCACATCATCAGCAGCGCGTTCAACTTTGTGAATGTTCCCTCAGCGGCCTGGATTGATGAAGAAGGCCGGATTGTTCGCCTCGATGAAGGCACCTACTCCAAGGTACACAGCTTTAGTGTCCGCGAGCAGAGCATAACGTTTGGCAACGATGTGTATGCCCCGGCCCTGAAAGACTGGGTGGCCAAAGGCGCTGCCAGCGAACATGTGCAATCGGCGGCAACCGTGACGAAGAACATTCGCGAACACAACAACGATCAGCTTCGGGCGGACGCCGCGTTCAGGCTTGGAAACCTGTTTCGCAAGCACGGCAACAGCACCAAGGCAGAAAAGTACTGGGAACTGGCTCGCAAGCTGAATCCCGATAGCGTGAACTTCCTTCGCCAGGACCTCACGTTGACCGAGGAAGGTTCCGCCGGCCCAACGTTCCAGAAACTGATGGGCGACTATGTGAGTCAAGGCAGAGCGTACTATCGGCCTCTGGATATTCAGGGGTAGGGGCGCGCTAGATCGCCAGCCTGTTGGCGCATCTCGGGTGAAGTGTCAGGCGATCGCGTGACTTAACGCGCATCGTGTGGGCTGAGAGCTGCACAACGATGTCCGGGGAGTCTGGTCACGAGGGCGTGTGGTTGCGCTGAGAATTGCACCATCTGACAACCGAGAAGCCGCCACTCGGCGGGCTCTCTGCAACGCAGTGAAGCCGTTAGGTAGCGCGTGGATCTACGTCTGGTGAGAAGCCATGCGTCATTGTGTCGGACGTAGCAGTTCGGGTGCGTTGGACAGCAACCTTGCAGCGCATGAATCCCAGTGCGAGCAGGCCGATAGCCTAAAGAGCTAGCGTGTTCCTTGGCGGTTGGCTCTGCCCTTGATTGGTGATATCGCTCTCCTCCCGGCCTGTTGATCGACGACCTGGTTGGAGGTAGACGTTTTTAGCTGCCTCTGTATTCTCGCATCAATGGCTGAATACGCACGACACCGTCGGTGATTGAAACTGCCACCGTCCCCTGAAGGCGCATTTGCACGCGTTCGCCGTCGGCTCATCACGGTGCCGCTCTACCTCGGCGGGGCCGCGATTGCGACACTGCTGCTGCCTCTGCTGACGCCCCTCGGTTGGGCTGTCTCTCTGCTCCCCCGGTGGCGCGGGACGCTGCGCACCGGTGCGTTTATGACTGCATATCTGTGGTGCGAGGCGATCGGCATCGCGGCGAGCGCGTGGCTTTGGCTGCGTCACGGCTTACCGACGCGATCCAGTGGTCAACGCTGGCAGCGCTTCCTGGACGGCAACTTCGTACTGCAATGCTGGTGGGCGAATGCGCTGAAAGTATCCGCGGAACGTCTGTTTGGACTGCACTTCACTGTGCTGGGCGCCGAAGCGCTTTTCGGCGCACCGGCAATCATGCTGCCGCGCCACGCCAGCATCGCCGATACCGTCATCCCAATGGTGTTCTACGCGATTCCGCAGCACATTCGGTTGCGCTACGTTTTGAAACGCGAGCTGCTGATCGACCCGTGCCTCGATATCGTCGGCAATCGGCTTCCGAACTGCTTCGTGGCTCGAACCGGTGCAGGCGCTGACGAGGACATCGACCGGGTCGCGGCGCTCGCGCATGACTTGGGTCCTGATGAGGGATTGCTCATCTACCCGGAGGGCACGCGCTTCAATGCGCAACGACGACACCGCGCACTCGACAGGCTGGCCTCCCGCGTCAATGCTGGCGAACTCCAACGGATGCAAACGTGGACGGAACTGCTGCCGCCGCGCCCTGGCGGGACCCTTGCACTGATCAACGCGGCACCCCACCTGGATCTGCTGTTCTGCTCTCACACGGGTTTCGAAGGTTCATCGCATTTCCGCACACTGCTCAACGGCAGCTGGATTGGCGCGCATATACGCATCCGCTTCTGGCGCATCAATCGGCACAACGTACCCACAGATCGGGCAGCGCAGCGTGAGTTCCTGTCCGCCCAGTGGGATCGTATGCAGGACACCGT
>JAQBCT010000202.1:0-9559 GCA_032124855.1 Gammaproteobacteria bacterium
AGGGTGGCGCCGGCATCGCGTGCGGCCTGAAGGAGCTCTTCGGCGATGAGCCAGGGGTGCGAATCGCCATACGTTCCGCGCCCGCCGTTGTCCAGTATTGCGCTCAGGGCTTTGGCCGAGACGGTGACGCAAATGCAGAAAGGGAAGCTATTCATGGCGTTGGATCATGCGCGCGGTCCGCAGGCCGATGGATACTGTAAATCCATACACTATAATGTCGCCTGCCTGGATCATCGGTTGCCGCGTGCCTGCACTTCGTCCGAACGTCCCGCCACCGCCGCACTACTACGCCGATAATATCGTGCGGCTGCTCACCTCGGTGGATCGGCAGTATAGCGACATCCTGATGGCGAGCGAACGCGACTACATCCGCCGCGTACTGAACCTCGGCATCGATGCGCAGCGTCTCTACGCGCGGATGTTGTCGCGTAAACGCGGGTTGTTGCGCAACGATTCGTTGCACTATCGCGAGGTGCACGACGTAGCGGCGGCGCGCGCGGCGTTGGTCACTGCGGCGCTGCTGGCCGACAACCCCGCTGACCCGGCCGATCAGTACCTTGCGCTGCTCACCCGCGGTGAACTGAGGTTGCTGTTTCCCCGCATGCGCGCGCCGCGCAAGTCACAGCTGATCGACCGGATCGCCGCGCAGTATCCCGACGCCGTCATCCGTAGCCGTGTCTCCCGCTGCCATCCCCAATGTCGCCCGCTCGACCTCGATCGGCTGGCGCTGATGCAGCTGTTGTTCTTCGGCGACGCGCACACCGATCCCACTACGCTGATCCTGGAAGATCTGGGCATGCTGCGCTTCGAGACGTATCCGCTGGACCCAGCGCGCCGCCAGTTTCGCAGCCGTGCGGAACTCGATGATTATCTGGATCTGCTGCTGCGCCGCGAGCAACTGCGGGCGCTGCAATCCGTGTGGTTACCGGGTAGCGTCAGCGAGCTCTTCGAAGCGCTGCGATCGCCGCGCGCCACGCGATTTCTGGAACGTGCGCGCAGTGGCCTGCTCAATCAATTCGGTCACGTCGCGGAGCGCGCCGGCGAGCGGGATCTCGCGATTGCCATCTACGCATGTTCCTCGCGTCCGCCCGCGCGAGAACGTCGGATTCGCCTGCTCAGCCGCGCCGGGGATACCGGCGCGGCAGATCAACTGCTCGCCGACATCGATCGCGAACCGCACAACGCGGGCGAACGCTACTTTGCTGCGCAATTTCGCTCGCCTCGCCGCCGTCGCCCCCCCAAACCTGTGGAGCTGGTGCTGCGGTTGCCAGGACCGCCCCCAGCATCGGTGGAAGCCGCGGCGCTGGCTGTGTTGACTCGCGACGGCGGTGCGGGTGCGCACCTGGAGAACGCGCTGCCGCGTGGGATGCTGGGGATCGCGCTGTGGGATGTGCTGTTCACACCGGTCGAGTCAGCCTTCGTGAATCCCTATCAGGCTGCGCCGCTGGATCTTTACTGGGGCGACTTTCGCCGCAGTCGTACCGATCTCATCGAGCGCCGCCTGATGCAGCTGCGCTGCCCCGGCGCGCTGGTCGCAGCCATCGAGCGCACCGCGCTCACAAAACGCGGCATCAGTAATGCGCTGGTGGTGTGGGGCGCGCTTGGGGATGAGCTTCTCGCGGCAGCGACCGCATCGGTTGGCGCTGCTGCCTGGGTGAAAATATTCGACTACATGCTCGACGACCTCGAACAGTCGCGCACCGGATTTCCGGATCTGGCCATCTTCTATGGTCCCGGGGCGTATGCGTTCACCGAAGTCAAAGGCCCGGGCGATCAGTTGCGCCGCGAGCAACTGCTGTGGTTTGAGTTCTTTGCCCGCGCCGGCATTTCGGCCTCCGTCCTGCGGGTGGTGTGGTGAGCGCAGCCCCCGTCGTTCGGCTGAAACTCGCGGTGCGAATCCTGGCGCAGTTGACCTGCCGCAGCGGTGATATCCACTTTCGATATGACGAAGCCACCCTGAGCCAGGAAGGCATCGCATTACAGAAGCGACTGCAACGCCAGCGCAGCCCAACGTATCAGCGCGAGGCGGCGGTCAGCGCACGCTGGTGCAACGGCGCAGTGGAACTGTCGCTCGCGGGCCGCGCCGACGGCTTCGACCCCAGACGCCGCGCTCGTGGAGGAGTTCAAGACCACTCGCGTGGATCCGCAGCGACTGCACGCCCACGCCGGCAGCACGCATTGGGGTCAGCTGCAGCTGTACGCAGCGCTTCTGGCGCGCGAGGCGCCGCAACATGCCAGCTGGCGACTGCGCCTGCTTTACTGCCATCCCGATACCTCTGTCGTGACAGCCTTCGAGGAAATGCGCACGGGCGCGCAACTGGCTGCGTTCTTCAACACCTGCTGCGAGCACCTTGCCGCGCGTCTGGCGGCACTGGCCCGGCATCGATCGTCGCGCGATGCGCAACTGCGGTCGCTGGCATTTCCGCACACCGAGTTCCGCGGCGGCCAGCGGCGCCTGGCGGCGGCCGTCTATCGTACCGTGCGTGATGGGGGCGGCATGGCTGTCGAGGCGCCCACCGGTAGCGGCAAGACCATGGGCACACTGTTTCCTGCATTGCGCGCGATGGGCGATGGACATGCCGATCGCATCGTGTTCCTCAGCTCGCGAACCACGGGGCAGGTGGCCGCAGAGTCCGCTGCTGCGTTACTCAACACATCCGACATGGTGCGATTGGTGACCGTTACCGCCAAGGCCAAGATCTGCTTCATGCCGGAGCCAGTCTGCGACCCGCAGGTGTGTCGATACGCCGAGGGCTACTACGATCGGGTCGAGGATGCCGTCAGTGAACTTATCGAACGGCGCACGATGAGTCGCGCGGTCATTGAAGACGTCGCGCGCGCGCACCAAGTGTGTCCGTTCGAGTTGACGCTTGACGCGGCGGTGTGGTCGGACGTCGTGCTATGCGATTACAACTACGTCTTCGATCCCGTGGTGCGCCTGAAGCGTCTGGCCGGCATCGCCGCGGATCGAATGACGCTGCTGATTGACGAGGCGCACCAATTGGGTGATCGGGTCCGCGAGGGACTTTCGACCACGCTGCATCGCGCGACGCTGCGCGCGGCACGCGGCGCGATCGATGAGCCCGGAATCGTCCGCCATATGGCCGCCCTCGACCGCCGCTTGCTGGCTGTACGCGCGGAGCTGGTGCGCACACGCGGCGTCCAGCGCGACGCGTTCGAGTGTGCCGTGGAAATGCCGCAGGGCGTGCTGCGCGCAGCTCAGACACTGCTCGAGGCCCTCGCGGAGTCGGCTACCCAGCGGAGCAATGCCCCAGCAGTGACCGAACTCACGTTCGCGCTGGTCCGGCTGCTGCGCGCTGCAACCTGGTTTGACGACGCGCGCTTCGCAGTCATCGCGCGAGGCCGGAAGCGCGATATCGAGATCGATATCCGCTGCCTGGATCCCAGCGTCGCCATCGCTGAAACGTTGGCGGCGTTTCATTCGCATATCCGCTTTTCGGCCACTTTGTCGCCGTTCGACGTCTACGCCCGGATACACGGACGGACCCGTGCACGGCCGCTGCGATTGCCATCCCCGTTTCCGCCGGATCGGCTGGGTGTTTTCGTGGTGCCCGACGTGAGCACGCTATATCGCGCGCGAACGCTATCAATCGATGCGCTGGTGGGGGTGCTGGAAACGCTGCTGGCCGCGCAGCGGGGCAACTATCTGGTGGCGCTGCCCTCATTCGAGTACCTGACACTTCTCGCCGATGCCTTCGAAGCAAAGACGTCGGGATTCGAGATGCTGCGCCAGCGACGTGCGATGTCGGATGCGGAACGCGCCGACTTCCTGCAGCGCTTTCGCACGCAGGCTACGCCCGTTGTCGGCTTCGTGGTTCTCGGCGGCATATTCACGGAATCGGTGGATCTGCCGGGCGACGCGTTGATTGGCATTGCGATCGTGGGCATTGGTTTGCCGCCGCCAACGCTGGAGCGCGCCGAAATGGCGCTGCGCTATGGCACACCACTCGGTGCGGCGGTGGCATACGAACAGCCCGCGATGACCCGTGTCATCCAGGCTGCCGGCAGGCTGATCCGGCGCGAGTCGGATCGCGGGGTGTTGTGCCTCATCGATGCCCGCTTTCTGACACCGACTTATCGCGGCTATCTCCCCGCACACTGGCAAATCCAGCGCACGCCCGCGCGAGTGTTGCGTTCATCGCTGGCTGCGTTCTGGAATAACCGCTAACCTTGCGCGCCATTTTTTGAAGGAAGGATCCGGGTGGAGTTCCGACGCACGAAGATCATCTGCACGATCGGCCCGGCTACTGCCAGCTATCCCATGCTGTCGGCGCTGCACGCGGCCGGTATGAATGTCGTGCGCCTGAATATGTCGCACGCCGATCACGCCGGTGCGGCGCGCATCGTGCACTGGATTCGCACGCTCAACCGCCAAGTGCACTATCCGGTCGCCATTCTGCTCGATACGCAGGGTCCCGAAATCAGGACCGGTGATATCGCCCAGCCGATGGAGTTGAAGACCGGCGATGTAGTGTCGCTGGCGGTGCGCGGCGAAGTGGATGTGGAACATCGTTCCATCCAGGTGAACTACGCGGATCTCGTCACCTCCGTGGACGTGGGTGATCGCATCACCATTGACAATGGCCTGATCAATTTCGACGTGCTCGAAAAGGATGGCGGCCTGCTGACGTGCCGCGTGGTGGACGGCGGCATGCTGGGCAGCAAGCGCCACGTAAACCTGCCCGGCGCACGGGTCAATCTACCGTCCATCACGGAGAAGGACAAAAGAGATATCGAATTCGGCATCGCCCACGACGTTGATTTCATCGCGCTTTCGTTCGTGCGCACGCCTGACGACATTCTTCAGCTGCGGCAGCTGCTGGGTGCGAAAGCGCAGAGCATCAAGATCATCGCGAAGATCGAAGACCGGGAGGGCGTCAGCAATATCGATGCGATCACGCAGGTTGCCGACGGCGTGATGGTGGCGCGCGGCGATCTGGGGATCGAAACCAATATTGCCGAGATGCCGAATCTGCAGCGCACGATCGTGCGCAAGTGCCACATTTTCGGCCGCCGCAGCATTGTGGCAACGCACCTTCTCGAGTCGATGATCAATAATCCCATTCCAACCCGTGCCGAAGTCACTGACGTCGCCAACGCCATCTATGAGGGCGTTGATGCGGTGATGCTGTCGGGCGAAACGAGTGTCGGACGCTACCCGGCACGATGCGTGGCGCAGCTGGATGAAATCGCGCGAATCAGCGAACGGTTGCCGGGCCTGGGATTTGAACAGGAACTGATCTCGACAACCGACAAGCAGCATCTGGCAACGTCCGCGGCACGCCTGGCCGAGTCGATCAATGCGGCCGGAATTGTGGTGATCACACGGCGCGGCATCATGGCCGACCTGGTGACCAATTGTCGTCCCCGAACGGTGCCCATCTACGCGTTCACGAACAACAGCCAGACGCGCAGGCGACTGGTGTTGAACCGTTCTGTGATCAGCTTTCGAACGGCATTTTCGCTGGACCCCGAGAAGACCCTGGCGACCGCGTTTCGCGTGCTGATCCAACGTGAAGGGTTATCGCCGTCTGCAAAGGTGGTGGTGATCTCCGACGTGCTCGCGCAGCAGCGCACCGACGCCATCCAGATTCGCCCGCTTGATCCAACCGTGAAACAGCTGGATTAAGGGGCGAGCGCCGCCCAGCACATCCGCGCCGATACGATAACAAGCAGCACGCCGAACGCGCGTCTGAGTGGCGCAGGTGCCAGTCGGTGTGCCACACGTACGCCTAGAGGCGCGAACAATATCGTGGTGCTGACGATGGCAAGCAACGCGGGCAGGTAGAGATAGCCGAGCAGCCCATCAGCGAGCCGGGTGTCGGCAAAGCCGCGGTGGATATAGCCCAACGTGCCCGCGACGGCGATGGGAAAACCGAGTGTAGTGGCTGTGGCCGTGGCGCGATGAATCGGGATGTTGAAATAGACGAGTGTCGGCACGATGACATTGCCGCCGCCAATCCCGGCAACGCCGGAGACGAGCCCCGCACCGCCCGCGATGCTGGCACATCCGTACTTCCCAGGTAGCACGCGGTGAGGGGCCGGACGCCAGTTGGTGAGCATGACGGTGGCGACGACGCCCAGGAACGCACCGATCAGTACGCGCAGCGTGACATCGGGCAGTAGCGCGGCCACGAATCCTGCCACATAGCTGCCGAACACCAGTAACGCTGTGAAGCGTCGCACGATGCTCCAATCGACCATCCCGGCGCGCATCTGTACGCGGGCGCCAGCCGCGCTGGTGAAAATGATCGTGGCCAGTGAGGTGCCCACCGCGATCAGGGTGATAGAGGCCGGGCCGGCCATTGCTCCAGCGAGCACACCACTGCGGTCGAATAGCAGAATCAGTGCAGGCACGATGATGATGCCGCCGCCGATGCCCAGCAGCCCGCCAAGGAAGCCCGCAACGGCCCCCACGATCAGGCAAATCATGGTGAAAAACAGGCTGTCCAAGTAAAGTAGCCGTCACGTTTGCGCGGCGAGTCTATGAGAAAACTCTGCGTTGCGCCAAATCCACCTGCCTGCCCACCTTTGTAGACGACTATGAACCTGGTTGCCAACATCGAGCGCGTTGCGCTCAACCGGATGGATGCGGTTGCCTTCGACTGCGGTGACGCCGGTACGTTCACCTTTGCGGATCTGTTGGCGCGCAGCAATTTGTTCGCGCACGCGCTCATAGTAATGGGTGTCACGCCGGGTGATCGGGTTACGGTACAGCTGGAGAAGGAGATCGACGCTGTCTGGTTGTATCTGGCGGTGCTGCGCGTTGGCGCGATCTACATGCCGCTCAACACGCTTTACACCGATGCCGAAATGGCCTACTTCATCGGTGACGCACAACCCTCGTTGATCGTCGTTGGTCGCGATCGGGCGCAGGCAATCGAGGCAGTGGCGCGTGCTGCGAAGCTATCCGCCCGCGTGACCACACTGCAGATGATCAATCAAACCGCAGTACAGCGTACCCGTGAAACCGTGCTGGTTGATCGCGACGAAAACGACACGGCGGCGATCCTCTACACCTCGGGTACGACGGGCCGCTCGAAGGGGGCAATGCTCAGCCACGCCAATCTGCACTCGAACGCTGCCACTCTGGTGGAGATCTGGGGATTCGATGCATCGGATGTCCTCGTGCACGCGCTGCCGATCTATCACGTGCATGGTCTGTTCGTCGCCTTGCACTGCGCTTTGTTCGCCGGTGCCACGACCCGCTTCCTGACAAAATTCGAGATTGAATCCGTACTGGACGCGCTCGCCGGTGCAACCGTGTTCATGGGTGTCCCCACGTACTACACGCGATTATTGGCGGCGCCGGCGTTTCCGAGGCCCTCCATCGAATTGCGACTGTGGATATCGGGATCCGCACCGTTGCTCAGCGATACCTTCACCGAGTTCCAACGTCGCACGGGTGCAGCGATTCTCGAGCGCTATGGCATGACGGAGGCGGGCATGATCACGTCGAATCCGCTGCGGGGTGAGCGTCTGCCCGGCACGGTGGGCGCGCCGCTGCCTGGGGTCGACGCGCGCGTGCGGCGCGCCGATGGTGTGCTGGCGGAGCCGGGTGAGCCCGGTGTGCTCGAGATTGCGGGCCGCAATGTATTCGCTGGCTATTGGCGCAACGCGGACAAGACCGCGGCGGCTTTCACGACTGATCATTACTTCGTTACGGGTGATCTGGTGACAGTGGATTCCGCCGGGGTTGTTACCATAGTCGGGCGTCAGACGGACCTCATCATCAGCGGTGGATTGAACGTGTACCCTAAAGAAGTCGAGGCGGAGATCGACGCGTTAGAAGGCGTACGCGAATCAGCCGTCATCGGTGTGCCCCATCCGGATTTTGGCGAAGGTGTTGTGGCCGTGGTGGACAGCGGCGAACAAATCCTCATCGAGACCGATGTGATCCGTCAGCTGCGTGTGAACCTGGCCAGTTTCAAAGTGCCCAAGCGTGTGCTCTTCGTGTCTGCGCTACCGCGCAATGCGATGGGCAAGGTGCAGAAGAAAGCGCTGCGTGACACCTATGCCGCAATCTTCGAGGCTTGATATGAAGTGGTCGCGGTTCATCAGCGTCTTGCTCCTTACCTGCGCGGCTGCGCCGGCGGTGGGCGAGTACCGCCATGTCGAATTGCCGAATGGCGACGTCTATCAAGGTGAGATCAGTCACGGTGTGCGCGACGGGCAGGGCACGTACAACTGGGCCGACGGCAATCGTTACGTGGGTGAATACAGCAACGATCGGATGCACGGCACCGGCATCTACTACTGGCCGGACGGTCGCACGTATCAAGGCAGCTTCGAACAGGACCTGCGCCAGGGACACGGGGTACTGACCTGGGCCAACGGCGATCGCTACGAAGGCGACTTCAAGCAGGATCACATCTCGGGCCGCGGCGTATTCACCTGGGCCAACTCGGATCGATACGACGGGGATTTCGTCGGCGGTGAACGCACAGGGCAAGGCGTCTATACGTGGCGCAACGGCGAACGCTACGAAGGTTCCTTCCAGGGCAATCAGCTGCAAGGCCACGGCAGTTTCAGTTGGCCGGACGGGCGGCGCTACGAGGGCCCGTTTGTCGCGGGCAAGAAGAGCGGCCGCGGCAAATTTGAATGGCCCAACGGGAACCGTTATGAAGGCCTCTTTGCCAACGATGCGCGTGATGGGATGGGCGTATTCTTCTGGCGAGATGGAACGGTTTTCGAAGGTGCCTTCGAACGCAACAAGATGCACGGGTTCGGTATCAAGCGCGACGCCGCCGGTGGAGTCGGATTCCAGCAATGGAGGGATGGCACCCTCGTCCTGACGGAGCCATTGGTCTTCGTTCCTCAGTGTCGGGTCACCATTGAGGGCCGCGAGTGGATGTTCAAGGCGTCCACCTGCATCAACGGCCTGGCGCACGGGCGAGGCCCGGCCGTGAGCCTGGATGGTGCCTTCTACATCCCTGCGGCGCATCTCGTGCTGGGTCGATTGGTGGAAGGTGACATTCGACCGCTGCGTGCTAATGGTTGAGCCACAGCTCGAGATTCCGGGTTACAGCATCGAACGCGAGGTGGGCCGCGGCGGCGTGGCACGCGTTTACCTGGCCGTGCAGAAGAAGTTTGGTCGCCTGGTGGCCGTGAAAGTCGTCTCACCTGAATACACATCCGACCCGACATTCGGTAAGCGCTTCGTCCGCGAGGCTCGCATCATCGCGCAGCTCAGCCACCCCAACATCGTGCAGGTGCATGACGCAGGTGTGCACGGACAGTGCTACTACCTCGTCATGGAATACCTGCGCGGCGGCGATCTCAACCGGCGCCTGAAACGGGGCCTGCATATGCAGGCGGCAGTCTCGGTGGTCAAGGATATCGCCCGCGGACTCGATTCGGCCCACGCAAAGGGCTACGTGCATCGGGATATCAAGCCCGAGAACATTCTGTTCCGTGAAGATGGTTCGGCGGTGCTGTCGGATTTTGGCATCGCGCGGGTGATCCGCGACGGGTCCACCCTTACGCAGTCCGGCACGGTTGTGGGCACGCCGCAGTATATGAGCCCCGAGCAGGCGAC
>JAQBCT010000203.1:0-10511 GCA_032124855.1 Gammaproteobacteria bacterium
TTGCAGAACTGGCGATACCAGGGCTTGAGCCGTTCGGCAGCCTCAGCCTTTGCAACGGTTTCATCCACGCGGCCGCGGATCTCGTTCATCTTCTGAAAATCAGCAATCTCCGCACGCAGCATGATCTCTTCCATATCGAGATCGCCGGTGTCCGGACGTCGGCTCATCAGCGAAATACCGATGCGACGCGCGATATCCGTCCAGCCGTCGGCGACGAGGTCTTCGGTGAAGTTCTGCCCCGTCAGCACAGCCGCAAAGTTCTCACGGCGCGCGCGCTGCCAGCCGGATTCGAGATCGTTGTACCAGTCTTCATCGGTGGGGCGGTTGCCGCGCAGATCCACCGACGAGGGCGTGCGTTGGAATACATACAACTGCTTCGCGTATTCACCGAGGAACGGCACGCACTGAATGGCAGTTGCTCCGGTGCCGATGATCGCCACGCGCTTGTCAGCCAGTTTCGTGAGGCCGCCGTTGTGATCGCCACCGGTGTAGTCGTAATCCCAGCGCGAGGTATGGAACGTGTGGCCCTTGAAGTCGCTGATGCCGGGAACGCCCGGCAACTTCGGGCGGTTCGCCGGACCCGTCGCCTGAATAACGAAGCGCGCACGGATGTTGTCGTTGCGATGCGTCGACACCTGCCAGCGCTGCGCGTCCTCCAGCCACTTCATTTCAGTGACGCGCGTCTGAAAGATCGCGTTGTCGTACAGGTCAAAGTAGTTGCCCACGCGCTGCGTGTGCTCGTAGATCTCCGGGGCGAACGAATATTTCTCCTTCGGCATGTAGCCCGTTTCTTCGAGCAGCGGCAGGTAGCAGTACGATTCGATATCGCACTGCGCGCCAGGGTAGCGATTCCAGTACCACGTGCCACCGAAATCACCGCCGGATTCGATGATGCGAAAGTTCGTGATGCCGCGCTCCTTCAAGCGGGCGGCCGTCATCAAGCCGCTGAAGCCGGCGCCAATCACGGCCACATCGATCTCGAGATCGAACGGCTCCCGCACGAAGCCCGGATCCACATACGGGTCGTCGTCGGCGTAGTGGGCGAACTCGGCAGCGGCTTCCAGGTACTGATCCTCGCCGTCCTCGCGCATGCGCTTTTCACGCTCGCGGCGGTATTTCTCGCGCAGCGCCGCGGGGTCGAAGTCGAGATCGGGAAACAGATTGTGCAGTCTTGCGCGTTCGGTGCTCATGGTCTTGGATCCATTGAAGGGTTGATTGCCATGGCGGCTGTTGCTGGATGATCGCGCGTGATGCCCGGCGCGATCAAGCCGGCCCTGCCGATGGGCCTGGGCATTGCGGATTTGTGGTGGGCATCTGCGCCGAGAACGCCTAACTTATCTGCAGGCCAATCTCGCGGAGTGCAAATCGGATGAAACCGGTGTGTCTGGTAATCGGGGCCGGCGCCGGCATTGGCGGCAATGTCGCGCGGCGCTTTGCGAAGGCGGGCTACCACGCGGTGCTGTGTCGTCGCAGCGACGAGGGGGGCTTGACGAAGATGGTGCGCGCCATCGAGGCAGAGGGCGGCTCCGCGTCGGGCTTCCTGCTGAACGCCGTTGAGCCCGACAGCATTGAGGCGCGCGTGGCCGCCGTTGAGTCTGAGATCGGCCCTATCGAAGTGGTGGTGTACAACCTGGGCGCGCAGATCGGTGACAGGGCGCTGAAGGATACGACCTACAAGGCGTTTGAAATGGGTTGGCGCATGGGCACCTTCTGCCTGTTTCGTGTCGCCGCATGCGTTACCCCACTCATGGCGGAGCGTGGCAAAGGCACCATTCTGGTGACATCGGCCACGGCGGCGATGCGTGGCAACGGCGGGCAGCATTCGCACGCCGCGGCGATGGGCGGGCGACGCATGCTGTGCCAGACACTGAACGCTGAGTTTGCGTCGAAGGGTATCCATGTGGCGCACATTGTCATCGATGGCGCGGTGGACGCACCCGACACCCTCGGAAAGATGCTCGGCCCCGAGCGATTTGCACAACTGCGCGAGACGCGTGGTGGCGAGCACGATGGATTGATGTTGCCCACCGAGATGGCAGAAACGTATTTCCACATCGCTCAACAACATCGCTCTGCCTGGACGTTCGAAGTGGATATGCGCGCGTTCTCCGACCGGGCGTGGTGGAACTGAGCGCGACCGCGGAGCACATATGGCCGGTCCGTTTTCAGGGATACGCGTCATCGATCTCACACGAATGATCGCCGGGCCCGTCTGCACGATGCTGCTCGCCGATCAGGGCGCCGATGTCATCAAAGTGGAACCGCCGGAAGGCGATCCCGTGCGCGGCCCCGCGGGCATTGCCTCGCCGATGTTCGTTTCCGCCAATCGCGGCAAGCGCTCATTCGCGCTGGACCTGAAGCAGGCGGCCGGGCGCGACGTGCTGCTGCGTCTGGCCGACACTGCGGATGTGCTGGTGGAGAATTTTCGCCCGGGCACCATGCAGCGCCTTGGGCTCGACGCCGCGACGTTGCGGGCGCGGCAGCCGCGGCTGATCTATGTGTCGATCACGGGCGTGGGCGGCTCCGGGCCCTTCGTGAAGAAGCGGGTATATGACCCGGTGATTCAATCGCTGTCGGGTCTGGCCGACGTGCAGGCCGATGGCGGCACGGGCAGACCGCGCATGGTGCGCACGGTGATTGCGGATAAGACCACGGCCGTCTACGCGGCGCAGGCCATTGGCGCGGCGCTGTATTCGCGTGAACGCAGCGGCGCCGGTCAGCACGTGCAGCTGTCGATGCTCGACACGATGATCGGTTACCTCTGGCCCGAGGCCATGCTTCAGCACACTGTGGTCGGTCGCGAACGCACCGCGCAGGATCCCAACGCGCGGCCGGATCTGATCTATCAGACCGCGGACGGCTACATCACCGTGGGTACAAATTCGAACTCGGAGTGGCGCGGTCTTTGCGAAGTTCTGGGCAAACCTGAATGGATCAGCGATGCGCGCTTCGCAACGGGTGCTGCGCGCTATGTCAACGCGGTGGAGCGGATCACGTCGGTAGGCGAGATCTTGCGAGCACAGACCAGTGCGCACTTGCTGCCGCGCCTGGACGCTGCAGAGGTGCCGTGCGCGCCGGTGCTGCGCCGTCATGAAGTCGTTGGCGACGCGCAGGTAGTGCACAACGCGTTGATCGAAGAGTTCGATCAGCCCGGGCTTGGTCGCGTGCGTCAGCCGCGCCCCGCCGCGTCGTTCAGTGAAACGCCCGCGGCAATCGCCGGGCCCGCCCATGCGTTGGGGGAGGACACGGACGCCATCCTCACCGAACTCGGCTATACCGCGAGCGAGTCCGCCGCCATGAAGTCGGCCGGCACGGTGGTTGCGCACAACACTGCCGTCACTGGTACCGAGACATGAGCGACCAGCGAATCCTGTGGGGCGTCGGCACGCCGCGCACGCTGCGCGCCCACTGGGCGCTGCACGAGCTCGATCTCACCTACGAGACCCGACCCATCCAGTCGCGCACCGGCGAAACGCAGACGGCGCAGTTCACGGCGCTGAATCAGCGGCAGAAGATTCCGGTGTTGCAGGACGGCGACCTCACGCTCACCGAGAGTGCGGCCATCGTCGTCCATCTTTCGGACCGCTATGCCAGCGATGCCAATCGATTGATTCCCGTGGCCGGGACACAACGTGCGCAGGTGCTCGAAGCCTGCTTCTTCATCATCAGCGAACTCGACGCAACGGCGCTGTATGTGATTCGCCGGCACGAGGGTTTGCCGCAGATCTACGGTGAAGCACCGGCCGCCAACGAAGCTGCGCGTGTCTACTTCGGCAAGCAGATGCGCACCGTTGAGCAGTTGTTGGGGGATGGACGTGCCTTCCTGCTGGGCGGTGACTTCACGGCAGCAGATCTGCTGCTGAGCACGTGCATCGGTTGGGCGCGCTTCTGCCGCATCGACCTGTCGGAGCGCGTGCAGGCGTACAACAAAGCCATTGTGGCGCGACCGGCCCATGCGGCCGCGACGCGTCGGAATGAAATTCCCACTTGAACTACTGATGGAGGAGACCGCGATGCTCGCGAACGAACTGATTGCACCGGTGCTTGCGCTGATTGGCTGGACGTTCGTCATGTGGCTGTGGATGTACGCCACTCGCATTCCGGCGATGCGCGTGGCAAATATCGATGTGGACGAATTGGCACGCACTGGCGCACCGCTGCAACTGCCGCCGCAGGTCGCGCGTGTTGCCGACAACTACAACCACCTGCACGAACAACCGACGATCTTTTATGCGCTGGCGCTGGCTGCCCAGGTCAGCGGTGCGCTGGATGGGGTGAGTGTCGCGCTTGCCTGGGCCTATGTGCTGCTGCGCGTAGTGCACTCGCTGGTGCAGGCCACCAGGAACGTGATCATGGTGCGGTTCAGCATTTTCGCGGTGGCAAGCGTCGTGCTGTTTGCGTTGTTCGTGCGCACCGTTGCGTTGCTGTTGTAGGCGATCATGCGTGCGCGTTTGCCTGCCGCGGCTGGCTTTGTCGCATTGCTGTTTGTGTCGGCGTGCGCAGCCGCACAGAGCATCCCTATCGACAGGTTCTTCGACGAATTCACCGACGAGTGGATGCGCGCGAACCCGACCCTGGCCACGCTGAACAGATATTTCACCGGTGCGGAACAGGAACGACTCGAACGCCAGGTGTCATCGCCGTCGATTGCGAATGCGCGGACGCTGATTGCACTGCGGCGTCGAGCGCTCGCGACGCTGGCCAGCTACCCGCGCGAGCTCCTGACGCCGCAGCAAAGGCTCTCGGCCCAGGTGATGCAGTGGCAACTTCAGACGATGGTCGACCGGGAAGCGTATCTGGACTACTCCTATCCGCTCGAACAGTTCGAGGGCGCCAACATCAGGCTCGTGTGGAGCTTGACCCAGTTTCATCCACTGGGAACGCGCCGCGACGTCGAAAGCTATCTGGCCGCGCTGGCGCAGGTTGCCGGCTTGATGGACGAGGCGGTTGACGATGCCCGCACGCTCGAGGCGCGCGGCGTCGTGCCGCCGCGCTTCATCCTCGAGGCAACGATTGCGCAGATGAACCGATTCGTCGACGGCGGCGCCGCGAAGAATACTTACGTGACGGTGCTCGATCAGAAGATGCAGTCGATCGAGGATCTAACCCCGGCGGATCGTGCGAGATTCCGCGCCAAGGCAGAGGCGCTGGTTGCACGCACAATTGAACCCGCCTGGCGGGCAGCGGTTGTCATGCTGCAATCGCAGATTCCGAAGGCGACCGATGTCGCCGGACTGTGGCGCCTGCCCGGCGGGGACGATGCGTACCGCTACTTCCTGCGTCTGTACACCACCACGGCAATGTCGCCAGCCGAAATCCATGCGCTGGGTCTCGAGCGGGTCGCGGCGATCGAGCAGCAGATGGACGAAATCTTCCGGGGAAATGGGCGCGACCAGGGCACGGTGCAGCAGCGCATCGATTTGCTCAAGGCTGAACTCGCCTACCCGGATCCGACGTCCGAGGCAAGCCGCGCGGCGGTCATGCGCGACCTCGATGCGATTCTTGACGATGCGCAGCTGCGCGCGCAGGTGCTCTTCGACCAGCGTCCTAAGGCGCGCGTCATCGCCGCACCATATCCCGCATTCGAAGAAGCCAATCAGGCCGCGCGCTCGATGCCACCGGCGCCCGATGGCTCGCGCCCGGGCGTGTTCATGTTCCCGCGCCGCGTCGAACGGATGACGACATTTGGATTGCGCACGCTCACCTACCACGAAACGGTGCCGGGTCATTTCTATCAGGTGGGTCTGTTGCGGGAAAACACGTCGCTACCGCGCTTCCGTCAGCTCGGTGCATTCGGCTTCATTTCTGCATTCGGCGAGGGCTGGGCGCTTTACGCTGAACGGCTGGCCGCGGAATCCGGATGGTACGACGGCGACCCGCAAGGGTTGCTCGGTCAGCTCGACGCGGAACTGTTTCGCGCGCGCCGCCTGGTTGTGGACACCGGGATTCACGCGATGCACTGGACGCGTCAGCAGGCCATCGATTACGGCATTGAAGCCAGCGAAGTGGATCGCTATGTGGTTCAGCCCGGCCAGGCGTGCGCGTACATGATCGGCCAGTTGAAGATTCTGGAGCTGCGCGAGCGCGCGAAACAAGCGCTCGGCACACGCTTCTCTTTGACGCAATTCCACAATGTCGTGCTCGACACGGGCACCGTCCCGCTCGATCTGCTGGAGCAAGCAATCGAGCAGTACATCAACGGCGTTCTGCAGACGCCTGGCAGCAGAGGCAGTGAACAATGACTCTTCGAATGGATGGCAAGGTGGCGCTGATTACTGGCGGCGCATCCGGCATCGGCCGCGGCTGTGCGCTGCGCTTTGCGCAGGAAGGCGCCGCCATCATGGTGGCGGATCTCAATGGCGAACGCGCGCGCAACGTTGTTGGCGAGATCGTCGCTGCGGGCGGTCGCGCCGATTCGGTGGTGGTCGACACCGCGTCGGAGGAATCCTGCCAGGGCATGGTTACGGCTGCGGTGAAGGTATTCGGCCGCATCGACACGTGCGTGGCCGCCGCCGGAATTTCGCATGCCAACTATGTCAGCCGCGAAATCGACGCGCAGCGCGGTAACGATCGGCTCGATCGCGACGATATGCTGGTGCTCGACAAATCCCTCGAGAGCTGGCGACGCCTGCTGGATGTGAATCTCACCGGTGTGATGCTCACCAACCGTGTAGTGGCGCGGCAGATGGTGGATCAGGGTGACGGCGGTACCATCGTCAACATTGCGTCGGTGGCGGCGGCAACTGCATTAATGGGATCGTCTGATTACTGTGTATCCAAAGCCGGCGTCTGGATGCTGACCAAATGCCTCGCACTCGAACTCGCGCGCCATCGCATCCGCGTCAACGCGGTGGGGCCGGGGTATATCAAGACGTCGATGTCCGGTGCCGTGCTCACCCATCAACCGTGGGTGGATGCGCGTGTCAAAGAGACGCCGCTACGCAGACTCGGGGAACCGGTCGATATAGCCAACGCGTGTCTGTACCTCGCGTGCGATGAGTCCAGCTTTGTGACAGGGGAGATCATCTTTCCGGACGGCGGACTCAACGCCTCGGCGCGCAGCTGAATCTTTCGCCGGCGCACATGAACATCGAGACCTGGGAACTGCTGAGCTACGTCGTGACCACCATCGGCTTGCCGGCCGCCATCGCGGTATTCCTGTACGAGCAGAAGAAGGAACGCGACAACGAAGAAGAGGCGGTTTATCAACTCCTCTCGGACAACTACCAGGATTTTCTCAAGGTGGCGCTCGACAATCCCGACCTGCATCTGTTTTCCCGTGAGGAAACCCAGGCGCTCTCCGCGGAGCAGCAGGAGCGGATGCTGATCATATTCAACATGCTGGTGTCGCTGTTTGAGCGTGCGTACCTGCTGTTGTTCGAAGCACACATGTCGTCGAAGCAACTGCGCCGCTGGTCATCGTGGGATGACTACATGCGCGAGTGGTGTCAACGCGAAGATTTTCGTTCGCGCCTGCCGCAGATGCTGCGCGGCGAAGATCCAGAGTTTGTGGCGTACATCGAATCGTTGGTGCGCGTGGCGCCCGGAGCGAGACCGACCTACGCCGGGGTGTAAGACGGCCTGTCGCCACTCACCGTGACGCGCCTCAACAGTCTGGGGTGCGGGTAGTAGTCGCTGGTCGCGTAGTGTTGCACCGCGCGGTTGTCCCAGAACGCAATGGAACCGGGCTCCCATCGGAACCGGCACTGGTACTCGTGGCGCTGGTGCTGTTGCAGTAACTGCCGAACGATCTCGATCGACTCTGCGCTGTCGAGCGGTTCGTTGGTGCGTGCGTCGTACAGCGAGTCGTGGCGCAGAAAGCCGCCGTGAATGTACAGCGCGGTCTTGCCGGTTTCGGGATGCGTGCGCAGCAGCGGGTGGGCCACGCCGAACGGGATCTCGTTCTTGATCGTCCGCACGAGTTCATCGGGCAGGGTGGCGCCGCGGGATGACAGAAATACGCGATAGTCGTTGATCCCGTGAAGGTGCTCGATGCGCTGTTGCAGTTCGCCTGGCAGCCCGAGGTAGCAGGCGTAGCTGTCGGAGAACAGCGTGTCGCCGCCGATCGGGGGCACGACGACGCATTGGGCGATGGATCCCAGCGACGGCTGCTCCATCCAGGTGACGTCGGTGTGCCAGCCATTCTCAGTACCGGGACTGTCCTTGCCGTGACGAATCTCGAGGATGTAGGGATTCGCGCCGGCGGGTCCGAATGGAAACGCGTCGAGATCGCCGAAGCGGCGACCGAAGGCCACCTGCTCATCCTCTGTCAAATGCTGGTCTCTGAAGAAAATGACTTTTCGTTCCAGCAGCGTATCGCGAATGAACCGGATCACGTCATCCGACGGCGCGTTCTTGAGGGAGATCTTGTGGATGACCGTGCCGATGGTGACGCCGAGATGTTCGAACTCGAAGCCGAATTCCTCGGCGCATGACTGCAGCCGCGCCGAGACGGGCCGGTTGCCCATGCGTTCGTATTCCAGTGCCACGCCGAGGCCCGCTCGATTGAACGCCGGGAACAGCGTCTCCAGCGGACGTTCCGTTGCTTCTACCTTTTCAATGAATTGCTTGCGCAACGCCGCTCGCGCGTCCCTGAGGCGGGTGGCGGTCTTTACCGCGACGGCGTTGTAGTTGGCGTGTTCGGTCGTGCTGCGGGTCTGCATGTCGAATCCCTGTTTGTTGTGCATGTTCGTGGATGCGGTGATCTCCCCCATGGTCGAGGCGCGCGCTCAGGCGGGCGTGCTGCTGACCAACCACATCGCGCCTGGCAGGCGCACGCTTACGCCGTCGACGTGGGCTGCCAGCACATCGCCGATGGACGCGATCGCTGCTGTCACCACATCTGCCGGCTTGCCGCGCAACCAGCTGCTGACGGCGCCGATCTGCGTTGACTGGATCACCGCTTCGTCCAGCCCGCGCCCCGCCGCGATGTCGAGATCAGTATCGAGCTTTTCGAGCCGCGGCGTTGTCCATCCGGCCGCTGCGAGCACATCGGTGATGCGCTGCGGATCGGCGAAGGCAAACATACCGGGCGTGTGCGGAACCGGCTTCGGTCGAGGCGGCAGGTGGCGCGCAACTGCCTGCATCGGCACCTCCATCCACGGATTTTCGGCCAGCGGCCGCCAGCATACGAAAGCCATCCGGGCACCTGCAGGGGCGGCGCCGCGCAAGTGAGTGAAGGCCCGCACGGGATCGCCGAAGAACATGAGACCAAATGCTGACGTCAACAGGTCGAATCGATTCAATGGCGCTGTCGCCGCGTCGGCCTGTACCCAATCGATGTTGGTGATGCCGGCGGCCGCGGCACGCGCCTGGCCTTCGGCCAGCATCGCTCCTGAGATATCTAACGCCTTCACTCGGCCGCTGGATCCGACGGCGCGCGCAAACTGCAGCGTGGTTGCGCCGCAGCCGCAACCAACGTCCAACACCTGTTCGCCCGCGCGGGGTACTGCGAAGTCGAGCAGCGCCGCTGATACTGGCGCGAGGATGATATCGGTGTGTGCTTGCCGCTCTACCCAGGTGCGGCCGCCTTGCCCATTCCAGAAGGCGAGCTGATCCGCATTGATTTCGTTCGGGTCGGCCATGAGTGGATTCCGTGCTGCAGACGTGGAGGGTGCATCATCGGTCGTGCAGACGGCAAGTTGGTAGACGGATGACCGACCGCGCGGGGACTGGAAAATTTGCAGCGCAACACGGATGCTCCTCGGCAACTGACTGTTTTGAAATGCCTGACCTGGAGGCGCAATGCGAAAGATTTTTGCCGGCGCGGTTGGCCTGGTTCTGCTGATCCTTCTAAGCGGTGCCGTTTACCAGCGGTACGCAGAGCGGCGCGATGCAGAGATGTACCCCATGCCAGGACAGCGGATCGACGTCGGCGAACGAAGCCTGCATCTGTTCTGTTCCGGCACCGGTGACGTAACGGTACTGTTGGAAAGCGGCCTGACTGCCCCGTTTGCTGTGTGGCGGGCTGTCCAGGAACGAATCTCGAAGTTCGCCAGAGTGTGCAGTTATGACCGCGCCGGTCTCGGTTGGAGTGACCTCTCGCCGAACCCGACGCGCATCGTGCATGTGGTTGATGATCTATCGCGGCTGCTGGTGAATGCCCACATCGATGGACCGCTGCTGTTGGTCGGTTGGTCTGCCGGCGGCGTCTACGCCCAGTCGTTTGCCGTGAAATATCCCGGCAGAGTGAAGGGCATTGTCCTGGTGGATTCCTCACATGAATCGCAGGGATTACGCATGCCCCCGGATCCCGGCCTGAAGGATTCGGTAGCGATGTTGCAGGTGTGTCGCGTCCTCGCGCCTGTCGGCATCGTTCGCATTCTGGGAGCGATGGAGTCGATTCTGCAGAACGTCGACCTGCCCGATGCGTTTCGCATGGAACAGATCGCGCTGTTCAACCGCACGTCCTACTGCCCGGGCGTTCTGCGCGAGATCGAAGGATTTCCCAGGGACGTATTGCACGAAGAAAGCGATGTATCGCTGGGTGCGATCCCGCTCATCGTCATCAC
>JAQBCT010000204.1:0-2655 GCA_032124855.1 Gammaproteobacteria bacterium
TGGGCTCGATCTGAATGTGCGCGGCGTCGCCGATCAATGATACGAGTGCCGCGACGTGCGGGGCCGCACGCGCAACGACGGTCTGAAGGGCAGTGGCCATCTGCGCGGGGGTGCCTCGCTCGATACCGAGCAGGTCCCGCAGCGGATCCCGGAACAGTCGATAGGGGCTGCCGGCGCCGTACGGTTCGCCGCGCAGCGCAACTACGGTTGCGGACGACGAACCGGCAATTGATTCGCGGATCAGGCGCGACTTTCCGCTGCCGGAATCACCGACGATCCGGACCACGTCGCCCCTTCCCGCCATTAGACCAGCCAGCGCATCGCCAATGACTGCGCGCTCGTCGCCGCGCCCGACGAACACGTCCGTTTCGAGACCTTCGCGGCGGCGTGCAGCCAGCTCTTTGCCGAGCTCGTAGACGAGCATCGGTACCTTTTTTCCCTTGAAGGTGAAAGGCCCGGCGGGACGCACTTCGAATAACGTCAGCGATTGGTCGAGCACCGATGGATGCGCGTAGATGGACCCTGGCGGCGCCTTCGATGCGATGCGCGCCGCGGTATTCGTGGTATCTCCCATCGCCGAGTAGGCTGCGCGGCGCGGCGCACCCACTTCCGCCGCGAAGACGTGGCCGCGGTTGACACCGATCTGCAGGGCCAGCGGCAGCGGTGTATCACTGATGCGGCGCAGCGCGCGCAGCATCACGCCTTCGTCATCTTCGTGTCCGTATGGCACACCTGAGCCGACGAAGAATTTGCCGCCGTCGCGATCGATGTCGATGGCGAGGAGGGTGACGCCCTCGGCTTCGAGATGTGCCTGCACCGCAGCAACTGTCGTGTGCAGTGCGTCGGCTAATGCCGCGGCGCCGTGCTCGGCGAGCATCGCATCGGTACCGGAGAATTTGATGAATGCGATGCACGCGATGCGATGTTCGGGCTCGGGCACGCCCTGCGCCAGAAATTCGCCGAGCCCGCGCGGAAACAGGTCCGCCACCGCGTCGTGATCAGCACTGGTCGAGGGCGATGGGTACCGCAAGCCATCGCGGCCCCTGCGCCAGCGCAAGAGTGGCGCACCGTCGGCCCGTGGCTTCAGCGCGTCCGACGGCAGCAGTTTTGCGGTGGCGGCGCTGACCAGAATCTCGCCGGAATTGGCGGCGTTCTCTGTCGCCACAATTGTGTTTGCCGCCGGACCGAGCAACAGCAGCTCGCGATGCGGTGCGCCAACGAGAAAAAAATCTGCCGGCCCCGAGTGCAAGCCCACCGACATCGAGAGACGCAGCGGACCCACCGAGGTGGGAATCTTAGCTGCTTTGCGCAGGGCGTTGCGCATCTCCACGGCAGCGCTCGCGGCGGCCAGCGCGTGGTCGTCGCCACGAAAGAAGAGCAGCAGTGCATCGCCGCCGAATTTGAGCAGCACGCCGCCCCGCGCGTGCGCGATGTCGAGCATGTTTGCAAATACGCGCCCCAGTGTTTCCACCAGTTCTTCGCCGCCCATGCGTCCTCGCTGGGCCAGCTTTTCGGCGAGTGCCGTGAATCCGGAAATGTCCGCAAAGCACAGCGTGCCCTCGAATACGCGCCAACGATCATGTGGAGTCGCTTGCGCCCACTCAATGGCGAGTTCTGGTACATGGCGCTGTAACCCAACGTTCGCCGCTTCGCCGCGCGGATGCGTTCCAACGGGCGCGTCAGACATGTCTGAGCCAGCCGAACAGCGTAGCGAGATGTTGGCGGCGGCCCGGTTCCAGGTAGGCGAAGTTCGCGCCGCGCGGGGTGAACTCCCAGTACTGTGATGCGGTCTCCGCCAGCAGACCGATACGAATGCGCTCCAGCCGTTCGAGTCGCTCGCCCGACAGGTCGGCCGCAATGCGGCGGGCCCGCGCCTCGTCGTTGCGGGCAATGAATAACGTAGCGACCTGAATCTGAGCGCGGCGCACGCCCAGCAGCGTTTCTTCCTGGGACTCCTGTTTGATTTCCTGATCGAGCTCCAGCAACAGACTGATCAGATCGTCCACCAACGGCACGTCAAGGGCGACACACTTTTCTATCAACAGCGCCACATCGTGGGCCACGGCCTCCAGCAGGAACGATTGCCCTCTGGTGTGCGCGTATACGCCGTAGAGGCGAAAATAGCCGCCGATTTCGCGCACGGATTCCAGTTGCCCGCTGTCGATCAGGCTCTCCGCCAGGAGACGGTACTGGTTGAACAGATAAGAGCTTGTGCGAGCGTCGTTTGCATTGATGGTGATGCGCAAATAGCTGTTGAAGCAACGACTGCACTGCGAAATCAATTCGGCATGGTCCTGTGCTGCGCGCGTGCCGATGCGTTGCGTATTGATGGCGATCAGGTTGGCGACATCGTGCGATTCAGGGACGCTGTGGCGCATCAAGGAAACGTACTGTTGGAAAACTTTGTACTGCACCCAAAAGCCGTTGAGTTCGATCTCCTGTGACGCGGATGGCGCAAGGGATACGAAGTCGGGGTCGCGGCGAATGGCATCGTTCAACTGGAACCAGGCTGTGGGCAACTCGGGGCGCAGCGCCTCGTATTCCATCAGCAGCTCGGCCAGCGCGTTGACCGAAGCCATGGCGATGGCTCTGTCGCTGTGCTCCATGGCGCTGCGCGCGACGTCCTGCAATTCGTCGATGGTCTGGGTGACCAGC
>JAQBCT010000205.1:0-4096 GCA_032124855.1 Gammaproteobacteria bacterium
CCGATACTCTTCCGACGCTCGCAAAGTATCGGAAATACGCAGATGAAAATTGGTGTAACGCTATCCTTCAGTCATCTCACGCCCGTGGACTACATCGCCGCCGCCGCGCGTTTTGTGGAAGCAGCGGGATTTCATTCCGTATGGGTTCCGGAGCACGTGCTGTTCTTTCCCGACTACGCCTCGCGTTATCCGTACGCCGATGACGGCCGCGTCCCGGGCGATCCGCAGGGCGTGCTGGATCCGTTCAGTGCGTTGACGTTTGTCGCGGCGCATACCACACGCATTCGCCTGGGGACGGGTGTGTGTCTGGTACCGCAACGCCAGCCCGTGTATACGGCCAAGCTCGTAGCGGATCTCGACTATCTGTCGGGCGGACGCGTGGATTTTGGTGTCGGGATCGGCTGGCTGGCGGAGGAGTTCGACGCGCTGGGCATGGACTTCGCAACGCGCGCACCGCGCTGCGCCGAGTACATTGCCGCGATGCGGACGTTGTGGTGCGACAGCGCGCCGTCGTTTGCAGGAGACACGGTTTCGTTTCCGGCGTGCCACTTCAATCCAAAGCCTGTGCAGAAACCACATCCACCCATATTTTTCGGCGGCGAGAGCAACGCGGCGCTGAATCGTGTGGCGCGGCTGGGCAATGGCTGGTATGGCTTCGACCTGACGCCGGACGGCGTGCGAGATCGATTGATCGTTTTGGATGGCAAGCTGGCGGCCGAGGGGCGCAAGCGCTCCGATATCGACGTTTTCGTCTGCCCGAATCGGCACCGGCTCACTGCCGAGGCTGTGAAGGGGTATCGCGACGCCGGAGTCGATCAGCTGATTGCCCCGCTATTTGCCCAGGATCTGGATGATCTGAAGCGGCGCGCGGAGCGCATCCTCACCGTCACCACTTAGTCCGACGGCGCCACGAAGGAAATTGGTTGGGATTGTGGAGGCACATATCCTTACATCCATAACAAGCGTGGCACATACAGCGCTTCGACTGAGCCCGGACAATCGGTTCCCTCAACCTCACTGAAGGGGCTCTGCAATGCTGGTGGGCCGCCGTGATGAACGATCCAAGACCTGGTTCCGTGCGGACCGGGTGTTTCATACCAATCAGAAGTGGTATTTCCACACCCGTGAAGGCATCGACGTGGGGCCTTACGAATCGCAGCTGGATGCCGAGATCGAAGCCAGCATGCTCAAGGAGCTGATCAAGAACTCGAGCTTGCGTGGCGACTCGCTGGTAGTCCTGCGCGACTTCATCCTCGAATCGTTTACGCTGGGACGCCCGCTGAACGTGATGGTCAACGAAAACGCTGAACACATCGTGGTGAACCCGCCGTTCGGCGATTAGAGTCGTGCGCGCAGGCGCGTAGCCACCGCATCCGTGAACTGCGTGGTGGACAGCGTTCCACCGAGATCACCCGTACACTCTCGCGCGCCGATGGCATCCAGAATGCTGTCTGACAAGGCGCCTCCCAACGCCGGCTGGTCGATATGTTCCAGCAGCATGCCAAACGCCAACAGGATAGCGGAGGGGTTGCAGACATTTTTGCCCGCAATATCCGGCGCGGTGCCGCCAGCGGGGTCGAACATTGCCAACGCAATCGAGTTATCGTCTTCGAAGCTGAAGTTGCCGGATGCGCCCGTGCCGAGACTGCCCACCAGCCCGGATGCCATATCCGAGAGAAAATCGCCGTATTCGTTCAGCACCAGGACGACTTCGTATTGCTGGGGCGAGATGATGATTTTCGCAAGCAGCGCGTCGAACAGCTCGCGATGGTGCGCCACCATCGGGTAGCGGTCGTGCACGTCGTCGACAACCGATTCGAATAGGCCGTCTGTGACTTTCTGAATCGTGTGTTTCGATGCGCTGGTGACGCTCCAGCCGTGCCGCTTGGCAAGTTCGAAGGCAAATACGGCGGCGTGCTGGCAGGGATCGCGCTCCACCATGCGAATCGATACGGCTGCATCACGGCCAATCAGCTGCCCGGGGTCATCGTACGTTCCGCCAGTGGCGACACGTACGATATGCAGGTGCACATTCTTCTTGAAGTTACTGGAGATGCCGGGAATAGAGATGGCCGGCCGGTAGATGACGCTGAAATCGCATTGCCGCCGGAGAATGGCGTTGGGACTCACAGACCCGGTCACTGTGGGATATTTCAGCGCGACGCGGGTGGCCTTGAGGGAGTCGATGCCCGCCTGCAGTGCCGCCTCCTTGCCTGCCTCGCGCGTGGCGAGCGACCAGTCCACTTTCTCGAATGCCAGATCAATGGGCAGCAGCGCAGCAATGCTGGCGACGGCCCGTTCGAGTTCGGGCCCGATCCCGTCACCGAGAAGCTCCGTAATCCGTACTGTGCTCAAGATTGTTCCCGTTGGGTGGCGTGCGCATTTTACGCATAGTCGATCGCCGCGATGCGATCGCGCGCGCGAAGGTTTCGTGGCGCTCCCCTGGAGCATAGAATGCGCACCTCGTTGAAACCCCAACCCGGCGCGTGCCATGGCTGAATCCGCAGAATCGCCTTCCCAAGCGTTTGATTTCGTTGCGATGGAGCATTCCATCCTGGCGTTCTGGAGTCGCGCGGATCTGTTTCACAAGACGCTGGAGCATACCAGCGACAAGAAGCCGTACATTTTCTACGACGGCCCGCCGTTCGCCACGGGGCTGCCGCATCATGGCCACCTGCTGACGTCCACGATCAAGGATGTGGTGCCGCGCTACTGGACGATGAAGGGGCGCCATGTGCTGCGCCGTTTCGGTTGGGATTGTCACGGCCTGCCGATCGAACACGAGATCGACAAGGAACTCGGATTCTCTGCATCCGAAGCGATCGCCCAACTGGGTGTGGCCGGCTACAACGATGCCTGTCGCAGCATCGTGCAGCGGTATGTGGCGCAGTGGCGCAATACCATCACCCGGCTCGGCCGCTGGGTGGATTTCGACAACGACTACAAGACGATGGATACCTGGTACATGGAATCCGTCTGGTGGGTGGTCAAGCAGCTGTGGGATAAAGGCCTGATCTATCAGGGCGTCAAGGTGATGCCCGTATCCACCGCGCTCGGCACCGTGCTTGCGAATTTCGAAGCCACGTCGAATTACCAGGATGTGCAGGACCCGGCCATCACCGTGCTGTTCAAGCTGCGCGACGAGGATGCTTATCTTGCGGCGTGGACCACCACACCCTGGACCCTGCCCTCCAACCTCGCTGTCTGCGTCGGCCCGGAGATGGCGTACGTGAAGGTACGTGATGCGGCACGCGGCATCGATTTCTACGTCGCGCAGGCGCGCGTCGATGAATACTCGGGCTCGCATACGCTGGAAGTGCTCCAGACCCTGACCGGGCGCGACCTCGTTGGACGATCATACGAACCGCTGTTTCCCTATTTTGCAGACCAACGCGAGCTGGGCGCATTCGTGGTGGTGATGGACGATTACGTGACGGGTGACTCCGGTACCGGGCTGGTACACCAGGCGCCGGCATTTGGTGAGGACGACTACCGGGTGCTGGCCGCGGCGGAGATCACAGCGTTCGCCTGTCCGGTCACGCTGAACGGCATCTTCACCGACGAAGTGCCCGATTTTGCAGGCCGCCACGTCAAAGAAGCGGATCGCGACATCATCCGGTATCTGAAGGATGCAGGGTCATTGTACGAGCAGGGCGTGATTCAACACAGCTATCCCTTCTGCTATCGCTCGGATACGCCGCTGATCTATCGCGCGATTCCTTCCTGGTATGTGCGGGTAACCGACATCGTCGACGATCTGGTCGCCGCCAACGAACAGATCCGTTGGATCCCGGCACACATCAAGCACGGCCGTTTCGGCAACTGGATCAAGGGCGCCATCGACTGGTCTATTTCGCGCAATCGCGTATGGGGTACGCCATTACCGATCTGGGTGAACGATGTCACCGGCAAAAACCGGTGCATCGGCTCCATCGATGAACTCGCGCAGCTCACAGGCCAGCGGCCGGACGATCTGCATCGCGAATTCGTCGATCCGCTCACCTTCAGTGTGCCGGGCGAAGAGGGTACCTACCGGCGGGTGGAGGAGGTGCTCGACTGCTGGTTCGAGTCCGGGTCCATGCCGTATGCCCAGCTG
>JAQBCT010000206.1:0-3186 GCA_032124855.1 Gammaproteobacteria bacterium
TGCACCGTGCCACCGGCGTCGGTGTATTCGATATGCCGCACGGAGTCGTAGTCACTGTCGCCATAGGACAGCAGCGCATCGACGTAAAACTGATCGGCAACGAAATAGGTAGCGAATAGTGTGCCGTTCCAGGCGTCGACATCGAGCGTTCCCAAGGAGTGGTCGAAGTTGCTTTCGAGCTGCGTATAGCCGAGCGACCCGCCGATGATGAAATTGTCGCGCAGTCGATAGTCGATACCCACGGTGATGCCAATGGTGTCGAAGTCGAAGCCTGGCTGGTCGGTGGTCTCGTTCTTGTCGCCGAAATTGACCCGCCCGTCGATGAACAATCCCCAACGACCGAAATCGTCTGCGCTGGCGCCGCCCCCGGTGATTTCATCGAGCATGGATTGGACGACGGCGCCGGATATCTGCTGGCCAGAGACATTCAGGTTGAGGCCGCTCAGATCGAGACCCGTTGCGCCCGAGCGCAACGCATTGATGCGCTGTCCGAGATTGCCATGCTGCTGTCCCATGAGCCGCAGCACCATATCGGCGGCACCGATGAGTTGCTCGCCGCTCAGTGCATCAAGCGCCGCTACAGCCTCGGCCGTGGTGGTTGCAGGGTCCGTCAGGTTGGTGCAAACGGAGGCCAGATCCTGCTCCTCGGGGGTGTCCGCCGACTGTCCCATCTGTGGACACAGATTATCGAGATAGGTCGCGAGCGCAGCCTGATTGGGGGTCAAAGCGCCCAGATCCGCAAGCGCGCCGTCCACCCGGATCGTCACGTCAAGTGTTGCCGTGGTGCCGCCAGCGTCGATCACGGTGATGGTGTCGTTGAAGGTGGTACCCGTGGCTGCATTACCCGGCACATCAAACGAATAGGTTGCATTGCCGGGTGCGGCCAACGTCGGCGGCGCGACATTGCCGAGCTGGGCCGACAACGTAAAGGGGGCTGCGCCATTGACGGCAAAGGTCGCGCTGGCGGTTTGTCCTGCGCTGCCGCTGAGCACAAGGGCGCCACCGACGTCCGGCGGGTCGTTGTCGAGTATCGTGACGGTCGCCGCATTCACCACCGTTAGCGGCAGCGCGCATGCGGCACTATCGATATTGGTGAGCAGCGCATCGAAGGTCTCTGTGGCTTCTC
The DNA here is from genome assembly GCA_032124855.1 of Gammaproteobacteria bacterium. GTDB lineage: Bacteria > Pseudomonadota > Gammaproteobacteria > Pseudomonadales > Azotimanducaceae > DATJGR01. Next base: position 1,127 of record JAQBCT010000206.1, read on the forward strand.
CGACGGTATCGTCGGTGATGGGAACTGAAAACTGTTGTTCGACGCTGACAGCGGGGTCGATGAGATTGACGTCAAACGGTGATGCGAATGTCTGATAGTCGGCCGGTGCGGTTGCCGTGCCATCGATGGTCGACAGCGTGCCAACAACCTGACAATCCAGCGGTGGGTCGCTGGCGTCGCGAATCAACTGAACGGCGATTGTCGCAGTGCCGCCATTTTCGGCTGCCTGGCCCAACGAAACGATTTGCAGCGTCGCCGCATAACCCGATGGTGCGGCGCTGGCCAGGGCGAGCATGACGCATACGACTGCGGCGTGCAATTTCCCCACCGGCAGACGCCGTTGCTGATCATCGAAAGTCATCGTTCGATTGCGCCATTGCGATGCATGGTCATTGCACAAGCGAGCGGGGTACGAAGAAGAAGTCGCCCACTTCATGGCCTGCCGACTTGATCGTCTTGAATTCAGGGCGCTGTTCGAAATCGAAAGCAGCCGCTGCAGCCTGAACACGATCGCGTACTTCCAGGAACAGCTCGGGGCTGGCGAGAATGCTCGTATTGCTCTGCAGTACGTCGAGGAATGCGCGTGCAAATACGGAGTGATTGCCGCCGCCGCCGTCGAGAACCGGCTGATCGCCGCCGGACGACAACAGCAAACGGGAACGCTTCAGGAGCTTGAAGCGAATGAACTCGGGGTCGGAGTAGCGCGCCGAGTTTTCGCCAATCATGAGAAAACTTGGTTCCGACGAGAGCAGGCCCGCGTAGCATGAATCCACCACCACGAGTACGCGCTTTGCCTTCAGCCGCGACAGATGCCCCGTAACGAATTCGTTGGGTACCCAGAACGTATCGCGCGGCGGCAGTTCCGCGTTGGCCGGCAGCCAGTAGCCGACTTCCGTCTTGCCGTTGTTCAGCCTGCTGCCGTGACCCGCGTAGAACAGCAGCAGGTTGTCGTCTTCTGTAACCACATCATTGAGATCGTTGATCGCCTGCATCACCGCCGCGTTGTCGCCATCTTCTACAGCGGCCACGGTGAACCCGTATTTTTCCTGGAGAATCTGTTTTGCCAGGGCCACATCGCTGAGTGGCGTGCGCAGACTCTCCATCCGTTGGTAGTCCTGATTGCCGATCAACAGGGCATAGTAGCGTCCGAATTTCAGATCGCGTGTTGTGGCTGCGACAGCGTCGCCGGCCGCTGGGATCACCGCATCCGCAGCGGCAGGTTCGCGCGTTGTGGGCAGCGCTGCCATTTGTTGTTTTTCGGCGGCGCGGGCAGCTTCAATCTGCACGATCAGCGACTTCAATGTCGAAGCCTCGCCGCGCGCGCTCGATGACGCCGCACTGGTGGTCGCAAGCTTCGCTTCGGTTTCCTCGAGTTGACGCTTCAGCAGATCCAGCTGCGCGTCCTTTTGGCGCAGGCTCTCGGTGAGCTGCGCGCGCAGTGCATCCTGCTCCCGCCGGGCCGCCGATTCGAAGATGAGGCTGTCTTGCGACAATCCCCAGGCGAGGCGGTACCAGTTCAATGCCTGCAGCTGATCCTGCGGCACGCCAAGACCCTGCTCGTACATTGTGCCGAGGGCAAACTGCGCGCGCGCGTTTCCCTGGGCGGCGGCCTTGCGGTACCACAGCAGCGCCGCTTCATAGTTCGGCGTGGCGCCGAGGCCGCGCTCGAAAATTTCGGCGACGCTGGTTTGCGCCTGGGCGTCACCGGCTTCAGCGGCGGTCATCCACACGTTGAGTGCCGACTTATAATCGGCGCGGTCGTAGGCCACATACTCTCCGCCGCGCAACCGGCAGTCTGCGGCCGTGGTGTGGATGGGGCGGCGGGGTGTCAGGTAGGTGCGTGAACCGAGCTGGCGGACCTGGCCCGGCAACAGACAATCGACCACGTAGAGATCGGCCAACGAAGTACGACCTTCGAGTGCACTCTCAGAGTCGCTATTCTTGGCACTCTGCGCCGGGGTGGCGCACGCAGCGAGGAGAACGATCAATCCTGTTATCAAGCTTCCATGCACGAGCCTTCTCCTTCTGGCACGGCCGACGTCGCGACGCCGAAGCGCACG
>JAQBCT010000207.1:0-4226 GCA_032124855.1 Gammaproteobacteria bacterium
CGATGCGGCGAATGTCCATCCGCACCGAGGCGTAGAACTTGAGCGCATTGCCGCCGGTGGTGGTCTCGGGGTTGCCGAACATCACCCCGATCTTCATGCGGATCTGGTTGATGAACACCACGAGAGTCTTCGAATTCTTGATATTGCCCGTCATCTTGCGCAGCGCCTGGCTCATCAGGCGAGCCTGCAGGCCCACGTGCATGTCGCCCATTTCGCCTTCGATCTCAGCTTTGGGGGTCAAGGCGGCCACGGAATCGATGACCACGACATCCACGGCACCGGAGCGCACGATCATGTCGCAGATCTCCAATGCCTGTTCGCCCGTATCCGGTTGCGAAACGAGCAGATTGTCGGTGTCGACACCCAGTGCCGCCGCATAGATCGGGTCGAGCGCATGTTCTGCGTCGATGAATGCACAGGTGCCGCCCTGTTTCTGCGCCTCGGCGATGACCTGCAGGGTGAGCGTGGTTTTGCCCGAGGATTCAGGACCATAGATTTCCACTACCCGGCCGCGCGGCAGGCCGCCCACGCCGAGCGCGATATCCAAACCCAGCGAGCCCGTGGAGATGGATGGCACCGACTCGGCCTCCTGATCACCCAGGCGCATCATCGAGCCCTTGCCGAATTGCCGTTCGATCTGGGTCAGTGCGGCCGCCAGTGCGCGCTCTTTATTGGACTTGATATCGCTCATTGAAGGGCTCCGTCGGGTGATCGAGATGAAGTGGGTGTACTGTATATTTAATCAGTACCCATTGGCAACATGACAACGCCGTGAAAATCGCACCTCGGGATGATTTCTCACGCTGACTCGGGCGATCTGGCCCATCGGTTGACGCTCCGCGCGGCGCTCTGGTTCACTCGCACCCCCATGACGTCCCCCGCCCACACCCCAATGATGCAGCAGTACCTCCGAATCAAGGCGGAGCAAGGCGATGCGCTGCTGTTCTATCGCATGGGCGATTTCTACGAATTGTTCTACGACGACGCACGGCGCGCGGCCAAATTGCTGAACATCACGCTGACGGCGCGCGGCCAGTCGGCGGGCACCCCCATCCCGATGTGCGGAGTGCCCTACCATGCCGCCGACGGCTATCTCGCGCGGCTGGTGAAACTGGGTGAATCGGTCGCCATCTGTGAGCAGATCGGCGATCCCGCCACGTCGAAGGGCCCGGTCGAGCGGCGGGTCGAGCGCGTCGTCACGCCGGGCACCCTGACGGAAGAGGCACTGTTGCAGGCTACCGGTGAAAGCCGCCTCGTAGGGATATGCGGCGGTGGCCCGTATGGACTGGCGTGGCTGGAACTCGCAGGTGGACGGTTCTGTGTCATGGAGGTCGCCGATGTGCCTGCCCTTCGCGCGGAACTGGCGCGCCTGCAGCCGAACGAAATCCTGCTGCCCGACGGCGACACGACGCTGGCCGCACTCTGCCAGGGCACAGCGCATTGCCGCAGCCGCGATGCGCTGGAATTCGATGCCGATCTGGCACGCGACACGCTGACACGTCACTTCGGCACGCACGATCTGCGCGGCTTTGGTTGCGATGCGCTCGCTGTCGGACTGGGAGCGGCCGCTGCGATCCTCAGCTTTGCGCGCGCAACCCATCGGCAGTCGCTGAGCTTCATCGACGCGCTGGTGCCGGTAGATGCCGACGCCAACGTCACGCTCGACGCCGTGACCCGACGCAATCTCGAAATCGACCAGCGCACCGATGGCAGTCGCGAGCACACGCTGTTCGACGTGCTCGACACCACCCAGACACCGATGGGCGCACGCCTGCTGCGCGCCTGGTTGCATGCCCCCACCCGTCACATCGACGTGGTGCTGGCGCGTCAGGCAGCGGTGGCAATGCTGCATGATGGATATGCATACGACACGCTCGCGCCCCTGCTGCACCCAGTGGGCGACCTGGAGCGCGTACTCACCCGTGTCGCGCTGCGCACGGCCACACCCCGCGACCTGCAGCGTCTGCGCGCGGCCTTGCAGATGCTGCCTGCGCTGGGCGCGGCACTGCTGCCATTGAGCGCACCTCGATTGATGGCGCTGCGCTCGGAGCTGGGCGATTTCGCGTCGCTAACAGAACTACTGGAGCGCGCACTCGTTGACGAACCGCCCACCGTGCTGCGCGACGGCGGCGTGATTGCAGACGGCTACGACGCCACCCTCGATTCCCTGCGTGATCTGTCGAGCAACGCGGGCCAATGGTTGATCGACCTGGAGCTGCGCGAGAGAGCGCGATCCGGCATTGCCACGCTCAAAGTTGGTTACAACCGCGTGCACGGCTACTACATCGAAACCAGCCGCGCTGCCGCGCATGTGGTGCCGGCCGACTACATGCGCCGTCAGACGCTGAAGAACGCGGAACGCTACATCACCCCGGAACTGAAGGCGTTCGAAGACCAGGCCCTCACCAGCCGGGCGCGCGCACTGGCCGCGGAGCGGGCGCTGTACGACGCATTGCTCGACGCCTTGAACATTCCGTTGGCACAGCTGCGTCGTTGCGCCGCCGCCCTGGCCGAGCTCGATGTGCTCGCCGCCATGGCCGAGCGCGCACGCCGCTTCAACCTCGTCGCACCACACCTGAGCGATGAACCGGGTTTCGTCATCGAAGGGGGTCGCCATCTGGTAGTGGAGCAGGCGCGCAGCGAACCCTTCATCGCCAACGATCTGCGCCTTGACGATGCGCGCCGCATGTTGATGATCACCGGCCCCAACATGGGCGGTAAGTCGACCTACATGCGCCAGACCGCCCTGATCGTATTAATGGCCCACACCGGCAGCTTCGTTCCGGCGCGCGCAGCACGCATCGGCAGCGTAGACCGCATCTTCACGCGCATCGGCGCCGCCGATGACCTCTCGGGTGGGCGCTCCACTTTCATGGTCGAGATGACGGAAGCCGCCAACATCCTCAACAATGCAACGCAGCGCAGCCTCGTACTGCTCGATGAAATTGGTCGCGGCACCAGCACCTACGACGGGCTTGCGCTGGCGTGGGCATGTGCTGCGTATCTCGCGCGCGAAGTCCGGGCCTTCACGCTGTTCGCAACACACTACTTCGAATTGACGGCGCTGGCCGAGCAACTGCCCGGGGTTGCGAATGTCCATCTGGCGGCATCGGAATATCGCGGCCAGATCGTCTTTCTGCACGCTGTGCGCGAAGGGCCCGCCAGTCAGAGCTACGGCATTGCCGTGGCGCGTCTCGCCGGTGTGCCTCGCGCTGTACTTGCAAGCGCGCGGCAGAAGCTGGACGAACTGGAACTGGCCACACCGGCAGACGGTGTACGACCACAGAGCGATCTGTTCAAACCGCGCGAGCTGCATCCCGTTTTGCAACGCCTCGCCGCAGCGGAACCGGATGGGCTGTCACCGCGCGACGCGCAGGCGTTGCTCTACGAGCTGGTACAGCAGGCGCGCGACGCAACACCGTAAGCCCTGTACAGTGCGCGATTACCCGCTAGAATACGGCGTTTTTTCCAACGGGCGACCTCTCTGATGACCTTTGTAGTCAGCGAAAATTGCATCAAGTGCAAACTTACCGACTGTGTGGAGGTGTGTCCGGTGGACTGCTTCTACGAGGGTCCAAATATGCTCGTCATCCACCCGGATGAGTGCATCGATTGCGCGTTGTGCGAACCCGAGTGTCCGGTGAACGCGATATTCTCCGAAGACGAATTGCCCAAAGAACAGATCGAATTTCTGGAGCTGAACCGCGAACTGGCCGACATCTGGCCGAATATCACCGAGAAGAAAGACGCATTGCCCGACTCGGATGACTGGGATGGCAAACCCAACAAACGCGAGATGCTGGAGCGCTGAGGCGCGTGGCGATCAGCTGACCGTGCCGCGCAACAGCGGCACAAAGCGCACGTAGTCGAGGCTGTCCTCGCGCAAACCCTCCGGTGTGTTGTCGATCACCTGCAGCTGCTGCCCCATTTCGTCACCCACTGGAATGACGAGACGCCCGCCGACGTCGAGTTGTTCGAGCAGCGCCGCGGGAACGCTGCGCGCCGCCGCCGTGACGATGATGCCGTCAAAGGGACCGTGTTCCGCCCAACCCATGTTGCCGTCTTCGTATTTCAGGCGAATGTTGCGCAGGTGCAGCGCGCGAAAGCGCTCACGCGCGCGCTCGATGAGCGGCGCAATACGCTCCACCGTAAAAACCCGCTCAACCAGCGCAGCGAGTACCGCGGCCTGATAGCCGGAGCCGGTGCCGATCTCGAGCACTCGGGCC
>JAQBCT010000208.1:0-3567 GCA_032124855.1 Gammaproteobacteria bacterium
CCAGGTCGCGTCGGATCTCCTGCCTTTGAACATCTCGCACGTACGCGAGCATGCCGAGGTCGCCGAAATAGCCATCCGACAGCACGTCTGTGCCCAGCGCCGTTTCGTGATACGTGGGCAGTGTGATCAGGTGATGGAATACACCCGCCTCGCGCGCCGCGTCCTTCTGGAATTTCTGAATCAACCGATCGGCCTCGACTGCCAGCTCCGACGTATCCAGCTGCACGTCCATCAGGCCGCGCGGAACCTTCTTGGGATCCGGGTAGGCCGATACGTCCTTCTTGGCCGCCGCCCACTCCGCATACACCTGCTCTCGGAAGGACAGTGTCCAGTTGAACGACGGTGAGTTGTTGTACACCAGTTTCGCTTCAGGCCGCACTTTGCGGATCTTGTCCATCATGCCGCCGATCTGCTTGAGATTCGGCTTCTCGGTTTCGATCCACAGCAGATCGGCGCCGTGTTCGAGGCTGGTGATGCAGTCGAGCACCACGCGGTCGACACCGGTGCCTTCGCGGAACGCATACAGTCCGTTGTCGAGGCGCCGCGGCTTGCACAGCCCGCCGCTCTGGTGGATGGCGATGTCGCCATCCTTGAGTTCTTTGATGTCGCTGACCGGGACGCTCTCCAGGAAGTCGCAGTACTGGCTGCCGAGATCACCCGGTTTCTTCGAGACCGGGACTTTCTGGGTGAGGCCCGCGCCGAGGGAATCCGTGCGCGCCACAATGATGCCGTTATCAACGCCCAGCTCCATGAAGGCATAGCGGATGGCGTGGATCTTGGAGACGAAGTCTTCATGCGGCACGGTGACCTTGCCGTCCTGGTGGCCGCACTGCTTGGCGTCGGATACCTGGTTTTCGATCTGGATGGCACACGCGCCCGCTTCGATCATGCGCTTGGCCAGCAGATAGGTGGCCTCTTCGTTGCCGAAGCCCGCGTCGATGTCGGCAATGATGGGCACCACATGCGTCTGATAGTTGTCGATGCGGCCGATGATCATGTCGACGCCCTTGCCGGCCTTACGTGCCTCATCGAGCTCCACGAACATGTGGCGCAGCTCGCGCGCATCGGCCTGGCGCAGGAAGGTATAAATCTCTTCGATCAGATCGGACACGCTCGTCTTTTCGTGCATGCTCTGATCCGGCAGTGGACCGAACTGCGACCGCAGTGCCGCCACCATCCAGCCGCTCAGGTAGATGTAGGCGCGCTCTGTCGTCTTACGGCGGCGCTTGACGCTCATCATCATCTGTTGCGCCACGAAGCCGTGCCAGCAACCCAGCGACTGGGTGAATTTGCCCGTGTCCTTGTCGTACGCCGCCATGTCGCGCCGCATGATGTCGGCGGTGTACTTGGCGATTTCGATGCCGGTGCGGAAGCGGTTCTGGGCGCGCATGCGCACCACGTACTCAGCATTAATGGCGCGCCACTCATCGCGCTGCCGCAGAACGCCGGCCACTTCTTCGATTTGCTTCAGATAACCCGTCATTGCTGGCTCCACTGACTGATGAGAATGCCCAAGGCGAGCCTTGGAGGGCCGGGCAAGTTAGCAGGCTGGCAGGTTCCTGAAAATGGAATATTTCAAAACTAATATATTCCGCTCAGGAAAGGCCGCTTCAACCGCGAACTACGCCGAGAACCGAAGGAATAGATGATGGAAGCCGCGTAGCAGATGAGAAGGCACGCGCTCGTTCTCTCCGGCGCCCCGACGTAACTGCGGGAAACGCGCCAGCAGCACCCGCAGGGCCACTCGCGCTTCGAGCCGCGCCAGGGGCGCCCCCATGCAGAAGTGGATGCCGAAGCCGAACGTGTGGTGGTGGTTGCGCGGCCGCTCGAGGCTGAACGTATCGGGGTCTTCGTAGGCGCGCGGGTCGCGATTGGCGGACGCCATCACCACGTTAACCGTATCGCCTTCCGCCACCCTCTGGCCGTGATATTCGGCGTCGCGCTTGACCTTGCGCATGAGGAACTGCACCGGGGCATCGAAGCGCAGCGTCTCTTCCACCGCGGCGTCGATGAGTTCCGGCTGCGCCACCAGCCGGGCGTAGAGGTCCGGCCGGTCCGCGAGAATGTTCAGCAGATTGCCGAGCAGATTGGTGGTGGTTTCGTTGCCGGCAATCAGCAGCAGAATATTGAAGCCCACGATGTCCGCATCAGCCAGCCGTTCACCGTCGATCTCGGCATTCACCACGGCGCTGACCAGATCCTCCTGGGGATCGGCGCGCCGCTGCGGGATGAGGCTTTGAAAGAAACCCGCCATCTCGAAGATTTCGCGCTGCCTCGACTCCATCGAGATGCCAGCCAGCGTGCCGGTCAGCGCATCCGACCAGCGTTTGAAGTCCTCGGCACGATCCGTGGGGATGCCCATCATTTCGGAGATCACCGCTACAGGCAGCGGCGTGGTGAGGCGTGTCACGATGTCGACGGGTTCATCTGCGGGGATCTGCGCCACGAGGTCCGTCGCAATTTCGGCAACCCGATCTTCCATGGTGCGCAACATGCGCACGGTGAATGCGCGATCCACCAGCGCGCGCAGTTGGGTGTGGCGCGGCGGATCGTCCGCCAACAGCGGCAGGTGGTTGCCCTGCCCCATGATCTCGGAGGAGTACGCAGCGGAGTCCTTGAGGATGGCGCGCACGTCGTCGTGGCGGGTCAGCACCCAGCCTTTGATGTTCTCATCCCACCAGATGGGCGCCTCTTCGCGCCATCTGGCGAAATGGGGATACGGGTCGGTGATCATGGCTGGATTCAGGAAGTCCACGGCGTATGCGCCTTTATCAATTTGTTGGGGAATGGACTGACCGGCTCTCTCATGCTGCAAGCAGGGACGCGAACAGATCGAGCGCGGGCCGCCCCTGCGCATCGGCGTTCAGCGGAATGAGCACCACCTGATTGATACCCGCGGCCGCGTGCGCTGCGAGGCGTTCGCGTACGGCGGCCACGCTGCCCCAAGCCACCAGTTCATCGATGAATCGATCGCTGCCGCCATCGGCATAGTCCGATGGCTGCCAACCCTGCGCAGACCAGGCACGCTGATAGTTGGCCAGCGGCATATAGATGCGCACGGCACGGCGGGCGATCTTGCGAGCTTCATCTGGGGCTGCGTTGATCAGCGTCGGTTGCACCACGATCAGCTGCTTCTCGGGGCCGAGCGTTTTGCGCGCCGCCGCGTTGTAGCCGGCTGTCGCCAGATACGTCATTGCACCGTCGGCACGCGCGGCCGCCACCGCCATCAGTTTCGGGCCGTGCGCCGCAAGATAAACCGGCGTCGGCACGGTCGCCTTGAACATCAGTTGTGCGGCGTCCATGGCGTCGAAGAATGCTGTGAGCTTGTGCACGGGCGGCAGCCATGAATGGCCACGCGCGGTATTGCCGACCGTGTTGGATACGCCGAGGCCCATCGCAAAACGTCCGCCGGAAATTTCCGCGAGCGTCGCAGCAGCAGCCTTGGTCGCCATCGCATCGCGCACATAAACGTTGGCAATGCCGGTGGCCACACCGATGGTCTGCGTGGCGTGCAGCAGGGCACCCGCTGTGACGAACGGTTCGCGGCCGAATAGTTCAGGCACCCAA
>JAQBCT010000209.1:0-28316 GCA_032124855.1 Gammaproteobacteria bacterium
ATCGAAGCTTAACCCACACCCGTGGTTGTGGGGCATTGGGTGCCAGGCACCAAACCCCCCACCTGAACAGACGCCAGCTACACGGCGGCAAAAGGTGCCGGCCACCAAAGCCCCCACCTAGGGTGCCGCCCAACCCCACGCCTGACGCAACACCGTGATGGCTGCCACCGCGGCCGTGTCGGCACGCAGAATCGTTTCACCCAGACCCAGCAGCGTCGCACCAGCCGCAACCGCGGTGTCGCGCTCGGGGTCGGTGAAACCGCCCTCCGGGCCAACCAGCAGCAACGCATCCGCCACCGGCGACGATTGCAGTGGTGGCGCGGCGGGGTCGAGCAGATAGATCTGCGCATCGGGAAGATCGTTCAGCAGGTCGGGAAACGGCAACGGTCCATGCAGCCGCGGCAGCCACAACCGCCCGCACTGTTCACACGCCCCTTCGATAATCCGTTGCCAGTGCCGCTCGCGGCGTGCACGGCGTTCGCCAACGACGTGCACTTCGGTGCGTTGCGTCGTGAGCAGCCAGATATCGGTGACACCCAACTCCGTTGCCTTCTGCAGCACCCAGTCGGCGCGATCGCTCTTGATCATTGCCTGGCCCAGGTGCAGCCGCAGTCGTGGCGCCGCCTGCGTCTGCGTGCACGCACCAATCGTGATCTCGCACGCGCGTGTATCCGCGGTGAGTATTACGGCGTCGTAGGCGTTGCCGTCGCCTGCGAAAACCGCCAACTGATCACCGCGCCGTTGGCGCAGCACACGACAGAGATAGTGAGAGCGGTCCGGTTCGAGTGTCAGTGTCCGGCCGGGCAGCAGCTCGCCGGCAACGAACAGCCGAACGTCACGCATTCCTGTTCGGCAGGGTCAGCCGATCGAGCACCACCTGGGTAGGCCCGGCCTGATTGAGCGTGTAGAAATGCAGTCCCGGTGCGCCGCCCGCCAGCAGTCGTTCGCAGAGCTGTGTCACCACGTCCGCGCCGAATGCCTTCAGTGATACTTCGTCATCCTGATACGCTGCGAGACGACTACGGATCCAGCGCGGTATTTCGGCCCCGCAACCATCGGAGAATCGCACCAGATTGGCGTAGTTGGTGATGGGCATGATGCCCGGCACGATTGGCACGGCAACGTTGGCACGCAGCACAAAATCGAAGTACGCATCGGCGTTGTAGAAATACTGCGTGATGGCGCCCGCAGCGCCGGCCGCTACTTTGCCGCGGAAGTGCTCGATATCCTGCTGCGGTGTAACGGCATCTGGATGCACCTCTGGATAGGCGGCCACTTCGATTTCGAACTCCGTACCGGCAGTCTGCTCGCGCAGCAGTTGCACGAGTTCGATGGCATGACGCACGTGGCGCGGGCTGCCGAAGCCCGACGGGATGTCGCCTCGCAGCGCCACCATGCGGCGGATGCCGATCGCGAGATATCGATCCACCAGGGCGCGCACGGATAGCTTGCCGTCGGTGCCCATCGACAGATGCGGCGCGACCGTGAATCCCGCGTCGGTAAGCAACGTCACCGTCTCGAAGGTCCGGTCTCGCGTGGAGCCCCCCGCGCCATAGGTCACCGAATAGAACACCGGCTGATGGCGCGCCAACAGCTGCGCCGTGTCGCGCAGAAGGGTTTGCCCCCTATCGGTCTTGGGCGGAAAGAACTCGAAGCTGAGTCGAAAGGGGTCCGCCATCGTCAGGCGGCACGCAGTGCCTCGGCCAATGCCTCTGCCTTGTCCGTGCGCTCCCAGGTGAAATTCTCGCCGGTACGACCGAAGTGGCCATACGCTGCCGTGGCGCGGTAGATCGGTCGCTTCAAGTCCAGCATCGCGATCAGGCCGCGCGGTCGCAGGTCGAAGTGTTCTCGCACCAGCGCAACGATCTTCGTATCGGATAGCTTGCCGGTGCCGAAGGTGTTGACGCTGATCGAAGTAGGCTCGGCCACGCCGATGGCGTAGCTGATCTGAATTTCGCAGCGATCGGCGATGCCGGCGGCGACGATATTCTTGGCCACATAGCGGCCGGCGTACGCTGCCGAGCGATCCACCTTCGATGGATCCTTGCCGGAGAACGCACCGCCGCCGTGGCGCGCCATGCCGCCGTAGGTATCCACGATGATCTTGCGGCCCGTAAGGCCACAATCACCCACGGGCCCGCCAATCACGAACTTGCCCGTGGGGTTGATGAACACCTTCGTGCTTTTTGTCATCCAGTTGCCGGGCAGGGTCGGCTTGATGATTTCCTCGTACACCGCTTCGTGCAGTTGCTTCTGCGTGACATCGGGGTCGTGCTGGGTCGACAACACTACGGCGTCGACGCCGAGTGGTTTGCCGTCTTCGCCGTAGCGAAACGTGAGCTGGCTTTTGGCGTCTGGCCGCAAGAATGAGCACTTGCCGTTGCGGCGCACCTCGGCCTGCCGCTGCACCAAGCGGTGCGCGTAGGTGATCGGTGCGGGCATGAATACTTCGGTTTCGTTCGTGGCGTAGCCGAACATCAAACCCTGGTCACCGGCGCCTTGCTCATGATCACCCGTCTCATCCACACCCTGGGCGATATCCACCGACTGCAGCCCAAGCGCATTCACCACCGTGCAGTCGTTCGGATCGAAGCCGGCCGCGATGCTGTCGTAGCCGATGTCGCGAATCACCTGGCGCACGAGCTTGTCGATGTGGACGTTTGCATTCGAGCGCACTTCGCCCGCCACCACGACGATGCTCGTCTTGATCAGCGTTTCGCACGCTACGCGCGACTCGGGGTCCTGTTCGAGCATGGCATCGAGGATCGCATCGGAAATCTGGTCGGCCATTTTGTCGGGATGGCCTTCTCCGACCGACTCCGAGGTAAAGACACTGTAATCTGGCATTGATCGCTCGCTTGGGTCAAAGGCTTGAATTCTAAGGGCATCCTGTCGTTTTTGTGTATTCAAATTGCGTTGCCCAGGTGAAGCCGCGACAATAGCGCCCCCTTCGCAGCCACCACACACTATGCCTTCGGCAACGGAACGAGCCAACGCGATCCGGGCGTTAGCCATGGATGCAGTTCAACGCGCGAACTCGGGTCATCCGGGCGCACCCATGGGGCTCGCCGATGTAGGTGAAGTGCTGTGGCGCAGCGTCCTGAAGCACAACCCGACTAATCCCGCCTGGATCAACCGCGACCGATTCATTCTGTCGAATGGCCATGCATCGATGTTCCAGTACGCGATGCTGCACCTGTCGGGCTATGCCTTGTCGATCGATGACATCAAGAATTTCCGGCAGCTGCATTCCCCAACGGCCGGCCATCCCGAATATGGAGAGTGCGTTGGCGTGGAGACCACCACCGGGCCATTGGGCCAGGGTCTCGCCAATGCCGTCGGTTTCGCGCTGGCCGAGCGTGAACTGGCGCGCGCGTTCAACCGGTCCGGTTTTGATGTGGTCGATCACTTGACGTGGGTGGTGGTGGGCGATGGCTGCCTGATGGAAGGCATTTCCCACGAAGCGGCCTCGCTCGCGGGCACGCTGGGCCTGGGAAAACTGAAGTGCATTTACGACGACAACGGCATCTCGATCGACGGTGACACGAAGGGCTGGTTCGGAGAGGACGTCGCGGCGCGCTTTGTAGCATACGGCTGGCGCGTGCTGCGTGGCGTGGACGGACACGATGCGGCGGCCGTCGCCGCGGCGCTGAGCCAAGCCACGGCCGAGAACGACAAGCCCACGTTGATCTGCTGCCGCACCGTCATCGGTTTTGGCGCGCCGAATCGACAGGGCACTGCCGAGTCGCACGGTTCGCCGCTCGGCTCCGACGAGGTCTCGCTGGCGCGCCGCACCCTCAACTGGAGTTACGCACCGTTTGAAATCCCGCAGGCAATCTACGACGAGTGGGACTGCCGCGCAGCGGGCACCGCGCATGAATCGGCGTGGAATGCATTGTTCACCCGGTATCGCGCCCAGCATCCGGATCTCGCCGCGGAACTCGAACGCCGCGCGCGCAACGTGTTGCCCAACGGCTGGAGTGAGGCGCTGGATGCACTTGCGGTGACTGCGCAGGAAAAGCCGGAGGACATCGAAACCCGCAAAGCATCGCAGCGCTGCTTGAATGCGCTGGGTCCCGCGGTACCCGAACTGATCGGCGGCTCGGCCGATTTGACGGGCTCCAACAACACAAACTGGGCCGGGTCGAAGACGGTCTCTGCAACTGACGCTGGCAACTACATCAACTACGGCGTGCGCGAATTCGCGATGACGGCCATCGGTAACGGTCTGGCGCTGCACGGCGGCTTCCTGCCGTACTCCGGCACGTTTCTGATCTTCATGGAATACGCGCGCAACGCCGTCCGGCTGGCTGCTTTGATGGGCCTGCGCAATATCTTCGTTTACACCCACGACTCGGTGGCGCTGGGCGAAGACGGTCCCACCCACCAGCCCGTGGAACAACTCACCAGTCTGCGCACCACACCGAATCTGTCGGTGTGGCGGCCATGTGATGTCGTGGAAACTGCGGTCGCGTGGCGGGCCGCCGTTGCGCGCGCGAATGGGCCGACCGCACTGGTGCTCACCCGGCAGAAGACCAAAGCCCAAAGCCGCAGCGCCGATACTTTCGCGCAAGTCAGCCGCGGCGGTTATGTTCTGTTGAAGGAAACGAAGCCACTTTCAGCCATCGTCATCGCAACCGGTTCCGAGGTCGCGCTGGCGACGAACGCAGCCAAGGTCCTTGCGGACGAAGGTGTCGGCGTGCGCGTTGTGTCCATGCCGTCCACTGACACATTTCTCGCACAGGACGCTGCCTATCGCGAAGCTGTACTGCCCAGCGCGGTGCGCGCCCGCGTCGCCGTGGAGGCGGGTCATCCGGACTACTGGCATCGCTTCGTCGGACTCGATGGGGCGGTGGTGGGGATTGCGCGCTTCGGCACATCCGCGCCAGGCGGCGCAGCCCTCACTGAATGCGGCATCACGGCGGATAACATCGTGGCTGCGCTGCGCCGCTGTCTGGCCGGAGCAAAGTGATCACGATGCTCGCGATGGAAGATCTCGATCTCGCGGGCAAACGCCTTCTCATTCGCGAAGACCTCAACGTGCCGGTGAGGAACGGCGTCATCACCAGCGCCGCTCGCATTGTCGCGGCGTTGCCAACGCTGCGCGCCGCGCTCGATGCGGGCGCAGCCGTGCTGGTGGTGTCGCACCTGGGGCGCCCCACGGAAGGCGCCAATGCGCAGATCGAACCCGACGCCAGTCTTGCGCCGGTGGCGGCGCACCTGACGAAACTGCTGGGACGCGACGTGCCGCTTGTCGCTGATTGGATTGACGGTGTCGATATCGAGCCGGGTCAGCTGAAGCTGCTGGAGAACGTGCGCTGGCAGAAGGGCGAGGCCAAGAATGATGACGCGCTGGCACGCCGCATGGCGGCGCTGTGCGACATCTATGTCATGGATGCCTTCGGCACTGCCCATCGCGCCCAGGTATCCACGCACGGTATCGCGAAATACGCGCCCATCGCCTGTGCGGGGCCGCTACTGGCGGCGGAAATCAAAGCGCTGCGTCGTGCGCTTGCGGATCCGGCGCGACCCATGGTCGCGGTGGTTGGCGGTTCAAAGGTATCCACCAAGCTCGACGTCCTGGATCGCCTTGCGGAAATCGCCGATGCCATCATCGTGGGTGGCGGTATCGCCAATACCTTCATCGCCGCGGCCGGCTTCAACGTAGGCCGCTCGCTCTACGAGGGTGAATTGCTGGATACGGCGCGTCGCGTTTCGAAGAAGATCGAGATCCCGCTGCCGCTCGACGTGGTCACTGCGCCAGGTATGAACGCGAACGCCAAAGCCACGGTGCGCGACATCGATGGTGTGCGCGATGACGAAATGATCCTGGATATCGGCCCGCAAACCGCGAAGCTGTTCGCCGATCGATTGAAGAAGGCCGGTACCATCCTGTGGAATGGACCTGTGGGCGTGTTTGAGCTGGATCAATTCGGTGGTGGCACTCAAGCCGTCGCGAACGCCATTGCTACAAGCCGCGCATTTTCCATCGCCGGGGGTGGCGATACGCTCGCCGCCATCGACAAATACGGTGTCGCGCAGAAGATCTCGTATATCTCCACCGGCGGCGGCGCATTTCTGGAATTCGTGGAAGGAAAACAGCTGCCCGCGGTCGAAATACTCGAAGCGCGCGCCCGCAACCAATAGGAATTCATCATGTCCCTGATCAGTATGCGTCAGCTGCTCGACCACGCCGCCGAACACAACTACGGCGTGCCTGCGTTCAACGTCAATAACCTCGAACAGATGCGCGCCATCATGGAAGGTGCGGCGGAAACCGACAGCCCGGTGATCGTCCAGGCATCTGCCGGAGCGCGCAAATATGCCGGCCCCAATTTTCTTCGCCACCTGATTCTTGCGGCAGTCGAAGAGTTTCCCGGCATTCCCGTGGTGATGCACCAGGACCACGGAGCGTCGCCAGCGGTGTGTCAGCGTTCCATTCAGCTTGGTTTCTCCTCCGTCATGATGGACGGCTCTCTTGGCGAAGATCAGAAAACGCCGATGAGCTATGAGTACAACGTCGAAGTGACACGCCACGTCGTGGAGTTGGCGCACGCCTGCGGCGTATCGGTTGAAGGCGAACTCGGTTGCCTGGGCAGTCTGGAAACCGGCATGGGCGGCGAAGAGGACGGGGGTGGCCACGAAGGTTCGTTGTCGATGGATATGCTGCTGACCGATCCTGAGCAGGCCGCCGACTTCGTCAAGAACACGCGCGTAGATGCGCTCGCCATCGCCATCGGCACGTCGCACGGTGCGTACAAATTCACGCGCCCGCCCACCGGCGATGTGTTAGCCATCGATCGCATCAAGGAAATCAACGCGCGCATTCCCAACACGCACCTGGTGATGCACGGCTCATCGTCGGTGCCTCAGGATCTGTTGAAGCTAATTAACGAATACGGCGGCGAGATCAAAGAGACCTACGGTGTGCCGCTGTCGGAGATCCAGGAGGGCATTCGCCACGGTGTACGCAAGATCAACATCGACACTGATCTGCGGCTGGCCTCCACCGCCGCTATTCGCATGTTCCTCGCGAAGAACAAGAGCGAGTTCGACCCGCGCAAGTATCTGGCCGAAACCACCAAGGCCATGAAGAAGGTGGTGGTCGAGCGCTACGAGGCGTTCGGCACCGCGGGCAACGCGTCGAAGATCAAACCGACGCAGCTCGAGGATATGTTCAAGCTGTACGAGAAGGGCACGCTGGATCCGGTCGTCAATTGACGTCGCGTTTCTTCGCTTGACGGCTGATCACCGGGTCAAACGCTGCAGCAGCAGGCTCGAGAGGTTGCGGTGCGCGTCCAACACGGCGATCACAAAGACGCGGCGTTCTTCGCGGCGATAGACGATCCGCCACGTCCCGTGGATGAGTTCGCGGTAGGTATAGACGTCGATCGATCGGAGCTCGGGCACGATCCGACCTCGGTCGGGAAGACTGGCGAGCGTGGAACAACGGCTTTCGATTCGCGTCAACACGTCGAGCGCGCTCGCCGAACTGTCTGCGGCGATGAACGCAACTATTTCTTCCAGGTCGCGTTTTGCGGCGTCGGTCCACAGGACCCGATGGTTAGTCATCTCCGCGGGAGAGCCGCTTTCGTAGATCGGCGAACACGCGATCCTGCGCCGTCGCCCGCCCGGCGCTCGCGTCTGCCTCGCCCTGCACCATCAGCTTCATCATCAACAAAGCCTCCTGGAGGCGCCGATGCGATTCGTAGTCCTGGACGACCGCCGTGGCCGCGCCGTTCTGGGTCAGCACGATATCGTGGTTGGTGGTTCGCATCGCCTCGAGCATTTGAGCGGCCTTGGCTTTGAACTCGCTCAAGCTCACAACTGCGCTCGGGGATTTCATTGATCTGACTCCTCAGTCCAAATTCGGTCCGAATTTAGAAGTCAGTATTGGCTCCGCCTCATTGCGGGGCAAGGGACATTTTGCTGGAGAATGCGTGATCCAGTCGACATCCATCGACCCGCAGCACCGCCTTCGCGTGCGACGCGAAGCTGCGCGATACTTGCGCACTCTCAACGATCGTGCGCGGAATGACAGCTCCATTCGACCCCCACCAGGTCCGTGCTTCACTCAGGCCGTTGGTGCCGGGCGCGCCGACTGTGCTCACACCGGAGGAAGACGCGTACCTGCGTCACTACGGCATTCATTTCAGTGAGTCCATCGATGGACTGGCGCACCAGCTGGGTCGCATCCAAAGCGAAACGCATACCATCGCCGCCCATCTCTGGACACCGCGCGACCCCGCTGGCAGCGCGGTCGTGGTTCACGGCTACTACGATCACGTCGGCCTGTACGGACATCTGATTCGCTTTCTGCTCGACCGTAACCTCGCGGTTTTGTCGTTTGATCTGCCGGGTCATGGACTCTCGACCGGTGCGCCGGCGGATATCGACACGTTCGATCACTATGTTGACGCCTTCGATGCCTGCTTTCGCGCATTCGAAAGTCACCTACCCAGGCCGCTGTACCTGTTCGGCCAAAGCACCGGCGGTTCGGTCGCGATGGAATGGCTGCTCGGTAATGAACTCACAGTTGCCAGTTCCCCGTTCGATAAAGTCGTGCTGCTCGCGCCACTGGTACGACCGTACCTGTGGCCCCTCAATCGAGTTGTCTACGAAGTCGCGCGCCACATAATCAAGGAACGTCCACGCACCTTCGTTGGTAACGCTGACAATGCCGCGTTCATTGAATTCCTGCGTGACCACGACCCGCTGCAGGCGCGCTCGTTGCCCGTGCAGTGGGTGACGGCGATGCAGGCGTGGCGCAAGCGCTTCGAACAATACTCCGGGACGGATATCGCGCCGCTGGTAGTGCAGGGCCATGCCGACCGCACGGTCGATCGCAACTACAACGTGAAGGTGATTCAGCGGCTGTTCCGACCCCGGGTGTTCTACATCCCTGAGGCGCGACATCATCTGGTGAACGAATCACCAGCCGTTCGAGCCCAGATCTTTGCCGCGGTGGAGGCGGAGTTGGACGACTCTCGTTAGGATTTCGTTCAAAACAACACCCGCGTCCGAATCGTCCCCTCGACATTCCGCAACTGTTCGAGCGCCGCCTGGCTGTGCTCGGCTTCGACATCGATCACCACGTAGCCGATCTCCGCATTCGTCTGCAGATGCTGTGCGGCGATGTTGATGCCGGTTTCGCCGAACACGTGGTTGATGCGTGACAGCACGCCGGGAATGTTGCGGTGGATGTGCAGCAGCCGGTGACTGTTGGAGTGTGCCGGCAATGACACCTCGGGGAAGTTGACTGCCGACAGCGTGGATCCGTTGTCGCTGTAGCGAATCAATTTGTCGGCCACTTCGAAGCCGATGTTCTCCTGGGCCTCCGCAGTACTGCCGCCGATGTGCGGTGTGAGAATCACGTTATCGCACGCCAGCAACGGCGAAACGAATAGTTCGTTGTTGGAAGCAGGCTCCTCGGGAAATACGTCGATGGCGGCGCCCAGCACACGCCGCTCGCGCAGCGCATCCGCCAGCGCGTCTAGATCCACCACGTTGCCGCGCGATGCGTTGATCAACACTGCATTGGCCTGCAGCAGCGCGATTTCGCGTGCGCCGATCAGGTCGCGCGTCGCGGGTGTGGCCGGCACGTGCAATGTCACCACGTCGCTGGTGCCCAGCAGCGCATCCAGCGTATCCACCTGCACGGCGTTGCCGAGGTTCAGCTTCTTCACCACGTCGTAGAACTGCACATGCATGCCGAGCGCCTCGGCCATCACGCCGAGTTGCGAGCCGATATTGCCGTAGCCAATCACGCCAAGACGTTTGCCGCGGATCTCGAAACTGGCCGTGGCACTCTTCTGCCAGATACCTTGCTTTAGCAGCGCAAGTTTTTCGGGAATGCCGCGCAGCAATAGCACCGCTTCAGCCAGCACGAGTTCAGCCACACTGCGGGTATTGGAGAACGGTGCGTTGAACACGGGAATGCCGCGCGTGGTCGCATCCTTCAGCGCCACCTGGTTAGTGCCAATGCAGAAACAGCCAACCGCGAGCAGGCGTCGTGCGTGTTCCAGCGCGGCCGGGTTGAGTTGGGTGCGGCTCCTGATGCCAAGCATATGTACGTCAGTGAGTGCGCTGGCGAGTTCGTCGCCCTGCAGGGCCTTGGTGGACAGTTCGAGGTTGGTGTATCCCGCGGCACGGAAACTCTCCACCGCCGAGGTGTGCACGCCCTCCAGCAGGAGGATTTTGATTTTGTCTTTGTCGAACGACGTCTGGCTCATCAAGCTGTTCCTGAAAGGGCGGCACGAAAAAGGCGCCTATACTAGCCGCTTCGAAAATACGCCACATGGAACATGATCGAAGCGCTGCATGAATTGCTCTCAGCCAGGCAGGTACGCACCGACGCGGATGCGTTGCAGCAGTGGGGCCGCGATTGGACGCGCAGCTTCACCGTGGCGCCGGCAGCAGTGGTATTCCCCGAGTCGGTGGACCAGGTGGTGGCCCTCGTGCAGCGGGCGAACGCGAAACGGTGGGCCCTTGTGCCATCAGGCGGGCGCACCGGATTGTCGGGCGGCGCGGTGGCCAGCAACGGCGAGATCGTGGTGTCGTTCGATCGCATGAACAAGATCCTCGACTTCAATGCCGCCGATCGCATCGTGCGTTGTCAGGCGGGTGTCATCACCGAAACGCTGCAGGAATATGCACGCGAAAAAGGCCTGAGCTATCCGGTGGACTTTGCCTCCGCAGGTTCGTCGCAGATCGGCGGCAACATCGCGACCAACGCCGGTGGCATCAAAGTGATCCGTCATGGGCTCACACGCGACCGCGTCGCGGGCCTGAAGGTGGTGACGGGCACCGGCGCGGTGCTCGATCTCAATCATGGGCTTTTGAAGAACGCCACGGGATACGATCTGCGCCATCTGTTCATCGGTTCAGAAGGCACACTTGGCTTTATCGTGGAAGCACAACTGCGTTTGGCGAGTGCGCCCGCACCGCAGTCCGTCATGGTGCTGGGTGTGGCGCAGTTCGTCGACATCCTGAAAGTGCTGGGCCGATTTCAGGCGGAGATTGCGCTGTCGGCGTTCGAGTTCTTCTCGGAACTCGCGCTGCAGAAGGTCACAGCCTATCGCGAGCTGCGGCGGCCGCTGGCGCAGCCCGCCAATTTCTATGCGCTGATCGAATTCGATGCGGCCGCACTCGAAACTGCACTGACGGTTTTCGAAGCGTGCATGACAGAGGGCTGGGTGGGCGACGGCATAGTCAGCCAGAGTGACGCGCAGGCGGCAGAATTGTGGCAGCTGCGCGAAGGAATCTCCGAGAGCATCGCCGCCTTTACCCCTTACAAGAACGATGTCGCGGTGAAGATCTCAGCGATGCCCGCGTTCCTTGAGGAAGTGGATGGCGTTGTGCGCGATGCCTATCCCGACTTCGAGGTGTGCTGGTACGGCCATATCGGCGATGGCAATCTGCATCTGAACATTCTCAAACCAGCCATTCTGTCGGCGGATGCGTTCTTTGATCGCTGTCATTACATCAGTCCGCGCATCTTCGACGTGGTGCAACGCTTCGACGGCAGCATCTCGGCGGAACATGGTGTGGGTCTGTTGAAGCGCGATTTCCTGTCGTATACGCGCAGCGCCGAAGAGATTACGGCAATGCACGCATTGAAGGCCGTCTTCGATCCGAACGGCGTAATGAACCCGGGCAAGCTACTTACAGATGTGTGATCGCAATGTGGCGATGGGCGCGGCTTCCGGGGATCGTTAATCCGCCATCGACAATATCAACCCCAGCGTGACGCAGTTCAATACGACAGTGCCCCAGAACACGTTGATGAACGCTTGCTTCCTCGACTTGTGGAGAAAGACGTGCCGAGCGATGAGTGCACCCGGCCATCCACCGAGCACGCCAAGTACGTGCAATGCTCTCTCCGTGGTTCGCCAACGACCCTTTCGCGCCGCTGATTTGTCCCAGGCATAGACGGCGAAAGCGATGGCACTTGCCACGAGGTCGATCAACAAAATCAGGGCCGGCAGTTTGCCAGCGATCGCCAGCCCTGCGACCAGCGCAAGAAACGCGAAGCCAATCGTCAGCGCACGAATGACTGCGGACGTACCCCCAACCGTCTGCTTGGTGGGTTCGCCGACGAACATGACCTGATACGCGTGCGGCCTGCCTTGGGCGTCCGCCCGGATTCTGTACGTTACTGCAGCATCAACACTGGGACGGTGGTGGTTGGAGAACGAACTGATGTGTACGAATACCTGCTTTCCGCCACCGGCCGGCGCAATGAATCCGAAGCCTCGATTATCCTTCCAGCTGATGATTGTTCCCTGACGGCGCACGGCCTATGCCCTCTCGACCCTATATTGGTGGCTAGAGCGTGCGCACGCCGCCGGCGCCGGCAGCGATCACCACATCCGCAGCCTGTGCGGCGAAAATGCCATTGCACACGACCCCAACGATATTGTTGATGCGGCTCTCCATCGTCGCCGGATCGGTGAGATCCAGCTCGTGCACGTCGAGGATGATATTGCCGTTGTCGGTTACGAATCCCTCGCGATAAACCGGTCGGCCACCAAGCCCCACCAACGCACGGGCAGCGAGTCCCCGCGCCATCGGCAACACCTCCACCGGCAAAGGGAATGCGCCCAGCGTGTTCACCAGCTTGCTGTCGTCCACGATGCAGATGAATTCGCGGGCCGAGGCGGCAACGATCTTCTCGCGCGTCAGCGCGCCGCCGGCGCCTTTGATGAGCTGCCGCGCACCATTCACTTCATCGGCACCGTCCACGTATACCAGCACCTCGCTGGCGGCGTTCAAGTCGATGACGGCGATGCCGTGCCCTCTCAGGCGAGTGGCGGAGGCTTCGGAACTCGCTACTGCGGCATCGAACTGGCCGCGCAGAAGACTCAGCGCATCGATGAAGTGATTGGCGGTGGAGCCGGTGCCCACGCCGACGACTGATTCATTGCGCAAGCGCGGCTTGATCATCGCGATGGCGGCATCGGCCGCAGCGCGCTTGTATGCGTCCGAATTCATGGGCACGGCGAATTCATGAAAAATCCAAGGTAGTATGACCGCGCCGCAACCACGCGCCAGCCGATGCTCGAACAGTACGTCAAGAAAATTCTCGCCTCCCGGGTGTACGACGTGGCCATGGAAACACCGTTGCACGAAGCGCGCATTCTGTCGCGGCGGTTGAACAACCGTATCTTCCTGAAACGCGAAGACCTGCAGCCGGTGTTCTCGTTCAAGCTGCGCGGATCATATAACAAGATGGTGCAGCTCTCTGCCGAGGACCGGGCGCGCGGCGTGATCGCGGCATCCGCCGGCAATCACGCCCAGGGTGTTGCACTGGCCGCCAACAAGCTCGGCATTCGCGCGCATATCGTGATGGGGCGCAACACGCCCGAGATCAAGGTGGCGGCAGTGAAGGATCTGGGTGGTCGCGTCATCCTGCACGGCGATACGTTCGACGACGCTGCGCAGCACGCACGCGAACTGATGGCGAAGCACGGCTATGTTTTCGTGCATCCGTTCGATGATGTCGACGTGATCGCGGGACAGGGCACAGTCGGCATGGAGATCCTCAATCAGCACGGCGCGCCGCTGCATGCGATCTTCGTGCCGGTGGGTGGTGGTGGACTGATCGCCGGTATCGGCGCCTACGTGAAATACCTGCGCCCCGACGTGAAAGTGATCGGCGTGGAAGCAGACGGGTCGGCCTGCATGGCGGCGGCGCTGGCCGCGAACAAGCGCGTCATCCTGCCCAGCGCAACCATGGATCAGTTCGCTGACGGAACGTCCGTGTCGCAAGTGGGGAAGGAAACCTTCAAGGTGGCGCGCCGCTGCGTGGACTCGGTGATCGTCGTATCCACCGATGAAATCTGTGGCGCGATCAAGGATATCTTCGACGACACGCGTTCGATCGCTGAGCCTTCGGGTGCGCTGGCTGTGGCGGGGATGAAGAAGTACGTTGCGGCGCAGGGCATCTCCGGTGAGGACCTGGTTGCCATCGACAGCGGTGCGAACGTCAACTTCGATCGCTTGCGGCATATCTCCGAGCGCGCGGAACTGGGTGAAAAGCGCGAGGCGATTCTGGGTGTCACCATCCCGGAGAAGCCCGGTAGCTTTCGTGCATTCTGCCGCACGCTGGGCAAACGCAGCATTACGGAATTCAACTACCGCTATGCGGATGCCGCGCAGGCGCGGGTGTTCGTCGGCGTGCAGGTGGCGCCCAATGGCGACCGCGGGGAGGTGAGCGCCACTCTTGCGGCCGCGGGATACGCCGTAGAGGACATGACAGATAACGAGGTTGCGAAGCTGCATGTACGCCACATGGTGGGCGGGCGTGTGAGCAGCGCTAAAGAGGAAATCCTCTATCGGTTCGAATTTCCGGAGCGCCCCGGCGCACTGATGCAGTTTCTGCTCGGCCTGGGTGAGCGCTGGAACATCACAGTGTTCCACTATCGAAATCACGGCTCTGCGTGGGGCCGCGTGCTGATCGGATTCGAGGCACCGCGTGGTGCGCGCGCCGAACTGGCGCGCTTTCTCGATCGGATCGGCTATCGTTACTCAGAGGAAACGGACAACTCCGCGTACCAGATGTTCTTGCGTTGACACTTCGACGACTACCACTCGACATCGAACTGGGCGTCACCATGCGTCTGCAGCCCGATGAGACCACCTGCGGGCCGACCTGCCTGCACGCGATCTACGACTATTACGAGGACTCGGTCGGTCTGGATGCGGTGATCGACGAGGTCGATCGGGCCGACAACGGCGGCACCTACGCACCGTTTCTTGGCACGCATGCGCTGCGGCGTGGCTATGTCGCCACGTTGTATACGTGGGATATGAAGGTCTTCGACCCGACGTGGTTTGCGGCCGGGGCGCCGCCATTGGTTGAACGGCTGACGCGCCAGGCCGAACTCAAATCCGATCCCGGTGTGCGCATGGCCTGCCGCGCGTATCGTGAGTTCATCGAAGCAGGCGGTTCGGTGCGCTTCCGCGATCTCACGGCGCCGTTTCTGCGCGGCATCCTGCGTCGCGGCATCCCGATGCTCGCGGGACTCAGCTCCACGTATCTGTATCGCACGCGCCGCGAGTTCGGCCCTAACGATAAACCGGACGATCTGCGCGGCGAGCCCGCCGGACATTTCGTGGTGCTATCCGGCTATCACCGTCAGAACCGGCTGGTGCGCGTCAGCGATCCCTATCGATCGAACCCGGTGTCCAAGGAGTTGCACTACTGGGTGAACATCAACCGATTGATCTCGGCGGTGCTACTGGGCAACCTGACGTTCGACGCCAATCTGCTGATGATTGCGCCGCGAAATGGAGACGCGCCCGATTGAACATTCTGTTCGTTGTTGATAATCCCAAGGACTGGCCGCTGGAGATTCCCGGCGTCACTGTCGTGCCCGCGCGGAACTATCTGACGCAATCGCAATATTTTGAGGAGCGCGGCGCAAAGGTCTTCAACCTGTGCAGATCCTATAAGTACCAGAGCGCGGGCTATTACGTTTCCCTGCTCGCCGCGGCGCGGGGCCATCACCCCTTGCCAAGCCTATCGACGGTGCAGGACCTGCGCTCGCCCAGCGTGGCACGGCTGTTGTCTGAGGATTTGGAACAATTGATTCAGCGCGCGCTGAAGCCGGTTGGGGCCAGCCAGTTCGCAATGAACATTTTCTTCGGTCGCAATGCGGATCCCACCTACGAAAAACTGGCGTGGAATCTGTTTGGCATCTTCGAAGCGCCCCTGTTGCGCGCCGAGTTCGCGTTACGTGACAACGAGTGGCAGCTGAAAACCATTCGCACGCTCGGCGCGAACGATGTGCAGAGTGCCGATCATGACTTCCTGCTGGCCGCTGCCGGGGACTATTTCTCGGGTAAGCGCCGCCGCGTGCGCAGACGCCCCCAGTCGCGCTACGACCTGGCCATCCTGCACGACCCCAATGAAGCGGAACCGCCGTCCGACAAGCGTGCCCTCGAGCGATTCGAAGATGCCGCAGAGGCATTGGGATTCGGCGTTGAGCTGATCACCAAGGACGATGCGGGCCGCGTTGCCGAGTTCGATGCGCTGTTCATCCGCGAGACGACTGCCGTGAATCACCACACGTTTCGCATCGCGCGCCGTGCTGAAGCCGAAGGCCTGGTAGTGGTGGACGATTCGAATTCGATGCTCAAGTGCACGAACAAGGTCTATCTCGCCGAGCTGCTCAGCCGGCACAAGATTGCGTGTCCGAAAACCCTGATCGTGCACGCCGACAACATCGATGAGATCGTGCCGCTGCTCGGCATGCCCGTGGTCCTGAAGCAACCCGACAGCGCATTTTCCAAGGGCGTCACGAAGGTAGAAACCGAAGAGGCCATGCGCATCACCATCAAGGAGATGCTGTCGCAGTCCGAGCTGATTGTGGCTCAGGCGTTTCTGCCAACAGATTTCGACTGGCGCGTGGGGATCTTCGACGGCCGTCCCATCTACGTTTGCAAATACTTCATGGCAAGGCGGCACTGGCAGATCATTCACAGGAACGAGTCGGGCGAGACAGCGGTGGAGGGCAACTGCAAAACGATGGCGGTGGGCGAAGCGCCAAAAGAAGTGGTGCAGACCGCGCTGAAGGCAGCGAATCTGATCGGCGACGGCCTGTACGGTGTCGACCTGAAAGAGGTGAGCAATCAAGCCTACGTCATCGAGGTGAACGACAATCCCAGCATCGACACCGGCTACGAAGATGCCGTGCTCAAGGGTGCGCTGTATCGGGAGATCATGAGCGTCTTCCTGCAGCGCATCGAAGCCAAGAAGCGCGGTCGCACGCCCGCGTGAGCACCAATTTCCTGTCAGCCTTCACCGGCTTCGGTATCGAAATCGAATACATGATCGTCGATCGCGCGTCACTGGATGTGGCGCCCATCGCAGATCGACTGCTGACGGCAGCTGAGGGTGAGCTGACGGATGAATCCGAGCAGGGCGAGACGTGCTGGAGCAACGAACTGGCGCTGCACGTCATCGAAGTGAAGACCAACGGCCCCGTGCCAAGCCTCGATGGCGTCGCGCCAGCGTTCCAGCGTGCGGTGATGAGGATCAATTCGCTGCTGCGCACATCCGATGCCTGCGTGATGGGCGGTGGCGCGCATCCTTGGATGAATCCGGCGACGGATACGCATCTGTGGCCGCATGCGGACGATGCAATCTACGCTGCATACGATCGCATCTTCGGTTGTCAGGGCCATGGCTGGTCAAACCTGCAGAGCATGCACATCAATCTGCCGTTCAAGGACGACGCCGAGTTCGGCCCGCTGCATGCCGCTATCCGGGTCGTGCTGCCGCTGCTCCCGGCGCTGGCAGCCAGCACCCCGGTGCTGGACGGTCGGCTGACGGGAATGCGCGACGCGCGGATTGATACGTACGCCCGCAACCAGGCCCGCATCCCGCCGATCACGGGACAAATCATTCCGCCCCCCGTCAGCAGCTTCAGCGAATACCAGGAACGCGTTCTCGCACCGATGTATCGGGCCATTGCACCGTACGACCCCGAAGCGGTTCTGCAGCATGAATGGTTGAACTCGCACGGCGCCATCGCCCGCTTCGACCGTCAGACGATCGAAATCCGTCTGCTGGATGCGCAGGAACATCCGGGTGCCGATCTCGCGATCGCCGCGTTGGTGGTTGGCGTAGTCCAACGACTATTTGAAGGGGATAGGGCCGCGCTCGCGGCGGCAGATGCCTTGGATACCACGATGCTGGCGTCGCTGCTGCAACGCTGCGTGGTGGAGGGCGAAAACGCGGCAATCGATGCGCCGGACTACCTGCGTGTGCTCGGTGTGCCAGCGGTGACACAGAGCGCCGGCACGGTGTGGCGCAAACTCGCACGGCCGATTCAGGATCAATTGCGCGCACATCAGCACACGCTGGATGTCATTCTTGGTCAGGGCACGCTGGCAACCCGGCTGCTGACCGCCATTGGCCCGCGCTGCGAGCGGAAGGTTCTGCACAGCGTATGTGGCCGTCTGCGCGACTGCCTTGCGGCGGGGCAGATGTTTGATGCGCAGGGGTGAAACACGGTACGTCGTGACCTGTGAGCACGGCGGCAATCGCGTGCCGGCGCCGCTGCGAAAGCACTTCACCCGCCATGCGGTGCTGCTGAGTTCTCACAGAGGCTGGGATCCCGGCGCGCTGATGCTTGCAAAGCGGCTGGCGAAGACGCTCGCAGCACCGCTGCACTACAGCACCACATCGCGCCTGGTGGTCGATCTGAATCGCTCCCCACATCATCGCGAACTGTTCTCCGCGGTCACGCGGAAGCTCGACGCCGCGGAGCGCAACCGCATACTCCAGCTGCACTACCAGCCTTATCGCGCGGCCGTGGTAGCGGCCATCGATGCACAACTCGCGCATGGTGCGCGCGTGGTTCATCTCAGCGCGCATTCGTTTGCGCCGCGCCTCAACGGCGTGGTTCGCAATGCGGACGTCGGATTCCTTTACGACCCGAAGCGCTGCCGCGAAGCCATATTGTGCGACGCATGGACGCGCGCCGTGGTTGCCGCATTACCCGCGCTACGGGTGAGACGCAACTATCCGTATCGGGGCAGCGCCGACGGGCTGACGAGCGCGCTGCGGCGCCGCTACCGTGCTGCCCAGTACGTCGGAATCGAAATCGAGTTGAATCAGGCACTGTTCGACGACGCGGCACACGCGCGCAAGGTGCTCAGTACGTTGTGCCATGTGGTTGCAGCGCGCGCGGATCAGTCGTCGGCGACGTAGCTCAGATATTCCTCGTCGAAGGCGAGCTGTGTGGAGTCTTTCAGGCGGTCGATGTACAGCACGCCATCGAGGTGATCGAACTCGTGCTGAAAGACCGTGGCAGGAAACCCCTGCAGCTCGAGACTGTGACGTGCACCAGCCAGGTCCTGATAGCGCACGCGCACGAACTGGGGCCGCTCCACGTAACCGCGCAATCCGGGCACAGATAGGCAACCTTCCCAGTAGCCGGCAGGGGCGGGATCCACAATCTCGATCACGGGATTGGCAAAGACGGTGAGTGGCATGGCCGGAATTTCGCCGTAGCGACTTGGGCCGCCAGGGAGTTCGATGATGGCGAGGCGCACCGACTCATTCACTTGCGGTGCGGCTAGACCGATGCCGCCGGAATCCTCTAACGTATCCATCATATCTTCGACGAGCTGCGCAATTTCGGCGCTGCCAAGTTCCCGTTGGGTCAGCTCGCGGGCGGGCTTGCGCAGCGTGGGATGTCCCATGCGGATGATTTCTCGAACCGCCATTCAATCCGCCTCATGCCGTGGAAAGAACCGCCGTGCCCGTGCCGTGAAACTCGTCCCGCCGTATTCAGTAATCACTGCGTCGAGCGGCACATCCCAGTCGCGCGCCGACAATGTCCGACAGAATTGTACGGCGTGCGCCAGGCCGATGCGCAACGCGTGGGGTCGCGCGGCGAAGCTCGAATCGTAGTAACCGCCGCCCATGCCGAGGCGGTGCCCGTGCGCGTCATAGGCGACCAGCGGCAACAGCACGACGTCGAGAATTGCGGTTGCCACGGCCGTAGCGGCGCGCGGATCCGGCTCGGCGATGCGGTAGCGATTGATGCGCATCGGCGTCGCAGGGGTATAGCGGTAGAAGGCCAACCGTCGCTGCCGTTGCACGACGGGCAATGTCACGGTTTTCGTTGCGGCGAGCAGTTGTTCGGCGATGGGGCTGGCATCGACTTCCCCGTCCGCCGCCGCGTAAAGCGCAAAGCGATGGAAGCAAAGCATGAGGCGGGAGATGGCGAAGTGCCGGGCCACGGCATCGGCATGTTGCCGTTGATCGTACACGCTCAATTGGCGGCGCAACGTGCGGTATTTTCTGCGCGTTGCTGCGCGCCAAGCCGGATTCATTGGAAGAATCTCCCGGGGGTGCCGCTGTGCGGTTTGCCCTGAACCGTAATTGGTCCAAGGCGGAGACCCTGGTGACATCCTAGGCTTCCCGCCGTAGCGGACGTGCGCACAGACGCCAGCGCAAAAATCTCCTTAGTTACTATAACGGCTCAAGGACGACCCCGACTGGCGAACACCCCAGGAGACGTCGCGGAGTATATCGCAATGCCTTGCGCGTGGGCGCCGTTGCAGCCAAAACGTGACGGGGTTAAAAGGGAGGCTTTGGTCTGGAGAGGCCGCTAGAGACTGAGCTGGCGTGCTTCGGCGAGCGCTACTTCAACACGCTGCGTTAACTCATGCGCCTTGTGCTCGACCGAGGAACTGACTGTGCTGCGCTCATTCTTCAGGCGCAGCAGATCGTGACTGATATTCAGTGCCGCCATCACCGCCATCCGGTCCAGCCCCAACACCTTTCCCGAGTCGCGAATGCTACGCATCTGCGCATCGAGATATCGCGCGGACGCGGTGAGCTCGTCCACTTCTTCTTCCGGGCACGCCACCTGATATTCCTTCTCCAGGATCTTGACGCTGACGGTCGTGGGCGCACGCGCCATTAATCTTGCTCCAGTGATTTCAGCCGGGAGATCATCGACTCGACCTTGCTCTTGGCCAGCTCGTTCTTTTCGATCAATTTGGCGCGCTCCGTGCTCCAGGTGTTCTGGCGGCTGCGCAGCGCCCGGTTTTCGCGCGACAGCACCTGGCACAGTTCGATGAGCTCGGTCAGTTTGCGTTCCAGCGCGTCCAACTCGGAGGTGGCCATCGGCGTTTGCGATCGAGAGATGGGCTGCGACTATAGAGACTGGAGAAAATTCGGTCAACGCGGCACTCGACCGGGGCAATGCATCGCTGGCCCGTCAAATACAGTGTTTGGTGATAGCATGCGGGACCCTGATCCCCGCACGCTTTTGCCTTGAGCATCTTCTCCGAACAGCTGTGGTACCTGCCCGATGCGTTGCCTGCGTGGGTTTTGCACGGGGCTGTGTGCGGGGTGCTGTGCGGTGCGCCAGGACTCTCGGTGATGGCCTACCGTCGCACCCTCATCGACCTGTTGGTGGACGTCGGCGACGTGCACGATGACGAGTTAGCCCGCTTCATTGAGATGGCGGCCGACGACCTGGCCGCCCCGGATCTCGAATTCGAACCGCTGTTGGCTGAGCTGGACGCGTCGCTGGACGAACGCCTGCGCAGCCTGGCCGACTGGGCAGGCAGCTTCGTCGAAGGATTCGAGGAAGCAGCCGGTGAGCTCGATGACGAGGCATTGGAGGCCTTCGAAGATATTCGTCAAATCGCAGACGTGGATGGCGAGGGCATGGACGAGGTCGAGGCTGAGTTCGATTACCTGAGCGTGGCCGAGCATCTCAAGGCGGCGGTGCTGATGGTGCACGCGATTACGCATCGCATCGACGAGCCTGATGAGGAGGACGCCGACGATGAGTCTTAATGAGTATCAGCGGCGCCGTGCACAGTTGATGAAGCTGATGACACCAGGCTCCATCGCCGTGTTGCCCGCCTCGAATATCCAGATTCGCAATCGGGACACGGAGCACTTGTTCCGGCAGAACAGCGACTTCTACTACTTAAGCGGATTCGAAGAACCCAGTGCGGTGCTGGTGCTGGCCCCCGGCCGTGAACATGGCGAGGAAATCCTGTTCTGCCAGGAACGCGACGAGGATTTGGAGCGCTGGACGGGCGAACGGCTGGGCACCGAACGGGCGACGCAAATGCTGGGCGTGGATGATGCCTTTCCGATCAGCGACATCGGCGACATCCTGCCGGGGCTGCTGGAAGGGCGCGAACGCATTTATGCCAATCTGGGCGAACACGCAGAATTCGATCGCGATCTGCTGCGCTGGGTGAAGGGGATCCGCGCGCGCTCGGTGCACGGCGCAGTGCCGCCCGGTGAATTCATCGTGCTGTCGCATCTGCTTCACGATCTGCGGTTATACAAATCCGCGGCCGAGTTGAAGCTGATGCGGCGCGCTGCCGCGATCACCACCGCTGCGCATATCCGTGCCATGCGTGCCGCTCGCCCGGGCGGCAACGAGGCGGATCTGGAAGCCGAGATCATTCATGAATTCATGCGCAGCGGCGCGCGGTTCCCGGCGTATCCCTGCATCGTGGGGGCCGGGCGCAATGCCTGCGTCATGCACTACGTGCGAAATGATGCGACGTTGAAGGACGGCGACCTCGTGCTGATTGATGCGGGTTGCGAGTATCAGTATTACGCAGCCGACGTATCGCGCACATTTCCTGTGAACGGCCGTTTCACCGGTCCGCAGCGCGCACTGTATGAAGTGGTGCTGGCGGCCCAGCAGGCTGCAATCGAGTCCATTGCACCAGGGCATGCATTCAATGAGCCGCACGACACGGCAGTGCGTACCATGGTGGAAGGCCTGGTTGATTTGAAACTGCTGCGCGGCAGTGTGGACGGCCTCATTGCGGATGAGAGCTACAAGAAATTCTGCGTGCACAAGAGCTCGCATTGGCTGGGCCTGGATGTACACGATGTGGGCGACTATCGCGTGGATGATGCGTGGCGGACGCTGGAACCGGGGATGGTGTTGACCATCGAACCCGGCATCTACGTGCCCGACGACGACTCGGTGCCCAGCGCATTTCGCGCCATCGGCATACGCATCGAAGACGATGTGCTCATCAAGCGCGACGGCAACGAAGTGCTTACCGAGGCTGCACCCAAACAGATCGCTGAGATCGAGGCATTGATGCGCACCGCCGCCAGCGCGGGCCGATGAGCGAGTTGCGCTGCGACGTACTCGTCGCGGGCGGCGGTCTGGTGGGTGCGACCGCGGCGCTCGCCCTCGCACGCAGTGGCGCGAGCGTTGCGTTGCTGGATCGTGTCGAACCCGCCTCGCTGACCGGGCGCCTGGGATTCGATGTGCGTACCGTGGCGCTGAATCCGGCATCGGCGGACCTGTTGCGCGAAATCGGCGTGTGGGATTCGTTCGCGGCTTGCCCGTTCGACAAAGTGCACGTTTGTGAAGCCTTGGGTACGCGCTTCATTGATTTTGCGGCCAGCGAAGTGGCACGCGATGAACTGGGCTGGATCGTCGAAGTGAGTCCGGCGGTGCACGTGTTGTGGTCCGCGCTACGGTCCTGCGATGAACTGACAGTGCTGACCGGCACCATCGACGCGGTCTCGAGCGACGCCGATGCCGTCTCAGTGCAGTCCAATGACATGACCATCTCCGCGGGTCTGCTACTCGCCGCAGACGGCGCGAATTCGGCGGTACGCGCCCACCTTGGTATCGACGCTGCCCGCTTCGCCACCGGCCAGGCGGCCGTCGCGACAGTGGTCGAGACGCAGCGTGATCACGGCAACACCGCATGGCAATGTTTCCTGCGCGACGGGCCTGTCGCGCTGCTGCCCTTGCCGTCGCGCGGCGGCCGCTTCTTCTGCTCCGTGGTATGGACGCAATCTGAAGCCGCGGCGGCGCAGCAGATGCAGCGCAGCGACGCGGCGTTCATCGCACAGCTGGAGGCTGCCTGCGATCGTTGCTGGGGAGCGATCCTGGCTGTGGATCAACGCTTCAGTTTTGCGCTCGAGCAGCAGGTCGCGAGCACGTTCGCACCCACGCCGCGCGTGCTGCTGGTCGGCGATGCCGCGCGGGTGCTGCATCCTCTCGCCGGTCAGGGCGTGAATCTGGGTTTTGAAGACATTCGCGAGGTGCTGCGCGTCGCGGGCCGTGTCGATGCGGCGGCACTGGGCGATGCCGGGCTGTGGCGCGGTTTCGAGCGACGCCGGCAGCTGCGCGCCCAACTGATGGTGCGCGCGATGGATGCGTTCGCGGCGGCCTACCGGATCAGTGACCCCGGACTGCAGTGGTTGCGCAATATGGCGGTGCAGCTGCTCAACGAAGCACCGTCGCTGAAACGCCAGTTGATCAAAGAGGCGCTGGGTTATGGCATCTTCGCGGCGCCGCGCTGACCCATGATGCGACGATTGAGCGGCACCCATTCGAACACGCAGACGTTTGTCGTCGGCGCCGGGGTGGGTAGAATGCGCGCCTTTCACGCCAGCCTGAATCCATGAGCCTCGAACGCACCCCCCTGTTCGACACCCACGTGGCCGCCGGCGCCCGCATGGTGGACTTTGGCGGCTGGGAAATGCCGCTGCATTACGGTTCACAGCTCGACGAGCATCACGCCGTGCGCAACTCAGCCGGCATGTTCGACGTCTCGCATATGACAATCATCGACCTGTCCGGCACCGATGCCGAAGGTCTGTTGCGCTACCTCATCGCCAACGACGTGGCACGGCTGGACGACGTGGGCCGCGCGCTGTACGGCGTGCTGCTCAACGACACGGCCGGCGTGGTGGACGACCTGATTGTTTACCGCCGCGATGGCGGCTTTCGCGCGGTGGTCAACGCTTCCACCCGTGCCAAGGTACTGCGCTGGTTCACCGACCACGCCGCCGCGTTTCCCAACGCGGTGATTCAGCCGCGCGGCGATCTGGCGATGCTGGCAATTCAGGGCCCGCACGCAGCAGCGCGATTCATCGCTGTCACCGGGATCGCCGCTGCCGCAGATCTGGCACCCTTCAACGAACTCGAATATGGCCCCTGCATGGTGGCGCGCACCGGCTATACAGGGGAGGACGGCGTTGAGGTGATGCTGCCCGCGGCCGATGGTGTGGTGCTGTGGGGGAAACTCGCCGCTGCCGGTGTGGCACCGGCCGGGCTTGCGTGTCGCGATACGCTGCGCCTGGAAGGGGGGCTCAACCTGTACGGTCAGGATATGGATGAGACCAACCACCCGCTGGAGTCGAACCTGGCCTGGACGGTGGCATGGGATCCGGCGACGCGCAATTTTGTGGGCCGCGCAGCGCTGCAGGCCATCCGCGCTGCGGGCGCAGATTGCAAACTGACAGGCATCGTGCTGGAGACAAAAGGCGTGCTGCGCCACGGCCAGCGCATCGTCACGGAGGCGGGTGACGGCGTGGTGACGAGCGGTATTTTCTCGCCGACGTTGGGGTACAGTATCGCGCTGGCGCGATTGCCCCGGACGGCTAAAGGAGCCTGCCAGGCGGAGATTCGCGGCAAACTTTTACCCTGTCGGATCGTGCGCCCACCGTTCGTGCGCCATGGTCAAAAGGTCTTTCAATGAACCCTGCTCGCCATGCCCGCCAAGGAGGTGATAGATGAGCGATACGCCCTCCGATCTGCGTTATGCGAAAACCCACGAATGGGCGCGCCTCGAAGAGGATGGCACGGTCACGGTTGGCATCAGCGAGCATGCCCAGGATGCTCTGGGTGATGTGGTTTATGTCGAACTGCCCGAGCTCGAAGTCGTGATTGAGGCGGGCGAAGAAGCCGGCGTCGTCGAGTCGGTGAAGGCCGCTTCGGATATCTATGCACCGATCGGCGGCACGATCATCGCGGTAAATACCCTGCTGGACGACGCACCCGAAACCGTCAACCAGGATCCCTACGGTGACGGCTGGTTCTTCCGCATCGCCCCAACGGACGTGGCCGATCTGAATGAGCTGCTCGACGCTGACGGTTACGCTGAGGTGTGCGAAAGCGACGAGCATTGATCGAACGCGGCCCACTCACCGTGCCGCGGATTTCTGACCTCAATTCCTGGAGTACCTGATGCCGTTCATCCCCCACACGGCCGATGACGTGCGCGATATGCTCAGCACCGTGGGCGTGGCCAGCATCGATGCACTGTTCGACGAAATACCAGCGGATTTGCGGGCCGGTTCACTCACGCGCGTGCCGGTAGGCCGCACAGAGATGGACATGCTCGCCGAACTCGGCACACGGGCGCGCCGTGATGAAGTGGAGCTGTGTTTCATTGGAGCGGGCTGCTACGACCATCACATTCCCGCGGCGGTCTGGGACCTCGCGCAACGCGGTGAATTCCTGACCGCGTACACGCCGTATCAGGCGGAAGCCAGTCAGGGCACGCTGCAGCTGATCTACGAATACCAGAGCATGATGGCCGCACTGACCGGGATGGATGTTTCCA
The DNA here is from genome assembly GCA_032124855.1 of Gammaproteobacteria bacterium. Lineage (GTDB taxonomy): Bacteria > Pseudomonadota > Gammaproteobacteria > Pseudomonadales > Azotimanducaceae > DATJGR01. Next base: position 25,885 of record JAQBCT010000209.1, read on the forward strand.
ACGCCTCTGTCTATGACGGCGGCTCCGGGCTGGCCGAGGCGGTGCTGATGGCGGTGCGCGCCAACAAGAAGCTCAAGTCGCGCACGGTGTTGATGCCCGATACCGTTAACCCGCGCTATCGCGACGCCACGCGCGCCATCGTGCGCAATCAGCACATCGAACTGGTCGCGTTACCGATGACGGCGGGCGGCACCATCGACTTGTGCGCGCTCGATGAGCTGGCGGAAACGCCTGCGGCGCTGGTGGTCCAGCAACCCAATTTCTTCGGACTGCTTGAGGATGTGGATGCGCTGGGCGACTGGGCCGCGCAGCGCGGCGTGACACTCATCGCCAGCGTCAATCCGCTGTCGCTGGCGGTGTTGAAGCCGCCATCGCAATGGGGTGCGGCGGGTGCTGATATCGTCTGCGGTGATGGCCAGCCGTTCGGCATTCCCATGGCCTCCGGGGGCCCGTCGTTCGGCTTCATGTGCTGTCGCAGCGCGCTGGTGCGACAGATGCCGGGGCGCATCATCGGGCGCACTGTGGATCTGGATGGCCGTACGGGTTTCGCGCTCACGTTACAAGCGCGCGAACAACATATCCGGCGCGCGAAGGCCACGTCGAATATCTGCACCAACCAGGGGCTGCTGGTTACCGCAGGCACCATCTACATGAGCATCATGGGGCCGCAAGGGCTTGCGCGTGTGGCAGCGCATAGTCATGCCAACACCGCTGGGCTCGCCGCGGCCATGATGGAGTTGCCCGGTGTATCGCTGGCGTTTGATGGCGCGTTCTTTCACGAGCGCGTACTGCGTTTGCCGATGCCGGCCGCGGTCGTAGCGGAACGGCTTGCAGCCCAACACATCTTGATCGGCTATCCGCTGGGCGCGGATTACCCGGGAATGGAGGACTGTCTGCTGGTATGTGCGACTGAAAAATATGGTGCGGCGGCGATTACCCGGGCGACGGCTGCGTTGGCCGCGGTGCTGGCGGGGGGTGTGGCATGAAGCCCGAACAACCGCTGCAGACCATTTTCGAAATCGGCCGCGCCGGCCGCGCCGCGCTGGCCCAACTGCCAGAAGCGGTGGCATTTGCGGATATCCCGCCATCCCAGTTGCGACGCACACCGCCTGCACTGCCTGAAGTCTCGGAGCTGCAGGCCGTGCGCCACTACACCAATCTGTCGCGGCGTAATTTCTCCATCGAAACCCAGTTCTATCCGCTGGGCTCCTGCACGATGAAATACAACCCGCGCGGCACCCATCGAGCCGCCAATCTGGCGGGGTTTCTAGGGCGTCATCCGCTGGCGCCGGCGTCGGCGAGTCAGGGTTTTCTGAGCTGTCTGTTCGAGCTGCAGGAAATCCTCAAGGATGTCACCGGCATGCGCGGCGTATCGCTCACGCCCATGGCGGGTGCGCAGGGCGAGTTCGCCGGTGTCGCCATGATCCGGGCCTATCACGAAAGTCGCGGTGATACCCAGCGCATGGAAATTCTGGTGCCCAACGCGGCCCACGGCACCAATCCGGCGACGGCCGTGATGTGCGGTTACCGTGTGCGCGAAGTGGCGGTAGACCGCGACGGCGATGTGGATCTCACGGCGCTGCGCGCGGCAGTGGGTCCGCAAACTGCCGGCCTGATGATGACCAATCCGTCCACCTGCGGGATCTTCGAGCGGCAAATTGTCGAGATCGCCAAGACCGTCCATGGTGCGGGCGGGCTGCTGTATTACGACGGCGCCAACCTCAATGCCATCCTCGGCAAGGTCAAGCCGGGTGATATGGGCTTCGACGTGCTGCATATGAATCTGCACAAGACCTTTGCCACGCCCCACGGCGGCGGCGGTCCAGGTGCTGGGCCCGTAGGTGTAAGTGAGCGCTTGCTCCCGTTTCTGCCGATCCCAATGGTGGGGCGTGATGGTGACGCGTATCGCTGGCTGAATGAAGCGGATTGTCCGCGCAGCATCGGGCGCCTGTCGGCATTCATGGGCAACGCTGGAATTCTGCTGAGGGCGCTGGCTTACGCGCTGATGCTGGGTCGCGAGGGCATGCACCGGGTGGGCGAGTTCGCCACGCTGAACGCAAACTATCTGGCCGTGCGGCTGGCTGATGCCGGCTATCAGCTGGCCTATCCGCGGCGGCGCGCAAGTCACGAATTTACGCTGACGCTGGCACGTGAAGCCAAGACGCTGGGCGTGACCGCGATGGACATTGCCAAGCGGCTGCTCGACTACGGCTATCACTCACCGACCACCTATTTCCCCCTGCTGGTGCCTGAATGCCTGCTGATCGAACCCACGGAAACCGAGAGCAAGGAAGAGCTTGATGGTTTTGTCGCGGCGATGATCGCTATTGCTGCTGAGGCGAAGTCCGATCCGGCAATGCTGCATGGCGCGCCGTACGATCTGCCGGTGCGGCGACTGGACGATGTAAAAGCAGCCCGTGATCTGGATTTGG
>JAQBCT010000210.1:0-5377 GCA_032124855.1 Gammaproteobacteria bacterium
GGCTGGGCGCGCCAGCAGCAACGTCGCGCCGAACAGCATTCCAAGCAGCGGCCTGATCAAGTCACGGTTGTGCGGCGCTGAGTTTGAACTGGCCCGGCAGGACAATGGAGTGAACCCTTTGGCTGGAACTGGACGAGAGCGTGAGAAGACCCGACTTCAGATCGCCCGTTATGCCGGCGGCAGTCGTGCGGCCTGAACTGCTGGTGATGATAACAGGTTGGTCTGACTCGGCGAATCGCCGCTGGGGGTAGACGGACAGTGCAGCGGTGGTCAATTGCAGGTGATGGACGCGGTCGTTCTGTGTCAGACGGACCGTATCGGTGAGCTCGACCAGTTCCTCGGTTGTCCCATCGCTACGGGTGAGTTGCGATACTTCGCCGACGCTCGCGGTTGCAGACCAGGATGGTTGAGGGGCGCGGTTCAGCTCGAGCGTTGGGGATTTAAGATGCGTCCGACCAGGCACATCGAAATGGCGGATCTCGTCCGACCACAGCTGGTACAGCACTGTGCCGACATCGTCATATTGCGTGATGCTCGCGTCCGTCATGACGACATCAGGCGCGTCGGATGCTCGCACGAGTTTCGTCGGTGCGTCTGCCGGATGCCACTGGCGCAACGAAACGAACAGGATCAGGCACCCGGCGAGTGCGATCAGCAGGCCCCAGCGACTCATGCGTTGGATCCCAGGCGGCACATGTCATGCGGCGCGTCTGGCGCGGCGTATTTCATGAATTGAATCGCTGCAGCGCGGCGGCCCAGGTACCTTGCGCGACCATGATCAGATTGCAGACTTCCCTGACCGCGCCTGCGCCTGGCTGCGCCTGTGTGACGTACTGGGCGCGCGCAATCACCTCGGGGTGAGCGCCCGGCACGGTGAACGCCACGCCCACCCGGTTGAACAGCGCAAGATCGGGCAAATCGTCGCCGACGTGCGCCATATTCACCCGCTCGATGCCGGTGCCAGCAGCCAGTGCATCGAGCGCCGCTGTTTTTTCGTCCGCGCCTTGATGCAGATGGGTGATCCCGAGCTCGCGGGCGCGGCGTTCCACCAGGGCGGAGCGTCGGCCCGTAATGATGGCGATGGCGATGCCGGTTGCCGCGAGCATTTTGATGGCCGCACCGTCCTGTGTGGAGAACGCCTTCAGCTCCTCGCCGTCGTTGCCGTAGTACAGGCGGCCGTCAGTCAACACACCGTCGACGTCGAGAATCAGCAATCGAATGGCGCGGGCGCGGGTCAGAATCGTGTCGGGAAAATTCATTGGCTTGGCTGCACTGCTGCAATCATGGGCCGCGCCATGGCGGCGGGCGATTGGATCAAATGGCGCAGACTATTGCACGGCTGCAAGCGGCGCGGCAACAAGGTGCGGCTTGCCCGTCGCGTCAGGGATTCGGCAAGCGGACCCGCGGCACGGGAGGCGATGGTATAGTTGCGCCGCTGCCGAAGTGGACCGTGGTGTCGTGACCGAAAACCTGATCGAAATCGAGGGGCTACGCTTCAGTCGCGGTGATCGAATCATCTTCGACGATCTCTCCATGACGGTGCAGCGCGGCAAGATCACCGCATTGATGGGCCCCAGCGGGACAGGCAAGACCACGCTGCTGCGAATCATCGGCGGACAGGTCAGGCCTGACGCGGGGCGCGTAATTTTCAAAGGTCGCGATGTGCCCACCTTGTCACGCCGCGAACTGTTCGAGTTACGCGTGAACATCGGCATGTTGTTCCAGTCTTCGGCGCTTTTTACCGATTTGACGGTATTCGAGAACGTCGCATTTCCGCTGCGGGTGCACACTGATCTGCCGGACGAGATGATTCGCGATCTCGTTCTGATGAAGCTGAATGCGGTGGGCTTGCGCGGCGCGCGTGATCTGATGCCATCGCAACTCTCGGGGGGCATGTCACGCCGGGTGGCCATGGCGCGCAGCATGGCGCTGGACCCCGAGTTCATCATGTACGACGAACCCTTCACTGGACAGGATCCCATTGCGATGGGCGTGCTGGTGTCGTTGATCCGCGGATTGAACGAATCGTTGGCGATGACGAGTCTGGTGGTGTCGCACGATATTCACGAAACCGCCAGCATCGCCGATCAGATGTACATCATCTCCGATGGCCGCGTGATCGGCTCGGGCACGCCGAAGAGCCTGCGTGAGCATGATTCGACCATGGTTCGACAGTTCATGCTGGGGTCACCGGACGGTCCGGTGCCCTTCCATTATCCGGCCGAGAGCTTCGTCGACGACGTCCTGGGAGACGCCTGATGCTTCGCTATCTGCGCTTGCTCGGGCAATGGGCATTGGACTGGATCGGCACGCTGGGACGTGCCGCGACAGTCTGGTATCAGGCGTTGGCCGGCCTTCCGCGCCGCGGCGACTTCAAACTGCTGGTGCGGCAGGTGTACCAGATTGGTGTGCTGTCCATGATCATCATCGTGCTCTCGGCATTCTCCATCGGCGCCGTGCTGGCGTTGCAGGGTTACACACAACTGTCGCGGGTTGGTGCGGAAGGATCCGTTGGCCTGGGGGTGGCGCTGGTGTTGTTGCGGGAACTGGGACCCGTGGTGACGGGTCTGCTCTTCGCAGGCCGGGCCGGATCTGCGGTGACGGCCGAGATCGGCCTGATGAAGGCCACCGATCAGTTGGCGAGCATGGAAATGATGGGGGTCGATCCGCTGCATCGGATCCTCGCCCCGCGCCTGTGGGCTGCAATCATCTGTTTGCCGATCCTCACGCTGGTATTCAATGCGGTGGCGATCTGGGCCGGCGCGGTGGTGGGCGTGGACTGGTTGGGGGTGGACCCCGGCGCGTTCTGGGGCGGCATGCAGGACGGTGTTGAACTCTGGGAAGATGTCGGCAAGGGCATGCTCAAGAGCGCGCTCTTCGGCGCCGTCATCAGTTGGATCGCGGTATTTCAAGGGTATGATTCCGTGCCAACGTCCGAAGGTATCAGCTCAGCGACCACCAAGACCGTCGTGTACTCGTCGGTGGTCGTGCTGGCATTCGATTTCATGCTCACGCTGGTGATGTACGGAGATTTCAAGTGATTCGCATGCGCACGATCGAGATTAGTGTTGGTGCCTTCGTTCTCGCCGGGATAGTCGCGCTGATATTTCTGGCATTCCGCGTCAGCGGGGTGGGAATCGGGGAAACAGGCGAAATCTACCACCTCATTGCGCGATTCGACGATGTGGCGGGATTGCGCCTGCGCTCGAAGGTGAGCATGGCGGGCGTCACGATCGGGCGCATTTCCGCGATCACCGTCGACAGCGAGATGGGCGAAGCCATCGTGACGATGGATATTCGTGCGGACGTGAACAACCTGTCGGTGGATACCGGCGCGCGCATTCAGACAGAAGGCTTTATCGGGGGCCGCTACATCAGTCTCGTGCCAGGTGGGGAGGAAGAGTTGCTCGTGGATGGCGGCACGATCACCAACACCCAGGGCGCCCTCGTCCTGGAGAATCTGATCGGCGACTTCATTACACGAGGGGGCGACGAATGATGCGCGTGCGAAACATGGTGGCGCTGGGCCTGCTCGGGCTATTGGCCGTCCCGGTTGTCGCTGCGCCGGCAGATCCGCGAACGAGCATCCAGCAGACGGTGGATGCACTCATCGCGGTAATCAGGGAAGGCAAAGGATATTTCGACACGGACCCGGATCGTTTCTACACCGCCGTGCAAGGTGTGCTCGATCCGGCCATCGACTTTGATGCGTTCTCTCGCGGCGTGATGGCGGTGTACTACAAGCGCGCCACACCGGCGCAGCGGCAACGCTTCGAAGCCACCTTCGAAGCGGGGCTGGTGCGCACCTATGGCAAGGCCCTGCTGTCCTTCGGCGACGAGAAAATCACGGTATTGCCGGCGGATCGCCCGTCAACGCAACCCGACCGTGATAGTGTCAAAACCGAAATTGTGTCCAAGGAAGGCAAGATCTACCCCGTGATCTATTCCATGCGACTGGGCAAGGACGGCATCTGGCGTGTCTACAATCTGATCATCAACGGCATCAATATCGGCTTGACCTACCGCAATCAGTTCTCGAGTGCGATGAAGGAACCAGCCAATCGGGGCGACCTGGAAGCGGTGATCGATCAATGGGGCGAGACAATTGCCAAGGTCGACCCGTCGGCCGACGGCGACGGCGCTACCGCCGAGTCCAGCGCCGGGAAATGATGTGAACCTGGTTCGAATCGACGCAGCGCGCCACCGCATCGATGGTGCACCCACACTGCTCAATGGAAAGAAAGCGCGTGCGCTGCTGGACGACGTGCTCGCAGAGCTGAGCGCCGCCGCCGATGAGGCACACCCCGCGGGCAGGCTCGAGATTTCGCTCGGAGGGATCACCGACGGCAACAGCGTGCTGGTGAGCCTCATGTTGGTGTGGCTGCGTCGTGCCCGCGCAATCGAGGTCGACCTGTGTTTTGTCGACATTCCACCCCTGGTGATGAATCTCATCGAATTCAGCGGCCTGGATGAGGTGCTGCCCATTGCGACCGCGGCGAGTGCCGCGTGACCACGCCAGAGCGCCGCGCGATCGCCGAGGATGTCCAGGCGCGGATCGCGCAGGCAATTCTTGGCAGTGAGGTTGCAGCCACGGGCGACGCTCAGCGCATGGGCATAGTGGTAGTGAGCGCGGCGTTCGAAGGCATGAGTCGCGTGCGCAAGCAACAACTGGTCTACGCCGCCATTGCGCAGCTGATTGCCGAAGGTGCGCTGCACGCAGTGACCATCCGGGCGCTTACTCCAGCGGAACGTGACGGGACACAGTAATGGATAAGCTGGTGATCCGTGGCGGCCAGGCGTTGCAGGGCGAGCTGCATATGTCGGGTGCGAAGAATGGGGCCTTGCCAATCCTTGCTGCCACATTGCTCACCGATGAAAGCGTCGTACTTGGCAATGTCCCGCACCTGCACGATGTGACGACCATGTTCGAGTTACTCGGCAGTTTCGGTGCCGAGGTGATGATCGACGAGTCGCTCAATGTAGAGGTAAACGCGGCCACGCTGACGGGCTATCGTGCGTCGTACGATCTCGTCAAGACGATGCGCGCGTCGTTCAACGTATTGGGCCCGTTGCTGGCGCGCCACGGGCGTGCCGAAGTTTCGTTGCCCGGTGGCTGTGCGATTGGTGCGCGTCCCGTGGATCAGCATCTGAAGGGCCTCGCGGCGATGGGTGCGCAGATCGACGTGGCGGATGGCTACGTAGTCGCACACGTCGAAGGGCGCCTGCGCGGCGCGCGAATTCTGATGGATATCAGCACAGTCGGCGGCACCGAAAATCTCATGACGGCAGCAACACTCGCGCGCGGGCGCACGCTGCTGGAGAACGCAGCGCGAGAACCGGAGATCGTCGATCTGTGCAATAGCCTCAACGCCATGGG
>JAQBCT010000211.1:0-3656 GCA_032124855.1 Gammaproteobacteria bacterium
GTAGGCGAGCTCCTGATTGGCGAACGCCGTATCGCCACCGATCTGCGGTGCTTCGATGGCGTACAGCATGGTCAGTTTCGGCGGCGCCGGGTTGTAGGTCATGTCGGAATGCCAATGCTGATTGATGTCGCGGGCTTTGCCGCCATTGCGCAATTCGATGATGTCGGGGTGGCTCTTCATGCCGGCGTAGGGATGCCGCACCAGCGTGCCCCAGCGCGCCGCGAAGGCCATCTGCTGCTCAGGCGTGAGTGTCTGACCCGGGAAGACGAGCACATGGTACTGAGCGAACAGGCGCTTCAGTTCGGCGAAAACGTCATCGCCGGCGCCCCGCACATCCAGATCCTCGATGACTGCGCCCAGCGGCGCGCTCATGCGACGTATTTGCACAGCAACACTCTCCCGTGAATCGAGCGGCGATGATAACCCGGTCGGGTCAGCGTGCGGATTCGTGCGATGGGTCACGGGCGGCCATGTCCGTTCGCGCGCAAAGTAAGGCTCTGGTACCGCGACAGGTTCATTCACCGATGTGTTGTTACTGCGACTCCCGGACGGATGCCCAGATCATGGGTGACATCAGCGGCGTCGCAGTGCCGGACGACGTGTTGTCCTGCCATCATGGCTGGGCGCAGGCCGCTCGCGTCTGGCAGGGATCCGCCGCCCTGGGTGATGGCGACGATGTGAGCGACTGGATCGAACTGTGCCAGCGTCGTGCGCGCGCACTGGCGCAGCTCGCCGTGGGCACCATAAAAAAGCGCGCTTTAGACACTGTCCCGGCAGCCGTGCGTTAACTCATACGTTGACCCGTCTGCGCAGCGCGCCGTCGCGTCGGCTGGTGTAGGCCACGGCTCCGATAAGGATCGATGCAAGCACCAATGACGAACCCCAGGTGCCAAGATTCAAACCGCCATGCTCCACGGGTTTGGTGAGAAAATCGCCAAACGTGGCCCCAAAGGGGCGTGTCAGCACGAAGGCCGTCCAGAACAACGCCACCCGGTTGACGGTTGTGTAGTACGCCGCGGCTGCGATCAGTGCGATCACCGCGCCGATCAGCGCCGCGCTGCCGAGGAAACCAAGGCCGGAATCGTCCGCGAGAAAATCGCCCAAGGCCGTACCCAGCGTGTTCGACACCAGAATTGCGGCCCAGTAGAACAATTCGGCACGAAGCGTCGCGATGTGATCGACCGACAGCGATTTCTCGACCCATCGCCACGTCACCAGAACCGCCACGAGACAACCGAATAGAATCGCCGCGCCGGTTGCATAACCCAGTGCGAGGGTCCGATCCATATAATCCGAAATCGTCGTTCCGGCGGTACTGGTCGCCAGGATCACCGTCCAGAACAGGGCCGGATGAAAGGTACGCACCGCGAGCTGTGCACCCAGCGCAATGCCGAAGATCGTCAGCAGCACGATCGAGCTTGTGGCATAGCCCAGCTGCAAGGTCATCGACAGCAGGTCGCCAGCGGTCTTCCCCAGTGTGGTCGCACTGATCTTCATGACCCAGAAGGAGAGAGTGACTGCCGCGACCTTGTTCATACCGGGTGCTCTATCGACGATACTGCCTTGGTGTCACGTACATCGTCAGACTCGGGGGCGATGTACGATGCGTGTGCAGTATAGGTGGTTGTAGTGCTGGATGGCTGACGGGTTGCGCGAATCATCATGCGTGAAATCAATACGACGCTCGCCGCGCTGAGCTCGCCAACGCATGGACTGGGCCGCACGCTGGCTTCGCGTCACATTGCCATGATCGCCATCGGCGGCATCATCGGGGCCGGATTGTTCGTCGGCAGCAGCACATCGATTGCGACAGTGGGTCCCGCGGTCGTCGTCAGCTACGCGCTGGCGGGTCTCGTCATTCTGCTGATCATGCGCATGCTGGCCGAGATGGCGATGGCGTGGCCGCACGTCGGCTCGTTCACCGAGTTCACCCGTGTGGCACTGGGTCACTGGGCCGGTTTCCTGAGCGGCTGGCTGTACTGGTACTTCTGGGTGGTGGTGGTCGCCATCGAAGCCATCGCGGGGGCGGTGATCATCCAGCGCTGGTTGCCGTTTGAGACCTGGCAGATCGGCATGGTCCTGCTGGCGCTGATGACGGGCGTCAATCTGATGTCGACGCGCTCCTACGGCGAATTCGAATTCTGGTTCGCCTCGATGAAGGTGGCGGCTATCGTCGTATTCATCTTTGCGGCCGGCGCGTACGCCTTCGGTTTCACTTCGCCAACCGGGTCGACCCTCGCCAACCTCACCATCCACGGCGGGTTCGCGCCGTTTGGGGTGGTCGCCGTGCTCGCGGGTGTCACCAGCGTGATCTTTGCGCTCTGCGGCGCGGAGATTGCCACCATCGCGGCGGCCGAATCAGCCGAACCCGCGCGCACGATTGCGCGCATGACCGGGACTGTGACGTTGCGCATCCTGTTGTTCTACGTGCTTTCTGTTGCGCTGATCGTGGCCATCGTGCCGTGGACGGAAATCGTGCCGGGTTATTCGCCGTTCGCCACCGCACTCGAAACGATGGCCATTCCAGGCGCCGCCACGATCATGAACATCGTCGTGCTGATTGCGGTGCTGTCGTGTCTGAACTCCGGGATGTATGTCACCGCGCGCGTGCTGTTCACGTTGGCGGCGCGCGGCGATGCGCCGCGCGTCCTGGTGCGCGTCAATCACCGACGCGTGCCGGTGCGTGCCATCCTGATCGCCAGTTCGTTCGGTTATCTGGCATTGGGCGCATCGGTCGTATCGCCGCAGATCGTATTCAGTTTTCTGGTCAACGCATCGGGTGCCACGATGCTGTTCATCTACCTCATCGTGGTCGCTGCGCAGATCAGGCAGCGCCGCCTGCTGGAAGCGACCGAGCCGCAGCGCCTGGTGATCCGGATGTGGCTGTTTCCGTATCTGAGCTACGCAACGATCGTCGCCATCGTGGGCGTGTTGGGGGCCATGGCGTTCACGACAGAACTGGCGAGTCAGCTGTGGAGCAGTCTGGGCGTAGTGCTTGCGTTTGCGGGCGCCTATGCGGTAATGCGGCGGGGTGAATCGGCGTCGAGCTGATCCTGAATCTGCTCCAGCGTGAGCCCGCGTGTCTCGGGTGCATATTTCATGACGAGCACTGCGCCGAGAATCGGCCCGATGGCGACCCACGTGATTGCCCACGAGATGCCCATGAACGGAATCAGCTGGCCGATCAGAAGCGGAATGAGCACTTCGGTGCCGCGCCCGAAGAGATTCGTTGTCCAGCCGTAGCCGGTAGCGCGCAGCTCAGTCGGAAATAATTCCGATGCATAAACGTTGGTCGCACCGATGGCGCAGCTGAAGAAAAACACTGTCGTGATGTGCCAGAAATATTGCCCGGCCGTGGTGTTGGTGTGGAACAGCCCGACGATGGCCACGGCGGCGATGCTGTAGAACAGCGCGCAGGTGATCTTGCGGCCAATGCGATCCACCAGTTGCCCCGCGAGCAGATGACCAAACGCGCCCGCGATGTAGGCCCACATCACGACATTGCCCACCTGGGCCGGTGTCATGCCGACGTTTTCGCGCGCATAGATCGCCCAGTAGGCAACCGCGGGGGCGATCACGAGATTCACGCAGTTCCACAGCAACGCCACGATGGAAAAGCGGGGGAGATAGCGCGGTTCGATGAGGCGTCGTGCCTC
>JAQBCT010000212.1:0-5900 GCA_032124855.1 Gammaproteobacteria bacterium
TCGGCATCACCTCGTACGGCGGCTACCTGCCGCGTCTGCGGCTCAGCCGAAAGGCGATTGTCGCCGCACATCTGTGGGCAGATCCCGGTCTGAAGTCGAAGGGACGCGGCGAGCGGACGATGTGCAACTGGGACGAGGACGCCGTGACGATGGCCGTCGAAGCCGCGCGAAACTGCCTTGCCAACGCACCCGACGTGCCGCAACTGCTGGTGTTCGCCAGTACCAGCGCGCCGTTTGCAGATCGTCAGAATGCCGGCATCGTCAGCGCCGCATTGTCATTGCCCGAAGGAATTGCGTCGCTCGATGTAGGGGCCTGCCAGCGCGCGGGCGTGTCGGCGCTTATCCAAGGATTCGCCTCGGTTCGCAGCGGTCTCTACGACAGCACGTTGGTTGTCGCAGCCGACAAGCGGCGCACCAAGGCCGCCAGCCCCGGTGAACTGGCGTTTGGTGACGGCGCCGCTGCAGTGAGCATTGGCAATGAGAATCCGTTGATTGAGTTCGTCGCAGCGGCGTCCACGACCGTCGATTTCGTCGACCATTTTCGCGGCGCCACTGAGACATTCGACTACGGTTGGGAGGAGCGCTGGATTCGCGACGAGGGCTTGGCAAAGATTGTCGCGCCCGTCATCGCGCGGGCCCTTGGCAAGGCGAATGTGGACGCGAGTCGCGTTGCGCATTTCGTGATGCCGAGCACCATCGGTCGTGCCGTTGCCGGCATTGCGGCCAGTGCGGGCATTCCTGCGGGCGCCATTCGTGACAATCTCGACACTGTCTGTGGCGAAACCGGCGCCGCGCACGCGCTCGTGATGCTGCTGCATGCGCTGGAGACGAATGCCAAGGCCGGCGACGTCATCGTCGTGGCCGGCTTCGGTCAGGGCTGCGACGTGCTCGTGCTGCGCGCGACCGCTGCGCTGGCCCAGTACCGATCTGCCGGCGGCATCGTCGCGGCACTGGCGAATCGTCAGGAAGAAACCAACTACCAGAAGTACCTGGCGTTCAACGATCTGATCACGCTCGAAAAAGGCATGCGTGCGGAACGCGACGACTACAAGACTGCGCTGACAGTCACCTATCGAAAGCGCGAGATGTTGCTTGGCCTTGTGGGTGGTCGCTGTACGCAGTGCGGTACAGCGCAGTTCCCGCGCACGGATATCTGCGTCAATCCGCAATGCAAGGCGATGCACACCCAGGAACCGCATAGTTTCCGGGACGAAACCGCGTCGGTGTTGACGTGGTCGGCCGACTATCTGACGTATACCGCGGATCCGCCTTCGCACTACGGGATGATCACGTTCGACCGCGGTGGACGCTTCATGACCGATTTCACGGACGTGAATGTGGGTGACATCGACGTCGGCGTCGCGGTGCGGATGATGTTCCGGATCAAATCGTTCGATTCAGTGCGCGGATTCGTCCGATATTTCTGGAAGGCGGTGCCGGTACGGGCCGAAATAACGCGCGAACAGGCTGCATAGGAGAGCGAAGATGGCAAAGGGGATCAAGGACAAGGTCGCGATTCTCGGAATGGGCTGCTCACAATTCGGCGAACGGTGGGAGGCGGGTGCCGAAGAACTGATGGTGGAGGCATTCGCCGAGGCGATCGCCGATGCCGGCATCGACCAGAGTCAGATCGATGCGGCGTGGTTCTCCACGCACTACGAAGAGATCAACGTCGGCAAAGGCGGGTTGCCGCTGTCCATCGCGTTACGCCTGCCGAATATTGCGGTGACGCGGGTAGAGAATTTCTGCGCGTCGGGTTCAGAAGCATTTCGTGGCGCGGTCTACGCCGTCGCGTCGGGCGCTTGCGATATCGCGCTGGCGCTGGGTGTGGAAAAACTCAAGGACACGGGTTACGGCGGATTGCCCGGCAACCTCGGCGGGACGCTGGCGCCGCAATGGTCGGCGAACGGTTCGGCGCCCGGCAATTTTGCCCAACTCGCCAGTGCCTATCGCGCTAAACACAGGGTGAATCGCGATGATCTCAAGCGCGCCATCGCACATGTATCGGTGAAGAGTCACGCCAATGGCGTGAAGAATCCGAAAGCCCACCTGCGCAAAGCAATTACCGAGGCCGATGCGCTCAACGCACCGATGATCGCCGAACCGTTGGGCCTGTTCGACTGCTGTGGTGTCTCCGACGGCGCGGCCGCAGCTATTGTGACCACACCGGAAATCGCCAGGCGTCTGGGCAAGCACAACATCGTTGCCGTGAAAGCCTTGCAGCTGGCGCTGTCCAATGGTTCCGAGTCCGGGCACAACAGCTGGGACGGCAGTTACTTCCACACCACGCGCATTGCGGCGGCGAAGGCGTACAAGGAAGCGGGCATCGACAAGCCGCGCGACCAGGTGAGCATGTTCGAATGTCATGACTGCTTTTCGATCACAGAGCTGGTCACGATGGAAGATCTGCAGCTGTCCAGCGAGGGCGGTGCGATCAAGGATGTGATGGATGGTTTCTACGATGCGGACGGGCAGATCCCGTGCCAGATCGATGGCGGCCTGAAGTGTTTCGGGCATCCCATCGGGGCGTCCGGCATTCGCATGCTGTACGAGATGTACCTGCAGTTGTCGGGTAGAGCAGGGGAGCGGCAGCTCGCCACGCCGTCGATCGGGATGACACATAACCTGGGCGGCTCGCCGATGTCGAACGTCGCCGCTGTGTGCATCATTGGCGCCTACGACTGAGCTCAGCTCATCGCATGACTGTTGGCTAGATCGTCTTTCAGGGTGCGTGCGGCGCGCGCGTAAAACAGGGCTGCAATCACGTTGAAAATCAGCGTGATCACCAGCGCCCACCGCAGCGATTCACTACCCAGATCCGTGGTCGCCCGCAACACATCGGATGCGATGCCGACGAACCAGGGTCCCAGGCCCAGGCCGATGATGTTGAGCACGAACAGCAGGATGGAAGCGGCCAGCGCGCGCATCCGCAATCCCACCAGACCTTGCGTGAGGGAGAACGTTGGGCCCAGGTAATACGCGCCCAGCACATACGGCACGCTGTACACGGCCAAGGCGACCGCGGGCTGATGCCAGAGATAGGCGAACGCCGCGAACGGCACAGAGATCAACGTGGCCAGGCCCGGCAACCAGACATACCAGCGCACATCTTTGATACCCAGCCGATCGGCGACGTACCCGCCGGTAAACGTGCCGAACATGCCAAAGAATCCCAGCAGGAAGAGTGCCGTGCCGATCTCGCTGGTATTCCAGCCGTGACTGCGGATCATCATCGCGGGAATCCACGCGCCGACCCCGTAGCCAACAAAGGCGTGCAGCGCCGCGCCCAGTGACATATAGCGGAAGCTCTGGCGCGACCACAGATACTTGAACACGACGGCCACGGGCGGCACATCGCCCACGACCGGCGCCACCGTTTCCGAGCCGCCGCGGACGGGCTCGATCAGCGTGAGGCGCACCAGGATTGCCATGAGCACGCCGGGGATTCCCACGACCATGAATGCTGCGCGCCAGTCGAAGGCATCGTTCATCCAGCCGCCGGCCAGATTGCCGATCATGGTGCCGACGGGAATACCGAGCGCGTAGATGCCGAGCGCGGTGGCGCGTTGGCTCGCCGGAAACAGATCCGAGATCATCGAATGCGATGGCGGGCTGCCACCGGCTTCGCCGATCGCGACGCCGACGCGCGCCAACAGCAGTTGAACGAAATTCTGTGCGAAGCCGCAGACCGCCGTCATCGCGCTCCAGATCGTCAAACATACTGCGAGAATGTTGCGGCGCACGCCCCGGTCGGCCATGCGGGCAATAGGAATACCGAGAAAGGTATAGAACAGCGCAAATGCCAGGCCGCCGAGAAACCCAAGCTGCGAATCGCTGAGTGCAAGATCTTCCTTGATCGATTGCGCCAGGATCGACAGGATCGATCGATCGATGAAGTTGAAGACGTAGACGACGAAGAGGACGCCCAGGGCGTACCAGCGATAGGCAGCACCCACAGCAATGGTCGAACTCGGTTGCGGCATGAATGACTGCGGACGTGCCGCCAAACCCCGATGATCAAGGTGCACCGAAGTGTGCCCGAGCGATGAGGCGATTGCACCCGAACGCAGCCGAGAGGTTAGAATCCGCCGCTGTCATTCTCTGAGGTGCAATGCGTGGATCTCTCGTTCAGCGAATCCGATCGGAATTTTCAGAAGGAAGTGCGCAGCTGGTTGGCGGATGCGTGGCCCGAGGAAGTGCGTGCCCGCCAACGCAAAAGTGCGTTGGGAAAGCTCTCGAAAGAAGATCATGTGCGCTGGCAGAAGGCACTGGCCGCGAAGGGTTGGGCGGCAGTGGATTGGCCCAAAGAGTACGGCGGTGCCGGATTCACGCCAACGCAGCACTACATTTTCGATCTCGAGCGCGCGCGACTGGGTGCGCCTGGGGTGATTCCGTTCGGCATGTCGATGGTTGCGCCCGTCATCATGAAGTTCGGTACCGACGAACAGAAGAGTAAATACCTGCCGGATATTCTCGACACCAATGTCTGGTGGTGCCAGGGCTATTCCGAACCGGGTGCGGGCTCCGACCTGGCATCGCTGCGTACCAAGGCCGAAGACATGGGGGACTATTTTCTGGTCAACGGCGTCAAGACGTGGACCACGATGGCGCAATACGCCGACTGGATGTTCTGTCTCGTGCGCACGAGCCAGGAAGATAAGCGTCAGCTCGGTATCAGTTTTCTGCTGATCGATATGCGTACGCCCGGCGTTTCCGTGAACCCCATTGTCACCCTGGATCAACCGCCAGAGGGATTCCAGGAAATCAACATGGTGTACCTGGAAGACGTCAAGGTGCCGAAGGGCAATCTCGTGGGCGAGCAGGGCAAGGGCTGGACGTGCGCAAAATATCTGCTCGAGTTCGAACGCGGCAACGCCTACTCACCGACGTTGAAGGGTGTACTCGACCAGGTGCGCAGTTTTGCGGCAACCGAATCGGATGGCAACGCGGGGTCAGTGTTGAATGATCCTGCGCTGCGGACGCGTTTTGATGAGGTGGAAGTGCAGATTCAGGCGCTGGAGTTCACAGAGCTGCGTATTCTGGGTGCGCTCGCCGCAGGTCAGAACGTGGGACCGGAGTCATCGTTGCTCAAGACACGCGGCACCGAATTGCAACAGGCAGTCACTGAACTCGCGCTCGAAGTGAGCGGCTATTACGCAGCACCGTTCGATGGATCGACCGCCATGGCCGGCGATAACTTCGCACCGGTCGGACCCCAGGATGCCAACGGCGTGGCACAGGACTATTTCAATACGCGCAAAGTCTCGATTTTCGCAGGATCCAACGAGATTCAGCGCAATATCATGGCCAAGCTCGTGCTCGGCTTGAACTGACGGGCCTCAGAAGGTGCGCTCCCAGCGCAACCCGTACGTGAACTCGGCGAGCGTCAGATCGCTGTAGGCCTGTGTGGCCTGGTAGTTCAGGAAGCCGGCCATGCCATTGATGAACTGGGCAGACAGGCCGGCCGACCACACCACATAGTCGCGATCCGGCTTATCGGTCTGCAGGGTGAACGACGGCGACGGATTGAGCGGGTCGGCGCTGAACGGATCGGCGGCAAAGCCCATCGTGACGCGCTCACGGCTGTCCTCGAATTCGTGTACGAGATCGACGCGCAGATGCGGGATCAAGACACCCCAAGCCGGCGTGAAGACACGCGAGACATGGGCGCCACCGTTGAGCGTGAAGGACTTCGCGTTCTGATCACCGACGATGAGATTCAGCCCGGCCGCACCGTGTTCCTGCAACTCATCCGTATCAACGTTGGCGTAGTAGGTGCCGGCGTGCGGACCGAATGTCCAGGCCCCGTGATTGAAATCGAAACCGCTGGACAGTCCCGCCGATCCTTGCGCGCCATCCGTTCTACCCTTGGCCGTGCGCTGCACCGTGCCACCGGCGTC
>JAQBCT010000213.1:0-2597 GCA_032124855.1 Gammaproteobacteria bacterium
GTCTTCCAGTCTGATTTGCTGGGCAGCGATGAGACGTACCACAACCTCGAGCTGTCCGGTGGTCTGACCTGGTTCTTCTGATGAGGGAGTGCGCCTGCATGTTCAGGAATCTGTTGCTGGTGATGTTGTTGTGCGCGTTGACGGGCTGCGCCTCGATCGAGCCGTGGGTGAGTCCATATGAACGCAACAACCTGGCGGATCCTATCATGAGTTTCTCACGCGCGCCCATTGCGGATGCGTACATGAACCATGTCTATGAAGCACGCGAAGGCGCGCGCGGCGCAGACGGCGGCACGGGAGGCGGTTGTGGCTGCAGCTAGGTTCACGCGCTTCGCGGCGCTGTTGTGGCTTACGCCACTGTGCATCAACGCTGCGATTCTGCCGGAGGATCGCGTTGACGCGATGTATCACAGCTACGACGGCGGCGGCCTGAAGGTGGATGGCCCGTCGGTGCTGGTACGCAAGGGCTACAAGGACAAGGTTTCGGTGTGGGCGAATTACTACGTCGACATGATCAGCAGCGCCTCGATCGATGTACTGGCAACGGCCAGCCGCTATGAAGAGCGGCGCAATGAAGTGAGTGCGGGCGCCGACTATCTGCATGGCAAGACGCTGATGGCAGCCTCGTATACGAACAGTGACGAAGACGACTACGTGGGTAACACCGCGCGCGCGAGCATCAGCCAGGACTTCTTCGGCGACCTCACCACGCTTGCCATTTCCTACGCGCGGGGCTGGGACGATGTCATGCGCAATGGCGATCCCACGTTCGAGGAGCATGTCGACCGACAGACATTCGGGGTCGATCTATCGCAGATCGTCACCAAGAACATGGTATTGAATCTGAGCTACGCCTCGGTGACGGAAGAAGGTTTCCTGCACAACCCTTATCGATCGGCGCGCTATCTGGATCCGACGGCGCCGAAGGGTTATGCCTACGAAGCGGAAGTGTCACCCAACACGCGCACGTCCAGTGCCACCGCGCTGCGTGCGATGTACTACCTGCCATATCGCGCGGCGGTGCAGGCCGAAACTCGCTACTACACGGACACGTGGGGCGTGGATGCTTGGAATGCGGGGGTGGGCTATGTGCAACCGCTGCCGAAGGGGTTCACGCTGGAGGTGAATTACCGCTACTACACGCAATCCTCGGCGGACTTCTATAGCGATCTGTACCAGGGTCCGAATTCGCAGAACTTTCTCAGTCGCGACAAGGAGCTTTCGTCGTTCACCTCGCATTCCATCGGCGTGGGCGTGAACTACGAGTTCGGAGCTGAAATCATGCCGTTCTTCTCGCGCGGCCAGGTGAGCCTCTTTGCTGACTTCCTGCGCTTCAACTACGACGATTTCCGCGACGTACTGAAGAACGGCGCGCCGCCGGGTGACGAGCCGCTTTACAGTTTCGAATCCACGGTGCTGCGCGCGTACGTATCGTTCTGGTATTGAGGCACACGCGCTTTCCGTATAATCCGCCGCCTTTACTAGTCTGAAGGCGGAACCCGCGATGACCGTGCGCACACGAGTGGCGCCGTCGCCGACCGGCGACCCCCATGTCGGCACTGCCTATGTGGCGTTGATCAATCAGGTATTCGCCCGCAGCCAGGGCGGCCAGTTCATTCTGCGCATCGAAGACACCGACGCCGCGCGCAGCACACGCGCCTCCGAACGCATGATCATCAAGGCACTGCGCTGGCTGGGTCTGGATTGGGATGAGGGCCCGGATGTCGGCGGCGGCTGCGGACCCTATCGTCAGAGCGACCGCCTCGAGATCTATCATGCACATGCGCAGCGCCTGCTGGATGCTGGCCATGCCTTTCATTGCTTCTGCACACCAGCGCGCCTGGATGCGTTGCGCGCCGAACAATCTGCGCGTGGCGACAATCCAGGCTACGACGGGCTGTGCATCGCGCTGAGCGCGGACGAAGTCGCGCGACGTATCGCCTCGGGCGAGCCCCACGTGGTGCGAATGAAAGTGCCATCCGAAGGCATTTGCCGCTTCACCGATGAGTTGCGCGGTGTCATCGAGATTCCCTACGCCCAGATCGACATGCAGGTGCTCATCAAGGCCGACGGATATCCGACCTATCACATGGCGGTGGTGGTGGATGACCATCTCATGCGGATCAGCCACATCGTGCGCGGCGAAGACTGGATCAGTTCCGTGCCCAAGCATGTACTGCTGTATCACTATTTCGGCTGGGAACCACCCGTGTTCTGCCACCTGCCTTTGTTGCGCAATCCCGATCGCAGCAAGCTTTCCAAGCGGCGCAATCCCACCAGCATCAACTACTACCGGCGCGCCGGCTATCTGCCGGAGGCGCTCATCAACTACCTGGGGCGCATGGGCTATTCAATGCCGGATGAGCGCGAGATGTTCGGGCGCGACGAGATGATCGCGTCGTTCGATTTCAAACGCATTTCACTCGGCGGCCCCGTATTTGATCTGGCGAAACTGAACTGGCTGAACGGCCAATACATCCGTCGCTTGTCGCCCGACGAATTTCTCTATCGCGTGCGCGACTGGGCATTTCGGGATGATCAACTCGAGCGGCTCGTCCCACTCGTGCAGGAGCGCACCGAGCGGCTCATCGATCTGG
>JAQBCT010000214.1:0-11685 GCA_032124855.1 Gammaproteobacteria bacterium
TTGCTGTCGGCCCACGAACCAGTGCGGCTCGGCCGCCAGACGCGCAGTGATGGCCGACCAATCGCGTTGGACGTCGAAGGGCACCGGGGTCTTGAGCCCCGGCACACCGGCCTGATGTGAGAATGCATCGCGCACCGTCACCGCCGCCTTGCCACCTGCGGCAAATTCGGGCCAGCACCGCGCCACCGGCGCATCCAGATCAAGCAAGCCGCGCTCCACCAGTTGCAGTGCTGCCAGCGTCACCATGATCTTGGTGGTTGATGCGACCGGCACGATCGTGTCCTGCTGCCACGGTTTCGTACCGTTCAGATCGGTGTAGCCGCCCCACAAATCCACCACCATCGTGCCGCGGTGCGTGACGGCCAATGACGCACCGAGTTCGTCGCCGGCATCGAAGTTCTCACGAAACGCTTCCTGCAACGGCAGGAACAGTTCTTCGCAGAGGCCCTGGATATCGATGGTCACGTTTCGTTCCTCTGTATCAGAGCTCTGCCAGCAGCGGCGCGAGCGCGACAGAGAATCGATTCAGCCGTGGATCCAGCCCGATCGATTCGTCAGTTACATCGTTGGTCAAGTTGCTGGGTGCGTAGCCCAGACTGATCCCGGTCTTTGGATCCATCAGCCCCCACGATCCGCCGTAGCCGCCCCAGTGGAAACAACTCGGCGATGGTGCCGGAAAAAAATCGGCATGCAGGCCGAAACCAAGTCCCAGGCGGATCCAACCCATCAGCGCACACTGGCCGTACGCCTGCTCCGTGGCGGCCTGGTCGACCAGCTTTGCCGACATGAAACGCTGACCGTTGAGTTCACCCCCCATCGCCATGATGGCGCACACTTTTGCGATGGAGCGGCCATTGCCGAAGCCGTTTGTACTCGGGATATCCGCCGAGAGCCGCGCCCACGAGGTCCAATCGACGGGTCCGACGCAGTTCATGACGCGTTCGGCCAATCCCTCGGCAAAGGCAGGCGGATTCACATCCTGCGGCACCGCCACCCGTTCAAGATCCGACTTCGACGTCAACCCGATCTGAAAGTCCGCGCCCAATGGCCGCGCGATCTCCTCGCGAAAGAATTGCGCGGGCCGGCGCCCATCCGCCCGTCGAATCAGCTCCCCAAGCACGAAACCATACGTCAGCGCGTGGTAACAGATGACCCGGCGCCCTTCGAACCAGTGCGCCTCAGCAGCGAGGTGGGCGGTGATGCCCGTCCAGTCGTGCAGCGCATCATAGGCCACTGGCGGATCGAACCCGGGCACGCCCGCCTGATGTGTCAGCGCGTCGCGCACCGTCACCGCGGCTTTACCACCCTGGGCAAACTCCGGCCAATACCTGGCGACGGGTGCATCGAGATCGAGCAGGCCGCGATCGATGAGCATCAACGTGGCGATAGTCACCATCATCTTGGTGGTTGAAGCCACATAGACTATAGTATCTTCCTGCCCCGGCCGGGATTTTTCCGGATTCGCAAAGCCCGCCCACAGATCCACCACCAGCTTGCCGCGATGCGTCAGCGCAAGTGATGCACCGAGTTCGAGCCCTGCATCGAAGTTCTCGCGAAATGCGTCCTTCAGCGGCAGGAATCGATCGTTGCAGAATCCTTGAATCTCCATGCTCGAAGTCCCCTCAATCCGCCAACGCGAGTTGCCGGGCAACGCGTCCCTGCAGAAAACTCGTACGATGTTGCGCATCAGGAATGGTCGCGGCGATCTCCCGTTGTAGTGTTCGTGCTTCGGTGCGGCTCACCGCGGCCGCATCGACAGCGCCCAGCGCGTCTTCGATCTGTGCCTGCCTGCCGAGCAGACGCCACAGATACCCGCGCATATTCTTTTCCCGGGCAACTTCGATGGCCGCACTAATGTGGTCGCGCGCCTGCGCCCAGCGCTCTTCCCGTGTGTCCATTTCCGCCGCGAATTCGGCGCGCCGCAGACGTTCGGTGACCGATGCGCTGCTGCGAATCGAGTTGCCGCCCGAGTCGCCAGTCTGCGAACGCGCCATAGCCAGGTCGTTGTGCGCCAGCGCGATCGCGGCCGTACCCACGACGCCGGGCGATGCACCCGATTCGGTAACGAGAGATTCGATGCGCTCGAGCATGGCGGGTTCGTCTGCACATGACGCGGCCATGCCCGCAACGGCTCCACTGATCCAGCGCAGCATCCATGCGCGGCTCAGATGCTTGGCCTCGTCGATGACGCGCGGTGCCCGTTGCAATGCAGCTTCATACGCGGCCACGTTGATCTCGTACTGCAGTCTGCCCAGATCGCGCAGCGCGGCACCAAAGCGATGCTCGTCATCGGCAATCTCCTGTTCCAGCGAATCCCAGGCATCGCTGAACCGTCCCAGCTCCATCAGCGCCATCGCCTTGATGGTTGGATACTGAACCGGCAGGGTGCCGATGCGATAAGCAAGCGCAACACCGGCGTCACAGATCTCGACACAGCGTTCAAGGCGTCCCGAATGCAGCGTCGCCCACATCATTCGGAAGTAGTGGGCGTTCAGGCGGACCAGGTCGCGTCGCTCGAGAAGACGCGTCAACACGCGCTCGCCTTCAACGCCGCCGTCGTCCGACATCGAAACATTCAGACGCGCCGTGGCGACGTCGATGGCGATTTCTTCATCGCCCGTATCGCGCGCGATCTGCGCGGCTTTGTCCAGATTGGCGGCAGCCTGGGTGGCGTACTCCGGCCAGTAGTCCACCAGGGTTGCCGTCGCTACCAGTGCTGCGCCCATTGTCTTGGTGTCGCCCTGCGCCCGTGCCAGCTCGATGGTGCCCTCATAGGCGTCTCTGGATTTCTCGGCAAAACCCGCGCGATCCAGCGACATCACGTAGTAGGCGCGCGCGATGGAATGCTGCACGGCAAGCTGCCGGTTCGCGTCGTCGCCATTGCGCGCACGGGTGAGCAATTGTTCGAGGTCGTCGATGGCTTCGCTGCCGCGCCAGATCTCTAGGAGCATCTGACAGCGCTGCAGCAGGTAGTCGTCGCGCAGCGCGGCGGTGGGCGCCAACGCGACGGCGGCGGAGAGCGCTTCCAGCGACTCAGGAATGCGCCCGGCGCCATGCAGCGCCTCAGAACGCAGACTGTGCAGCCGCGCCCGTGCGGCGGCGTCAGCGCCATCTGCCAACACACCCAGCGCCAGGTCGAACTGCCGCAATGCGTCTTCGAACGCCAGCGCCTCGATCGCCCATTCGCCAGCCAGGCTCAGTTGGGCAGCGGTGCGGGCGTGATCGGCTGCCGAGCCGGCCTGATACAGGTGGTGCGCAATCTCACTCGCATACTTCGCGGCGTTGCTCTGATACAGCGCTTCCAGCGCATCGGCCACACGCAGGTGCAGGCGTTGCCGGCGCGGAAGCGACAGTCCAGCGAGCAGCGTCTGGCGGATCTGTTCATGCACGAACCGATAGCGCGCCACGCGATCGGCGGATACATCTTCGAGCAGTCGCTTATGTTCGGCTTCTTCCACAGCATCAAGGATGTCGTCCTCAGTATGCTTGGTGTCGGCCTTCACGAGCAGATCGAAGCTGAACGTCCGGCCCGCCACCGCCGCCATGACCAGTACTTCCTTGCACGCGGCGCTCACCCGGCCGACGCGGTCCTCAATGATGAGGCGCACGCCCCGCGGCACTTCGGTGTCTGCGATTTCGATGCCGTCGCGGAACTTGCCCGCGTCGGTGAGCAGCTTGCCGACCTCGTGCAGATGGCGGATCACCTCTTCGATGAAGAACGGGTTGCCTTCGGTTTCCGAGTGGATGAGATCAACCAGTGCATCCGGTGGCTGCGCCGCGAAGCGCCTCACCAGGAGTTCCACGATCTGTGCGCGCGTGAGGCGTTGCAACGGCAGGTCTTCGGCCAGTCGCTCGCGGATCAATTCCTGCAGCACCCGGCCGAACGGCGCACTGGCAGGCAGATCCGCACCGCGATACGTCCCGATCAGCAACACGGGCTCGGCCTTCAGCCGTTCTGCAAGATGGCGTAACAGGATGCAGGTGGATTCATCCGCCCAGTGCAGATCTTCGAATATCAGCAGCAGCGGTCTGTTGGCCGCGGCGCGCGCCACGAACTCACCGATGCCGTGCAGCAGATAGCGGCGCTCCTGTTCCGGCGGCAGAACCGGGTAAGGCGGAATATCGGTGTAGCGCTGGCGCAGCTCGGGCATCAGCTTGCTGAGCTCGGTGGCGTTTTCACCCAGACTGGTGCGCATCTGTTCTGCACTCAGCGTACGGGTACCCTGTTCGATCTGTTCAAGCAGCGGTTGATACGGGGGCGCGGTATCCAGATCGGGACAATGTCCGCGCAGCACGAGAAAGCCGTTAGCCTGCGCGATGGCGGAGGCTTCAGAAGCGAGGCGCGTCTTACCCACACCCGCTTCGCCGGAGAACAGCAGCAACGCACCTTCGCGCTGTTTGGCCCGGTCGATGTGCTGCCGGATGATCTCGAGTTCGTGGGCGCGTCCCACGCACGGCAGCCCATCACCCGATGCGGTTGCCGGAAGCAGCTTCGCAATGGCACTGACCAGGCTGGCGTTGGCGTCGGGCGATGCAAAATCAATAGTCTGAATACGGCGGAATGCCAGCGGCGGTTTTACGGATTCAATGGCAACGGGGACGAGGTTGCCCTTCTCGAGGCCCTCGTTGGCCTCCGTGCGCACCCATTCGGATTCAACGGAGTTCGCCGACCACACGACGACGATGCAGTGCGCGTCGTCGATGGCCTTTTCGATCTCGCGATCGAATGCACTACCGGCGCCGATTTCTCGATCCCACCATACGGAGCAGCCCATCGCTTCAATGGCGCCAACGACTTTGCGGACGCGCTCGCGATCCTGCGATGCGTAGGAAACGAATACGTCGATCATAGGCGAGTCAATCAGACGATCGGGCCGGGTCATTCTGCCCCATATCGGCGGCAGCGACATCCCGGCACGCCGCATCGCTGACTATCGCGGCGCGGCGTGGCCATCTACACTGCCCCGGCCTCAGGCGCCCTATGGGAGGGGGGAGCACCATGCACCAGTCAGTTTCGCTGCGCGACGGCACGCCTGAAGCGGTGGGATTTGATCCGCAGCGTCTCGCGCTGATTCGCGAGCGCGCACGCGGTTGGGTCGCCAACGGCGATACACCGTCGCTCGTCTTGCTGGTAGCACGCAAAGGCGTGATCGTGCTGGAGGAGGCGTACGGTATTCTGAGACCTTCGGACAAGGTGCCATTGCGCACGGACTCCATCTTCCCAGTCATGTCAGTGAGCAAGTCGTTCACGGCTACGGCGATCATGTGCCTCGTCGAAGACGGGCTGTTGTCGCTGAAGCATCCGATCACCGTCTACGTGCCGGAGCTTACCGCGCCCGGAACGGACCAGGTGCTGGTTGCGGATCTGCTGACACACACGTCCGGCTACGACGACTTCGCGGTCATGCCGCATGTGGCGAAGCGATACGCGCAGCAGCTGCCCGTTCCCGATCCGACGACGGGCCAGCACCCGGAGATCAACCGATTGATTCACTACGCGGGCGATGCGCCGCTGGCGCACGCTCCAGGCGAGGTGATGTGCTACAGCAGCTTCGGCTACGCATTGCTCGGCGACATCGTGCGACGCGTCAGCGGTGAAGCATTCGCCGAGTTCGTCCGCGCGAGGATCTTCGAACCCCTCGGCATGAGCAACAGCACATTCCTGTCGACGCCGGCATTGCGGGCGCGGCGGGTTCTGCGACACGACAGTTGCCCCGACTTGCCTACGGTGTATCCGGAGACCCCATCGGCGCACGCACCCCGGGCGGACAGCGAGGCATTCGATGCATACGATTCCGGTGCTTGTGGAGCCGTTTCGAACGCGCGAGACCTCGCCGTGTTCGCCCAGATGCTGTTGAACGGCGGAACCTATCGTGGGCGGCGCGTGCTCAGCCGTGCGTCGATCGCGGCGATGACAGCGCCGCAACTGGCACCGGGCACGCGAATGATTTTCTCGCTGTTCGATCCAACGACGGGCGTCCCGGCCGAATATCCCGTCCGTGGCGGGAACTACGGCTACGGCCTGTTCGCAAGCACGCGCGACGATCGCAGTGCATATCTCAACGGTAGTCTGCTTTCGCCCGGGAGCTTTTCTCATTCGGGTGCTCTTGGCAGCCTGTTCTGGGGCGATCCGCAGACTGGTGTCGTCGGCGTGTATCTGTCGGTGATGCCGCGATTGCTTGCGAACGGCGCGCCGCTTTTCTGGCGGGCCGATCACTTCCAGGACATGGTGCACGCAGCGATTCTGGATTAAAGGGCCGGATGCGGATTCAGCGGGAGCCCCCGGCCGCGCCGACAATACCTTCGGCAACCAGCACCGCAATCGCCGCGTCGTCATAGCCCGCATCACTGAGGATCGCACGACTGTGTTCACCGAGCGTTGGTGCACGTGAGGGTTGCCGCTGGCCTTCGTCGTGCACGCGAAACGGTGTGGCCAGCGTGCGCTCATAGCCGGGTTCAGTGGATTGTGTCGCCACAACCAGCCCGTTGGCGATGAGCTGGGGATCCACAACCACCTCACTGAGGCGCGCCACGACGCTGAACAGGATGTCGTGGGCTTTCAGTGCGGCGTCCAGTTCGTTCGCCGTCATGGCGGCAAATCCTTCAGCGATCAAGGCACGCAGTTCATGCCGATTCGAAAACGCGCTGCGGACGTCGGCAAAGCGCGGATCGGCGGCCCATTCTGGATGCCCCAGCGCCGTAGCCAGCCGCGGCCATTCCTGCTTTGGCACGGCGAGCGCGATCATCACGTAGCGCGCGTCGCGGGTGGTGTAGACGTTGCCGAACGGGCTGGACCAGCCCTCCGCATCGCGCCGTTCGGTAGGGTCGTTGCCCGCAAGCACGCCGGCCAGCTGCAGACCGTTCGCCCAGGCGCCGGTGGCGGCGAGCGAGGTGGATACCATGCCGCCGCGCCCGGTCTGCTCGCGGCGGTACAACGCAAGCATGATGGCGCCGAACAGCGTCATCGCCGTGGCGTGGTCGCCAACGCCACCGGCGGGGGGCGCCGGGCGCGTATCTTTGTCGTGCATCACATCCAGGATGCCGGTGCGCGCGAACCAGCCGGTGACGTCGAAGGCGCGGCGTCGCGCTTCCGGGCCTTCCAGGCCGTAGCCTGAGATCTGTGCGTACACCAGCCGCGGATTGACTGCGGCCAATTCGTCGTAGGTGAGCCCGAAGCGCTGCATCTGATCGGCGCGCAGATTCACCAGCAGCACATCGGCTGACGCCACGAGTTGCAGCAATACATCGCGTCCCGCGGGCTTTGTGAAATCCAGCGCGAGGCTGCGCTTGTTGCGGCCGGTGAGCTGCCACGTGTAGTCCACGGGATGCGTGCCGGACAGGCGTCGCTGCCCGTCGCCGCTGAGCGGTTCGATCTTGATCACATCGGCGCCGTAGTCGCCCAGGATCGTGGCGGCGCAGGGGCCGGCCAGGAATGACGCCGCGTCGATCACGCGCAGGCCTTGCAATGTTGATGTCACGCTCGCCTCCCCTGTTCGTGCGCTGAGCCTTGCACCAATTCGCGCCACGTTCAACGCCAATGGGGCAAAAGGTGCCAGGCACCAAATGCCCCATCGGCCAAATGGTGCCTGGCACCTTTTGGCCGATGGGTTGCCCTTATACTTCGCGTCTCATTTCGGGGGGATCAACACATGCAGGAATTCGAGGGGAAAGTTGCGTTTATTACCGGGGCGGCCAGTGGGATCGGGCTGGGGATTGCCGGGGCACTGACGCGCGCGGGCGCGCGGGTGATGCTGGCTGATATCGAACAGCCGGCGTTGGAGAAGGCGGCGGCACAGCTGCGCGCGGCCGGGGCCACGGTGGACACGGTCATCTGCGATGTCTCGCAGCGCGACTCCGTATTTGCTGCAGCCACGGCCACCATCGGCCGGTTCGGCAAGGTGCACGTGGTATGCAACAACGCCGGTGTCAGCTCCGGCGGGCTGATCGAGGATTGCGACAACGGCGACTGGGACTGGGTGATTGGCGTGAACTATCTGGGCGTGCTGCACGGCTGCCAGGCATTCGTGCCGCATATCAAGGCGCAAGGCGAAGGCGGCCACATCGTGAATACGTCATCGATGGCCGGCGTGCTGGGTGGCATGGCCGGCTGGGGACCCTACAACTCCACGAAATTCGCGGTGGTCGGCCTCACCGAGGTGCTGCGTCAGGAAGGCCGCACGGGCGGCTATGGCGCGTCGGTGCTGTGCCCCGGTGGCGTGAATACCAATATTTTCGAAGCGCCGCGCAACCGCCCCTCCCGATTCGGGCCCCAGGTCTCGAAGGTGGCCCTGTTGGACGACCCCAACGGCATCAAGCAGGGGCTCGACCCGGACGTGGTGGGTGAACTGGTGGTGGAAGCAATCCGCAACAACCGTCTGTACATCTTCACGGACCCACGCTTTCGCAAACAGATGGCGCGGCGCTACGAGCGCATCCTCGAAGACGTCGACTGGGCCGCACACTCTGCGGCGCTCAACGACGCCGACGCGCCCGGAGCCGCCGGCGACGCCTGAACTCCAAGTTACGTCGGTCGCGACCAGATGGGTGACGACCAGGCGCGCTCCTGTATGGTTGTTGGCAAATCCGGGCGCGGCGGAACACCGGCGCGCAGCGCATCCCAGGTGGACCAGCGGCAGGTGGGATTCTCCAGCGCGCGAACGTAGTACACCGCATGCTGGGATGCATCGAATGCAGGGTCGTGCCAGACCGCGCGCAGCTCATTCGCACTAACGTCTGCACTGTAGGCACATGTTGTGAGATCGACGCTGGCGCCGTTATCTGCACAGCGGTGCGTGGCTGGATCGACATCGCCCGACGCGCAGGCCACATCGAATACGGATTCGTGCGCTTTGCCGTCCGCTACCCAGCCCTTGATGATCTGCAACCGCTGCAGCGGTGCGCTGTCCGGATCACGCATTGCCCACGCAAAGAAGCCGGGTGCGGCACCGTCCGCCGACGGCGGCAGGTCGGCACCCATCGGCACGCCATAACCGTAAGCGGTGTGCACCGCGTTTTCGTCACCCAGCAACGCATCCGTCAGATTGCCCGCAAAGAACCGAACCTTGATGCGCGGCCCGGAGGTGCCAAAGGTTTCCTTGCGACGCAGCGCATCGAAGATTGCCGCGCGCGTATTCTCCTCGGCCCACACGCCAGCGAGTCCTGAGGCGGACCAGTACTGGAAGTAGCCGTCGGAATAGATCGAGCCGTCAGCATTGGGTTTATCCAGCGGCACCAAGCCGCGCAGCTGCGGCGTGGCATCGACCATCCCCACCTTGGACCAGTAGTCGGCTTCATCGAACGGGCCAGCAGCAACGTGGGTGTCTGACGAGCCAATCAAGCCGAACCGATAGGGATTGATGCCACGCGTCGCTTCCATGATCAGGCCATTCAGATAGGCCTCACGCACATAGCTGCCTTTCGGCCGGCTGGGCAGCGTGCTCGCAATCCGCAGCGGCATGATCTCGAAATTCGCCCACTCGTCATTGGGTGACAGCGCAGGAATCGTATCGGATGTGCCCTTGACCTGAGTGACTTCCACCAGCGGCTCGTTGCGCATGCGCTGTTCGGCGTACGCCGCGTCCATGGGCGCACCGGCCACGGTGGCGAGTTCAAACATCAGCCCATCTGAGCCATTGGAATTGTGGGGAATGGCCAATACCTCGTACCCCGCCGCGCGCTGCTCGTCCATCCAGGCCCACAATAATTCCGGGTTGCGCGAATCCAGCGACGTGAACACCTGCTCTGGCGCGGAATCGCCGCGGAAAATCACGTTGCGATGCAGGTTCTGCTGCTCCTGGCCCGAAGCCGTGTATTCATAACCGATGAGCGCTGTGAAGCGGCCAGGGTCGTTATGACGCTCGGCTGCAGCAAGCGTTGCCACCCAGCCGCTGCGCACCACGGCAGGATCGAGCAGATCGTCGTTTTCACGCGGCCCGCGAAGGATCGCTACAACCGCGTAGAACGTCTTGCGGCGCTCCTCGGGCGTCTTCGCCGCGCGCAGCTGCACGGCCAGCGGATGCTGACTGACCTTCGTGCTCGGGTCCTCCATCTCTTTGACCATGCCCAGGTATTCCGCGTGATCTGTCACCGCCTCGAAGTCGAGCGGATGTTTCAGCTGCATATCGAAACCCGCGGGATGTTTGATCGCCTCGCCCTTGGCGTAACGGTACGCATCATCGGGTGTCGCGCGGACGCCGAATGTATAAGCGTCGAACGACAGTCCCGTATGGACATGCAGATCGCCGAAATAGGCATTGCGATCGGGATTACTCGGCGGAAGCGCTGGCGCCTCAACCGGTGCCGGTGCGCTGGCCGCAGGAGGCGGTGGCGCCGCCTCGCCACAGCCGTTGAGAAGCACCAAGGTCACAAGAACGCCGGTCGCCGCGTAGATCCGCATTAGAAATCTCCTCCCGGAAAGTTACTTGCAATCAACAACTGCGCGCCCCGCAAGTCAAGCCGGACGCACCAGATCAGTCGAACTCCACACCCACTGGGCAATGATCCGAACCCATCACCTGGGGCCAGATGAACGCATCGCGCACCCGCGCGGCGGCCGACGGTGATGCCAGCACATAGTCGATGCGCCAGCCGACATTCTTCTCGCGTGCACCGCCCCACTGCCGCCACCACGTGTGGTGGTCGCGCTCACCTGGATGCTGCACTCGAAAGGTGTCCACCCAGCCCGCCGCAACCCACCGCGACATCTCAGCGCGCTCCTCGGGCAGAAAGCCGCTGGTCTTGTGGTTGGTCTTCGGGTGAGTGAGGTCGAGTTCGGTGTGGGCCGTGTTGTAGTCGCCCATCACGAACACCGGGCCGCGTCGGCGCAACTGCTGCAGACGATCGAACAATGCCGCGTAGAACGCCAGCTTATAGGGCACACGCGAGTTGTCGCGATCCTTGCCGCTGCCCTTCGGGAAATATGCGGTCACCACCGCGAGACGTCCGAAGTGCGCGATCAGCACGCGCCCCTCGGCATCGAGCGCGGCATCGCCCAGCGAAGCTTCGACACGATCCGGCGCCTGCCGCGAATACAGCGCCACACCACTGTACCCGGCGCGTTCGGCCGCGACGAATCGCGTATGCCAGCCGCGCGGCGCACGAATCGCAGGCTCCAGCTGGTCTTCGAATGCGCGCACCTCCTGCAGGCCCAGCACATCGACGCCGCTGGTCTGCAGGAAGTCTGAAAATCCCTTCTTCGCACACGCCCGCAGCCCGTTTACGTTCCAGCTAACGATTCGCATGAGGTGCGTCAGTCCAGCGCTCTCAGCATGCGTTGCAGGGCGAAGTGGCGGTAGCTGACCATCGCAAGCTCCTGCACCTCCTTCCAGTCGATGCGGTCTTGAACGTCCAGTGCAATCCAGCCGTTGTGGCCCATGTAGGCCGGAATTCGATAGCGCTTCTCGAAGGTCAGCATGGCCTGCATATCCGCGCCCACCCAGAACGACAGATTCAGGCGGCCCTCGTGGTGATAGGCGCTGACGAAACTCTTCTTACCCGCACGAAACGTGGGATCGCCGAAGGTGGTGGACTCATTCGCCTCGGGTAGCGCCAGGCAGAACTTGCGCAACGGACCGAGCACCTCTTTGGCACGTTTGGAGACCATGGGGTCGAATACTTCCGGGTCGATCGTCTTTGTGGGCGGCTTGATGACGGGTTGCTTCGACAATTCCGCCGCCAGCTTTTTTG
>JAQBCT010000215.1:0-9308 GCA_032124855.1 Gammaproteobacteria bacterium
GTCGGACAGTAAACTACGCGATCCGTCCGGCAGACCCTCGGGCGACGTTTCCTATTCCGCCTTAGCTCAGTTGGTAGAGCAGCTGACTGTTAATCAGCGGGTCGTTGGTTCGAGTCCAACAGGCGGAGCCAACTAACGTGCTGAACAGACGCCGCCGCGAAATGTCACGACTGGCGCATCGCTCGACGCGCCAGCCGAAAACCGAACCTGCGCGGGCCTGCCTGAGTGAACGGATACTCACGCCCAAACAACCTCACATAGCCGCAATAGCCCAGCCGTTCCGTATGTATATCCGCGTGCTTGAGCTTTGATGCAAGGTTGTGGGCCGCGACGTAGTCGACGGTCCGTCGACCGCCGGTCAATGCAAAGAACTGTCGATTCAATCGACCTCTGGCGTGACTCAGATGCTTTCGCCGGTGGTCCGGATGTGTCCATCCCTTGTACCGGTATATCAGCCGATCACCGATCACCACCTCTAGCTGATCGGTGACGGGCGCGCCCACCTTTGAGACGAAACCGTATCCGACCAGTTCGCCATTGAAAAAATTCGCGACACAATGGTCGCCACGAGCGATGGCAGCGTGAAGGAAGCCCTCCGACAACCCATAGACTTTGCCCACCCAGGGCCACAGTTCTTCAAGGTCCGTTGCGCGCGCGGTGTACTCGGGATCGAGCTGCGGAAACGCGATCTGGGGATTGTCATCGCCCAGTTCGACGATGAAGAGATGAAATCCCAGCCGAGCCAGGCGCCCCATGATCGCGGCGTACGCAATCTCTACGAATCCGTGGTCCCGAATGAGCTTGTGCTTCGCGCCGAGATACGCGCCAGCGTTCTTCAGTGCGCGTCTGAAGGGGTCACCGGCTCGGCCGCTGGAGTCGGTCATGCCCGCCTCACGCTCAGGGCCGCATCGATGAATTTCTGCGGAGGAATCAGCGCGACCAGGTCGCCATCACTGACCAGTGACCGGGTACTGCCAACGTTCCGCCACCCGGTTGCGAGCATCATCGTCAACCACGATCCCCGGTTGCTGAGGACATTCGAGACAGGCACCAATCCCGCTTCGATACACGCACGCAATGCAGTACGTGTCAGAAGACTCGATAGACCGCCTCCACGAACCCTCGGATCCACGACGATGCGACAGATCTCGGCCATGGCATCGAGGTCGCATTTCAAGGCCGATCGTAGAAATTCCGCGATTGGCCCGGGATGAACCGCGCCAATACCAACATGCCCCACCGGCGCTCCTTCCTCATCCACAGCGACCCAGCGTCCAAGATCTGCCGGCGCTGCCAGCCAATGGGCGAGATCGGTGTTTCTCGCGTAGTCAGGTGGCCAGCCCGGATCCACATCCATTTGCGTCCGCATGAGCGCTCGCAGCGCAGGATCGTCACTGTGCCGCCAGCCACGGATGCTGAAACGCGGCGTCATGCGTTCGGCTTTAGATTTCATGCGACCGCCTGGCGAGCCCGACTCCGATTGCGTCATCAGCGAAGCATACGATCGAAGCAGCGATCTTACGCCGCGCTGACACGGGCAATCAGCTCTCGCTCCAGCGTCTGAGCGTCTTCAACCGTCGCCGCCAATATCGCGACATGAACGTGACCCCACGGCAGCAGGCCGCAGTTGAACGGCACGACGCCACTGGGTGACGCGTGCGTGTAGAGCAGATCGCCAAGCGTGTCGCACAGCTCGCCGAAGCCACGCGCACGTACCGTGAAATCGGTGTTGGTAATCCACGCCAACGTCGATGATTGTAGTGATGTCGTACGGATCTGATTGATGCGCTCAGTCAGCGCTAGTGCGTAGGTTGCGCCGTTGATGCGACCGTTTACCTCCGCCAGCAGATGCGTCCGCTTGCCTGAATTGCGATCAATCGTCTCGATGAAATCGATTCCGAGTGGGCCGCGATAGTCGATCGAACTCAACCAACGCCCCAAGCTCATCGCGGAGGAAGTGAGATCGGCTGCGAGCTTCGTAGTATGTGGAGACTCACTGCCGCGGTACGCGGATGCAGCGTCGAGTCGCTGGTTGGTCGTGGCGAGATGCTCGACGCTGGCGCCGTCGTCCGAGATCCACAACTGAAGATTGGGTGACGCCACCAGCGGTACAAGCGTCTCGACCAGAAAAGATCGGAGATGTTTGCGCTGCGCGAGCCAGCTCTGCAGGCCGTCGACATCGACTTGCCCATCCGCGACCACGAGATTGTCGACCCCGTGCATTGACCACGCACCGCGGATCATGACACTCCCCGTGCTACCGCGATGGCGGGCGATGGCTTGCATCAGCGCGTGGCGCGGCGCACCACACGCAGAATCGGACGATCCCCAGGAACAGACTTCGCCATCGGCCGTCGGCACACGCAGCATCTGCGCCGCACTGCGCACCGCGTCCTTCCGATTGGCTAGATTGGCAGCGCTGACCGAACCCGCTTCGACAATGACTTCGTACCCCAGCTGCAGCTGAAGGTTTCGGTGGACGCTCGGCATGGTTTGCGAAGCGAAGTACGGATTCAGCTTCGATGTGCGGTTCCTATCGACGTGTTCGGCGACCTGTGCGATGGCGGTGTTGTCCAGGGCCAGTCGCGTCATCAACGCACCCGAGCGTAAAGGCGAGCCCGACGACGACGGCACTGTGTTCAGGGCCACCACGCCGTCTGTACCAGGGCCGACCCCCAACGCGTCCAGATAGCTCAGGTAATTCGCGTCCACCGGGTCCAGCACCACAACAATGTCGCCGCGCTGCGCCATCACGAGGGCGCGCTCTGCGTACCGGTCGATCATCGACTCCGGTGAATATCTCAAGCTCGGGACATCCACCGCCGCATAGTCGTGTACGAAGATTCGCTGAATGCCCGGCGTCTGCAGCACCCCAAGCAACGTGGGTACAGCATCGGTCGGCTGGATCGAGCGACGAATTGACTCGGACTGCACTATTCGTGACCAAAGGCAGGAAAAACACGATGCTATGGTAGACGCCGGTGCCAGGCAGATTTGTTCCCTTGTTGTGTAGCCAACGCGTCGCGCATAGCCCACTTACATCTGCGCGTCGATTGGCACGACCAACGAATGCGACGATGTGCCGCCCGCGATCGATGGAAGTCAGTGTGTGAGTGAAACACCAGCGCCGTTCAGGTTGATTCGCCGAATGGTTGAGCGCGCTCGATATCGGGCTCTGCTCGCGGTGACCTACGTTTGGCGAAGGCTCATGTTTCGGACCACGGTCATCGCGATCACGGGAAGCGTTGGCAAGACAACCGCAAAGGAGTGTCTCGCCGCCATACTGTCTGTGCATGCGAAAACTCTGAAGACGCTACATAACCGAAACGACGATTTTGGTGTGCCGCCGACGCTGCGTGCCATTCGGCCATGGCACCGTTTCGCTGTGATTGAGGTTGGCACCGGCAAACCGGGACAGGTCGGACGCTTGGCACGACTCGTGAAGCCTGACATCGCGATCGTGTTGAGTGTCGCACGTACGCACACCAATATTTTTCCGACGCTGGAGCACACCGCTGCGGAGAAGGCGCAGCTGTTGGCGCACCTTTCACGAAGCGGTCTCGCCATCCTCAATGGCGATGATGCGCTGGTACGACGGATGGCGGAACGGTGCCCTACCCGAACGTTGTTTTTCGGACAGGGTCGGGACTGCGACGTCATCGCGGAGAACGCGGGTTCCGCGTGGCCAGACAGGCTTCGATTCAGCATCCGTTCTGGCGCAGAGAGTCTGCCGGTTCAGACGCAACTGGTTGGCACGCACTGGACCGCATCGGTGCTCGCCGCGCTGACGGCAGCGCAAGCCTGTGGGGTGCCACTCGCTACTGCGGTCCAGGTCATCAACAACGTCGCTCCTTTCACCGCGCGAATGCAGCCAGTGACGCTACCGCAAGGCGCCATCCTGATTCGCGACGAGCAGAACGGCTCTCCAGACACGCTGAATGCAATGGTCAAGGTGCTCCGCGAATCCAGCGCGCGCCGGCGAGTGCTGGTCATCGGCGACACATCAGACTCCAGAGGCAATTCCAGAAAACGCCAGCGAGAGTTAGGTAAATTGGCGGCCGAACTGAGCGAACTCGCCGTCTTCGTCAGTGACCATGGCCATCACGCAGTGCGTGCAGCCATTGCGGCCGGCATGGATTCCCGCAATTGCCACGCAATTGGAGATCTACGAGGCGCCGCTGAGCTCTTGAAGCGAGAGCTTCGCCATGGCGATCTCGTATTCCTGAAGAGCAGAGTGACCGACCATCTTTCCCGGGTTCTCTTTGCACAGTTTGGACAGATCGGTTGTTGGAAACCGTCTTGCACCATCCACTCCGTTTGCGATTTGTGCACTCAGCTCAAGCCAAGCTTCGACATCGGTGAGATTCCGAGATCGGCCGGGCCGCGGCAGCATCCTCGGCGTGACGACGGCGACGGCGGGCGCGACGGTGTTCAACCTGACAGACCCCGCGGTTGAGGCTGGGACCGGTCAGAGCCTGATGCGCAAAGCTGATGCAGGCTGCGAATGCCTGCCGGCGACCGACTGTTAGCGTGCCGCCGCCGCTACTGCGAGGCCCCGCCGACGAAGCCGATGCACGCGGATTGCGAGACGCCCGGCACCGTCTGCATATATTGGGCGACGCTAGGCAAGTCTGCGTTGCAGCGCATGCCCACGGTCAGCGAGACCACCTCGATGCCGTTCCCCGAGGCCATGTTCTTGAACATCTCTAGCTGCGGGCCCATTTGTCGCATGATCATATCGCGCTGCCCTTGCGGCAGGCTGGCGAGCTGCGACTCCATCTGCGCGAGCTTCTGCTGCGCTTCCACCATCTTCGCCTGCTCCTTCGCGCCTAAGATGCCCGCGATGCGCATGACGCTGCGTTGCGGCTCGTACATCGCGCCGCAGCCTGCCACCGTTCGGTAAGCCATATTTTCGCGTTCGATGCGAAGGTTGCGTGTCTGACCACCTTGGGCCGCCGCGCCCTCCATCTGCATCTTGAGCGGCACGTAACGCTCCGCATCAACCCACAGGTGCAGCGTGTCGAGGGTGAACTGCGTGCCTTCGGCGACCTGCGTGTAACGTAGATCCTCCGCTACCAGGTGAATCGCTGGTCGATCGCGGAGCGTTTCGCGTCCCACCACTCTCGTGCGATCGGCGGCTGCGGCCAGCGGATCGGTTTTCGCCTCGGCTTCTGCGTCTGCCGCGATCCTGGCGTTCTGACGTTTCCCGGCGGCCGCGCCTTCGAGCATCGTCGCGTAGTTACTCATCATGTCGCCGGGCTTCGGCGACAACCACGGTTGGCCCGGCGGTGGATTCATGAGCATATTGCCGAGCCCGCCGGGGAGACCAACCTTCTGCATCTCCGTGTGCATTGCGCGATCGACTTTTGGTCCGATGACCCGCAAGTCATGCGCGGCGACTTCCAGGTCTTCCGGGCTGGCCTGCGAGAACGGCGAATCCGGTGAGCGCCGTTCCATGACTTCGGTGAGCGGTACCAGCCTCATGTACTCCACCGTGCCTCTGCCATCCGCCGCTGCGGTGGTTTCCTTCTCGAAATGCTCCAGCGTGCACATGCCCATCATGGTCTTCATTTCGCTGAAGTTATCGACGCCGTCGAAACTCGCGCGCTTGCGACTGTCCATCTCTTTGAAGATTTCTGCAGGGGTTTGAGCCATCGCGCTTGAGCACAGACACACGATGGTGCCGCACAGTACGATTCTGAACAGTGATCGCATGGCGGTGCGCCTCCGATTCGTTTGTGTTGGTGGGTAGCCCACATGATAACGGCACCGGCAGCGCGTGCACACCCGGACCGGACCACACATGGTTCGCTAACCAATCGACTATGGCGCGCACGGCGACAATCAGTGGTGCACGCCGCCATCCACCACGAATTCCTGACCCGTACAGTAGGCCGACTCGTCGCTGGCGAGAAACAACGCCATGTAGGCGATGTCGATCGCCTGACCCACCCGTCCGAGCGGGATGTTGCGCTCCGTTCGCGCGCGCACTTCAGCGTCTGTGAACGCGCGAAGTCCGGCGGTCATCGGCGTTTCGATGATGCCCGGATGAATCGAATTCACGCGGATGCCGCGGTCGCCCCACTCAAGCGCGCCGACCTTGGTGATGCCGCGCACCGCCCACTTGGTGCTGCCGTAAGCGGCCCGGCCCTTGACACCTTCCATGCCAGCGACCGACGAGACATTCACGATCGAGCCGCCCCTGTTCGCGGCAATCATCGCGCGCGCCACGGTGCGCATGCCCAGGAACACGCCCGTCTGATTGATCGCAACGATGCGTTCCCAGTCTTCGAGCGTCGTCAACTCGAAGCGCTTGGCGAGGTCGATGCCGGCGTTGTTGATCAGCACGTCGACGCGGCCGTGACGCGCGACGATCGCATCGATGGTCGACTCCCACTCTTCTTCCGAGCGCACGTCCAGATGGAGGTATTCCGCCTGTTTGAGGGCGGCCGCGGCGCGCCGCCCCTCGTCATCGAGCACGTCAGTGAGAACCACCGTCGCGCCCTCTGCAGTGAACAGGCGTCCTTCTTCGGCGCCCTGCCCGCGCGCCCCGCCAGTGATTACGACAACCTTGCCATCCAGCCTGCCCATCGCCCGCTCCCGAAATGGTTGGAAGCGTTGGAGACTACTGCGGGCAATGCGTCGTGACCAGTTTCTCCATGCAGACTGGGTAGGCGCACAGTTGGCGGTCTCGGTCTACAAGCGGAAGTTCAGGTTGTCAGGATATGATCGACCGCTCAGCGCGGCGAGATTCGTGAAATGAAGGATGCAGCCACCCAAGCGGGCTGGGCCGACACATCCAGAGATGATCCTCGAGTTCGGCAACTCCGGACATATCTGGAAGCCAACAACGGCATAAAGGGGCTGGAGATTCTCGCGCCCACCGACGTGGCCCATGCGGTGTCCATGTTTCGTCGGGACGGATTCGTCGTCATCGGCGGCGTACTCAACAACGAACAGATCGAGATCCTGGCATCAGGCTGCAAGGCAGCCGTCGATGAGATCACCGCGCTCGATGCAAATCACAAGGGAAATCGTGGCTCGCATCGATACTCGTTTGGGGGCTCCAGTCTGACGCGCAGCCAATTGCATCGTTCCGAATGGCAGATGCTGCTCGACGTCCCTGTTGTCACGAATATCGTCACTGCCATTTTTGGCTCTTCGGACTACATCCTGCGCGCCGCCAGTGGGGACTTCTGCCTGCCCGGCGCAGTTGACTATCAACGCCTTCATTCAGACACGCGGGACTGGATCGACCCCACGACCACGCCCTTCAACGCGTACCACGATCCTGCAGGGAACAGCAGCATTCGCGATCTGCCCTGCCCGTATGTGTGCGTGAATTTTTTGCCGCAAGAGGTGACGCGCTTGAACGGACCTACGCGGCAGATTCCCGGCACTCAGAACTCGCGCGCGCCCATTCCGAGTCTCGAAGACGAGCCGGAATGGATGCGGCTCAGCACCGTATGCCCCGCCCCGGCGGGCGCCATCATGGTGCGCGATGTGCGCGCCTGGCATGGCGGTACGCCGAACGTTTCAGATGCGACGCGTTCGATACCGAATCTGGAGTTCTATGCCCCGTGGTTCAGGGAGCCGATCGTGCCGGGCATCGCCTACCATGATTACAAGAAGCTGTCTGAACAGGCACAGCGACTGGTCCGATTCTGCGTCGCAGATTCAAGCGAAGAACTGTTGACCGGCGCGACGTTGCGCGCGCCATAACCGCACGGAGCAGGCCCCTTATGCAATACCGTCAACTTGGCCGTTCGGCACTGAAGGTCAGTGAGCTGTGTCTCGGCACGATGAACTTCGGGCCGCGCACGTCCGAGCAGGAGTCCTTCGCAATTCTCAACCGGGCCGTAGCCGCGGGAATCAACTTCATCGACACCGCAAACCAGTACGGTGGCGACCTCGGTGTGGGCACCACCGAATCGATTCTCGGCAGGTGGCTCGCGGAGGATCGATCGCGTCGCGACCACCTGATACTGGCAACCAAAGTGCACGAACCGATGTCCGACGACATCAATGATCGCGGGCTGTCGGCACGACACATCCAGATGGCTTGTGATGCCAGCCTGAAACGCTTGGGTGTCGAGCACATCGATCTGTATCAGATGCATCACATCGATCGCGCCGCCCCCATCGATGAAATCTGGCAGGCGATGCAGCGACTGGTCACGCAGGGAAAAATCACGTACGTGGGTTCCAGCAACTTCCCGGGGTGGGCGATCGCCCGCGCTAACGAACGGGCGATGGCGCGGCAGCGATTGGGCCTGATATCTGAACAGAGTCTGTACAACCTGGTGGAGCGCCGCGCGGAGCTGGAGGTCATTCCTGCCTGTCGCGAATACGGCCTGGGGCTGATTCCTTGGAGCCCTCTCGCGGGCGGCTTGCTGGCGGGAAGCCAGCATCAGACGCAAGGTCGACGCCAATCAGCCTCACTGCAACGCGCAGCAGCGGATCGCGCGGACCAACTCAATCAGTTCGAAAAGTTGTGTGGGGGATTGAATGAATCGCCCGGCGCCATCGCGCTTGCCTGGCTGCTGCATCAGCCCGCGGTCGCGGCCACCATCATTGGGCCGGGTAGCGTTGCTCAGCTGGATTCCGTACTGCACGTACCAGAGATCGTTCTCAGCGGGCAATCGCTCGAAGAACTCGACCGCATATTCCCGCCCTGCGGCGAAGCACCGGAAGCCTACGCCTGGTGACGCGGGCCGCAGCGCTCAGCCGTGCTGCCCCACCGACGTGGTCATCATCAGAAATCCGGTAAACGCGGCATTGTTCGGCGCCAACGACGGGTTGACCGCCGCTTTCATTTTCACGATCGCGTCTCGATAGCCCGCATAGAAGGCCCAGGTGGGTCGCGGGCTGTACACGAGATCTGCCAGCTCGAACTGTCGGATGACATTCTTGGTTGTGGTGGGTTTGACGAACACATCCTCATCTGGCCGGTACTGGTACAGGCAGATCGTCATCAGACTCCATTTGGCCAGCTTGGCCTCACCCAGCAGGTCGACGAGATCAGAAAATCCCTGCGCCTGTTTGCCATGCAGCAGGCGTTTGAATCCGGCGACCAGCAGCGCGCGGTCATCGCGATTCATGCCATTCACATGGACACGGAACTTGGGTTTCTCGAACATCGACACCATCGAAGAGCGCGAGACGATCTTCACGATGTCGTCGAGCACCTGGGCCGGTTGGCTGAAGCGCTTCTTCTCCAGCGCGGTCGCAGCAAACTCGGAAAGTTTAGCCACGTTGTGCCGCTTGCCGATCGTCTTCATCTCATCGTTGTCGAACCCACCGGGATA
>JAQBCT010000216.1:0-3580 GCA_032124855.1 Gammaproteobacteria bacterium
GTGTTCAGCGCGCGCGTGATCAGGATGATCAGCGGGCCGAAGATCACCACCGTGGTGACGTTGTCGAGCAGCAGCGACAACAGCGTCACCGCCGTCCCTAGCACTACCAGCAACAGATACAGACGGCCGCGGCTGTAGCGCGCGAGGCGGAAGGCAATATTCTCGAAGCCGCCGGTTGGAATCATGATGGCGACCATCGTCATCATGCATCCCAGCAGGAATACCACGTTCCAGTCGATCGCATCGAGCGCCTGGGCTGGTGAGTAGAAACCGAATACCTGTCCCGCAATGATCATGGCACCGGCGCCGGCCATGGCGACGCGCGGCCGGTCGAAGTCGTGTACCCGCTCGGTGAATATCGCAATGAAAGTGACGGCGAGGATGATGCCGGACACGAGCATCGGCGTATCCAGTTCGAGCATCTGCATGGGAGTTCTTCTTCAGGGGTGAAAATCAGGCGGTCAGTCTAGGTGGCTGCCGCAGGCGCGCCAAGATATCCTGGCAGCCTTTTTGTCGTCCCGGCTCGGTGCTTTGTGGCATGCCCCAGAGTGGACTCGCCCTTCAGTGAACGGGTTGCGCGAAGAAATCGAAGAACAGCGCAAAGATCACTGACGAGGTGACCAGTGTCAGCAACATCACCGGCGTGCCCTTGCGAAACCAGAGTCCCGGGGTAATGGCCAGACTCGGGTCGTTCTTCTCGCGGGCGAGGCGCTCCGAAATTGTCACGATGTAGACGTTGGCGGTCGATCCGATATGCGTGCCGTTGCCGCCCATGCCCACCCCTATGGCCAGCGCCCACCACAGCGGTGCGACGTTGATGCCTTGGGCCTCGAGACCCAGAATGATGGGAATCATGGCGGCTGTGAACGGAATGTTGTCGATCATGGCCGAGAGAATTGCAGCGATCCACATCAACGTGATGGTCGACACCAACAGGTCCTCGTGCACCAGCGGGCCGATGAACTGACCGATGAACTGCAGAAAGTGGCTGTGCTCGACACCGCCGATGAGAATGAACAACGAAATGAAGAAGGTCAGCAGTGCAATCTCAACGCTCTCGTAAGCCGAATCGAGCTTGATGCTTTTCGACAAAAACAGCAGCAGCGTCAGCGCGAGACCCGCCACGAGCCAGGGTTCCCACCCCAGCTGACCGTGAAATACGAACAGCACCACCGCCACCCCAAGCGCGATCATCGAGGCGCGCCAGGTGTGCGGATCCGTGATTTCGCCCTCGCCTTCGAAGCTGGCCTGCTGGCCAACTCCGCTCAGTTCCTTCTTGAAGAGGAAGCGTAGCGCCAACAGCGTTCCGAGCCAGGCGACGAATACCACGCCAATCATTCGAACCAGAAACGTATTGAAGTCGATATCGGCAGCGGAACCGATCATCAGATTGGGCGGATCACCCACCAGCGTCGCAACGCCCCCCGTGTCGCTGAGCAGCGCTGCGGCCAGCAGATACGGAATCGGGGTGGTGTTCAGCGCGCGCGTGATCAGGATGATCAGCGGTCCAAAAATCACCACTGTGGTCACATTGTCCAGCAGCAACGACAGCAGCGTCACCACCGTGCCGATCGCGGCCATCAACAGATACAGTCGGCCGCGGCTGTAGCGGGCCAGGCGAAAGGCCAGATTCTCGAAGCCACCCGTTGGGATCATGATGGACACGATGGTCATCATGCATCCCAGCAGGAAGACCACGTTCCAGTCGATGGCATCGATGGCCTGGACTGGTGAGTAGAAGCCGAATATCTGGCCCGAGATGATCATTGCGCCTGCGCCGGCCATGGCGACGCGCGGCCGGTCGAAGTCGTGTACCCGCTCGGTGAATATCGCAATGAAGGTCGCGGCGAGGATGATGCCCGACACGAGCATGGGGGTATCCAGTTCGAGCATCTGCATGGGAGTTCTTCTTCGGGCGTGCGAAACAGGCAGTCAGTCTAGGTGAGCACCGCAGGCGCGCCAAGCGAACCGGCACCGCTATCAAACTGGCTGCTACGGGCCACTCATGCTCAGGGTCCGATCACGGCGCAGCGGTCACGCCACTGCGCGAAGCGCCCCTCGCGTTCGTCGTCGGACCAGCTGGGTGTGAAGACGTGGTCCACTTTGCGGCGCTGCGCGGCGCTGGCAAGCTCCCACAACCCGGTGCCGCAGCCCGCCGCTATGGCGGCGCCCATGGCGGTTGCCTCGGGAATCGCGAAACGCTCGACGGGCATGCCGAGAACGTCCGCCTGGATCTGCAGCAGGATGTCGCTGCGCGAGGCGCCGCCATCGACGCGCAACGCCTGCATGGGTGGCAGGTGGGTGCCGGCGCGAATGGCATCCATCGCCTCGCGTACGCGAAATGCGATGCCTTCGAGTACGGCGCGCGCGATATGAC
Source organism: Gammaproteobacteria bacterium (assembly GCA_032124855.1). GTDB lineage: Bacteria > Pseudomonadota > Gammaproteobacteria > Pseudomonadales > Azotimanducaceae > DATJGR01. Next base: position 2,378 of record JAQBCT010000216.1, read on the forward strand.
CGCGCGATGTGGCGCGGGTCAATCCACCGAATACGGCGGCGCGGCGGGGGTCGCCGTGGGGTGCGCCCAGACCTTGCAGGGCAGGTAGCACGTAAACCCCGGCCGTGTCGGTCTCGGCGGCAGCCAACGCAGCGAGCGCCACCGGCGAATCTGCGACACCCAGTGTCGCAATCACCCAGTCGATCATCGCGCCGGCCGTATTGACCATGCCCTCGACGCAGAAGGCGCGTTCGCCATGGTGCTGCCACAGCACCATCGGGTAGCTGCCGGGGGCCATTTGCATTTCGCTGCCCGTGTTGATGTCGAGCGTAGCGGATGTGCCGTAACTCACTTTGCCCAGGCCGCGTGCCAGACAGTTCTGCGCCAGTGCTGCGCCTTGCTGGTCTGCGACGATGGCGCTGATTGGCGCGGCGACGCCGAACCCGGCCGCATCCGTGGCGCCGAGATGCGCAGTGGAATCTGCCAGCGATGGAAATCGATCGGCGTTCAACTGTTGCGCCTCGATCAACGTGCGATTCCATGCGCCGGTGAAGTAGTCGTAGTAACCGGTGGCGCACGCCTGGCCGTGATCGGTGGCATAGATAGCGCCGCCCGAGAGACGCCACGCGAGATAGGTATCCAGATTGCCCCACAGCAATTTCCCGGCATTGAGTCGCGCCCGGCCGTCGTCGATCGAGTCCAGCACGCTCTCGAGTTTTGCCGCCGACATCTGATGGGCGACCAGGAAGCCGCGCTCGGCGAGCTGTGCCGCGCGCGCAATGCCCCGCAGATCCTGCCAGCTGACGAGCGGCGCCGCGGCCTGCCCGGTGGCTGGATCCCAGACCACGACATTGCCGCGTTGTGTTGCCACGCCGATGCAGCCGATGACCTGCCGGTTGGCACCGGCGCTCGCGAGTGCCGCGTCGACGACGCTGCCAACCGCCTGCCACAGCAACTCCGGATCCTGCTCCACCCGGCCGGGTGCGGGATGTGCGATGTGCGCCGCGGCGTACGCGCGCCCGACGACGTTGAGGTCGCGATCCACCAGCAACGCGCGAATGCGCGTGGTACCGGCATCGATGGCGAGGATGTGGTCAGTCATCGCTCAGCAGCACGCCGGGATTGAAGATGCCGGTGGGATCCAGTGCGCGCTTCATGCGTCGCAGCAGTGCCAATCCGGACTGCCCCAGGTCGTGTTGCAGATACGGTGCGCGCACGCGGCCG
>JAQBCT010000217.1:0-4539 GCA_032124855.1 Gammaproteobacteria bacterium
CACTGCCTGACCGAGTGCGAGGCCGCCGTCGTTGGGCGGCACGCGCTGATGCCAGAAGGGTTCGAATCCGGCATGGCGAAGACGATCAATAGCGTGCTCGGTCAGATAACGGTTCTGGAAGCAACCGCCGGTGAGCACAACGCGCGTTTCGCCGACCCGCTGCGCGACGGCAACGAGCGCCTCGACCAGTGCGTTGTGAAACGCCGCGGCCATGTGCGAAACCAGCACGCCGCCTTTGATGTCGGCGAGCAGTTCGTGCAGCATTGGACGCCAGTCCAGGATCATCGGACCGTCAGCATCCTTGCTGTTCACATCGCCACCGGCGGCTTTGATGTGGATGGTGTAGTGTGCCTGCTCCGGCCGTTCGTCGAGCGCGAACTCCAGCGCCATTGCCGCCTGCCCTTCAAAGGTCGACTGCTGCACCAGCCCGGTCAACGACGCCACCGCGTCGAACAGGCGGCCGATGCTGGACGTGCGCGGCGTATTGAGATTGCGCGCCAGCATGCCTGCAAGCACCTTGCGCTGCGCCATGGAAAAACCTTGCAGCGGAGCAAGACTCGAAATAGATTCGATAGCGCTGCCCGCGATTGCGTGTTCATCGAAAAAATGTGCTTCGACCGGGTCGGATCCAAACAAACTGGCGCTGAACAAATCCGCTCCTGACAATTCATACAGCACACCGATCGCCGCGCGCCTCGGTTCAGTCACCGCCTTGTCGCCGCCGGGCAGCGCGAACGGCCGCAGGTGTGCAACACGGCGCGCAGACACGCCGTCGACGGCAATGAACTCACCACCCCAGATGCTGCCATCGTCACCGTAGCCGGTGCCGTCCCACGCCACACCAAGCACCGGTCCGTCGATGCCGTTGTCCGCCATGCACGCGGCGATATGCGCGACATGGTGCTGGACGGGAATGACCTTGACGCCGGATCTCCGCGCAAAATGAGTAGTGAAGTAATCGGGATGCTGATCGCAGGCAAGCGCCTTCGGCTGCACGGCGTGCAGTTCGCGCAGCCGCTCGACGCTGTTGATGAACGCCTTGCGTGCCGGTGCCGAATCGAGGTCACCGACGTGCGGACCGAGCAAGACCTGCGAACCGACCGTGCTGGCAACGGCCGACTTCAGATGGCCGCCGAGGGCGAGCAACGGCGGAATGGGTTTGTTCACTTTTACCGGCAACGGCGCATAGCCACGCGCGCGCCGCAGCACCATGGCGCGGCCGGCGACAATGCGCACGACCGAATCATCGAGCGCACAGGCAATGGGCCGGTCATGAACCAGAAACACATCGGCGATGTCGCCCAGCCGTTCAAGCGCTGCGTCGTTGTCCGTCGCCATTGGTTCATCCGAGCGGTTGCCACTGGTAGCCACGACGGGAAAGCCGAATTCGTTCAGCAGCAGATGATGCAGCGGTGTGTACGGCATCATGACGCCGAGCAACGGATTATCCGGCGCGACCGCGTCGCTGATTGCACTGTGCGTTCTGCTCTTTTGCTGACTGTCTGTGTGCGGCAAGTCCGGATAAATCCAATTCTGATTGACCCGGTTCTGATAAACCCGGTGCCGCAGCAGCACGATCGGCGCCTGCGCCGAAACCAGCAGTTCGCGTTCGAGCACGCTGACATAACAAATTGTTTCGGCAAGCGCCGACGACGGCACCATCACCGCGAACGGTTTCTGTGGCCGCTGCTTGCGTTGCCGCAGCCGCGTGACCGCGCCGGTGTTATGCGCATCGACCAGAAGCTGGAAACCGCCCAGACCCTTGAGCGCGATGATGCGGCCATCGCGCAATGCGCTCACAGCGGCGATCAGTGCGGCAGCACGCTTCGCAACGGTTTTGCCGCTGGCATCCAACAAATCAAGCTGCGGCCCACAATCAGGACAGGCGTTCGGCTGGGCGTGAAAACGCCGGTCGGCAGGTGTTTCGTATTCGGCGCGGCAGGCGGCACACATTTCGAAATGCCGCATGGTGGTGTTGGCGCGATCGTACGGAAGCGCTTCGAGGATGCTGAAGCGCGGACCGCAGTGGGTGCAGTTGGTGAACGGATACCGATAGCGCCGATCGGCCACGTCGAACAGTTCGCGCAGGCAGTCAGCACAGGTGGCAACGTCGGGCAGAACCAATGCGGTCGGCGTGCCCGTGCCGAGACTCTCGCGAATAGTGAACGCGGTGTCCCCTGCCGGTGCCAGCTCCTGCGTGTGTATACGGTCGAGCCGCGCCAGCGGCGGCAGCTCCTCTCGCAGATGATCGAGAAAGTCCTCGACCGCATCCTCGCCGCCTTCGATTTCCACGGTGACACCGTCACCGGAGTTGGCGACCCATCCACATAGCTGCAGCGACTGTGCGAGTCGATTGACGCAAGGACGAAAGCCGACACCCTGGACTATGCCCTCGAGTTGCAGACGCATGCGCCGTTCCGGCAGCGGGGCAACGGGCGGAGCCTCCATAATTTTCTTCTTGCGCGTACGGTGAGGGCGGACCACATCCGAACGAACCGGTTTTGACCGAACCGGTTTTGATCGAACCAGTTTTGATCGAACCGGTGTCATGTCTCGACCTCGATGCTTCGCAACAGCAAGTCCTGCGCGTTCGGATCATCGATGTCGGTCGATTCTTCGATTTCCAGAGAAGCGCCTTCGGCGATCATCGCCTTCGACGCTTGTTCAAAGTGCGCCTGAAAATGTGCGGCCGACATGTGGCTGAGCGCACCCAGCCAGACGCGCACGGTAGTGACCTTGTTGGCGCCTTCCGCTGCAGCCAGTGAATCGATCTTGCGCATCAGACTGCGCATCAGTGAAGCCTCGTGCATATCACAACTCTCTCACGCGCTCACGAACGAAGCGATCTCCGCTTCGACTTGTCGAACCACTTCGTCCGCCGCGACTGTGACTTCCGGCGACAGCGCCGCACCCGCTTCGAGCGTACCGGCTTCGACGGCGAAAATCACCAGCCGGGCAGGCAGGCGCCCCAGCGCCTTGCCCAGTTCCACTGCTTCGGCAAGCCCGAGTCCATGGCTCGAACATCGGGCCAGGTCTCTCGGCAGCGGCTGGGCGCCAGCTTCCAGTCGGCGGATGGTGCCGGGTATTGCGCCTGACACTGCCGCATCGATGACCACCGCGAGTGCGGCGCTCTCCCATGCGCTGACGAGTGCCATGGCATCGTCGCATCCTTCGACGATGGTGCAATCGTCCAGTCGACCGTTAAGCCGGTCCGCCACAAACGGGCCGATACCGTCATCGCCACGGAAGCGGTTTCCGAGTGCGATGACAACAATGTTTTTCGCGCCGGACATGGTCGCGTTGCGGTCAATGACGCTGAACGTCGAGTTTGAGAAAATGTGTCGCGCAGGAGATGCACGGATCGTAGTTGCGGATCGATTGCTCGCACTTGTGCTGCAATTCGAGATCGGCTAACTGAATGTTGCGCTCGACGAGATCCTTCAGATCCGCCTCGATTATGGCCTGGTTTTGCGATGTCGGCGGCACGATTTGGGCCTCGAGAATGAGGCCCGACTCGTCCAGACGGTAACGATGGAAAAGAATGCCGCGCGGCGCCTCGGTACAGCCGCAGCCGGTGGCCGCGGCGGGCGTGAGTTCCATCGCAGGTGTCGCCGGAGCTTCATACGACGCAATCAAACGGATCGCTTCATCGCAGGCGTGAAGCACTTCGATGGCCCGCACAACGATGCTCCTGAACGGGTTCCGGCACGGCGCCGCAAGTTTAACCTCGCGCGCCAGGTCGCGCGCAACCGGCGCAAGCAGCGCGTGATTGAGATTGAAGCGCGCCATCGGCCCCACGAAGTAAGCGCCTCGTTCCTTGATGGCGGAATGCAGCGCGGTGGAGTGCGCAACCTGCCGTTCTTCGAAATGATCTTCGTATTCATCGACGCCGATGTCGAGGCCGGCGCTGGAGACGATCCGGCCTTCGTTCATCGGGTACTCTTCATCGTGCCGCAACGCGACGAACTCGTAGTCGCGATCGAAGTCGGGAAATTCGAAGCCGGCAGTCCAACGAACAGTGTCGATCGCGGCATCGCGCGCCCATTTCAGTGAATCGGCAAGCGCTTCGAGGTCGCGTCGCGACGGCGCTTTGTAGAAGCCGCCGACCCTGACATTGATCGGGTGAATTTCGCGGCCACCCAGCACACGCAGAATTTCGTTGCCCGCCTTTTTCAGTTGCAGGCCGCGTTCAACGACAGCGCGGTGGTCCTTCGCCATCTCTATTGCACTTTCGTAACCCAGAAAATCCGGTGCATGCAGCATGTAAATGTGCAACACGTGACTCTCGATCCACTCGCCGCAGTACAACAGGCGGCGCAGGTCGCGCAGCGCACCGGTCACGGTCACGCCGAGCGCATTCTCCAGCGCCTGCACGGCGCTCATCTGGTAGGCGACCGGGCAAATACCACTGATGCGCGAACCGATGTCGGGGGTTTCGGTTAAGTGGCGTCCTTGCTGAAACGCTTCAAAGAAACGGGGGGGCTGGAAAATCTCGAGCCGCACGTCTTCTACCCGCGAATCCCTGATTTCCACGTGGAG
>JAQBCT010000218.1:0-15958 GCA_032124855.1 Gammaproteobacteria bacterium
CCTCGACAGTTTTGGCAGGCACCATCAGGTCGGTGGAAACGCCGAGGTTCCACTCGCCGGGATCATGCTTGAATGCGTTGTTCTGACCGTATTTGAATTCGAGGTCGAGCACCGGGATGTAGACGAGCCCCGTCATCGGGCTGTAACTCATCGGGTGCCAGTTGTGACCGCCGTAGGGTGCCGGTCTGATGGTTTTCGGTTCGTTCGCGTACTGGGCGTCGGGATTCTCGACGGGCCGCCCCGTTTCCGGATCGATGCGCGTCGCCCAGGTAACCGGTACGTAGGCTTCCGCCGTAATGAACTCCCCGTTCGTGCGGTCGATGACGTAGAAGAAGCCGTTCTTCGGCGCCTGCATGATCACTTTGCGAAGACTGCCATCAATCTCGATATCGGCGAGGATCATGTGCTGCGTGGCCGTGTAGTCCCAGCTGTCGCCCGGCGTGGTCTGGTAGTACCACGCCATCGTGCCATCGTCAGGGTTGATCGCGACGATGGATGACAGGTAGAGGTTGTCGCCGCCGCCGGGGCTGCGGATATAACGATTCCACGGGGAACCGTTACCCACTCCGATGTACAGCAGATTGAGTTCCGGGTCGTATGCCATCGAGTCCCAGACGGTGCCGCCGCCGCCCACTTCCCACCATTTCCCGCCGCGCCACGTGGCTGCGGCTTTCTCCATGTGTGGACCTTCGAACGGCTTGGCCGGATCTCCGGGCACGGTGTAGAAGCGCCACGCCTGCTTGCCGGTTTCGGTGTCGTAAGCCGTGACATAGCCGCGCACACCGTACTCGGCGCCACCGTTGCCGATCACGACCTTGTCGTGCACAACACGGGGTGCGCCCGTGATCGTATAGGGCCGCTCTGGATCGATGGTCAGTTGCTGCCAAACCGGCTCGCCGGTGCCTGCGTCGAGTGCGATCAGCCTTCCATCGATGGTGCCGACGAATACCTTGCCCTTCCACACGGCAACACCGCGATTCACCACATCGCAGCATGCGAACTTGCCCCATTCGCGCGGCACTTGCGGGTCGTATTGCCACAAGGGCGCTCCCGTTTTCGCATCGTTGGCGAATACCAGGCTCCACGGACCGGAGGTGAACATCACACCATCGACCACAATCGGGGTCGCTTCGATGCCGCGCGTCGTTCCCGTACTGAAGTACCAGGCAAGCCCCAGCTCGCCGATGTTGCGATCACTGATCTCATTCAGCGGTGAAAAGCGCTGTTCGGAGTAGGTGCGTCCATGGGCAAGCCAGTTGCCAGGCTCGCCATCAGCTTCGATGATGCGATCGGCGTCGACCGAGAGCGTTTTGCTGCGGATTTCCTCCGCCCGGGGATTGGTTGTTGCGCTAACGGCGGCCGATGCTGCGGTCTGAGCCGGTGGCGGCGCCTCCGAGCATGCGCTGAGGAACAATAGAAATACGGGTAGTGCCGCCTGGCACTGCATTAAACGTCGCATGATATCCCCCACCACGATTGGAATTCTTCGCAAGCCGCGGGTTCGAGTGTATCAACTGTCCGGTGCGGCGGCACCGGCGGCGCGCTTCAGCCGTTGCTGCGCTGGATTGGCCGATCCGTGGCGGTGGCCTCGTCGGAGGATGCAGTAGTGTCGCCCGGCGCAGAAGCCGCCTCAGCCTCGCTCGATTCGGTGGGCGTCGGTGGCTGCCCGCCTGGCATCAGTGAGCGCAGGAAATTGATGTTCTGATCGGCCAGGCGCTGCATCAATTTGATGGGGCTGGCGTTCAACACATCGCGCATACGGCGTTGGTACAGTTCCTGCTGTTCGAGGAAGGTCATGATGCTCTGCTCGAGATAGCGAGAGAGGACGTTCTGCATACTGTCCCCGTAGAACCGCACGACCTGCTCCAGGACGCGGTTGGTCAGTAGCGGCTCGTGCCCTTCGGCCTCTTGGTCGGCGATGATCTGCAACAGCACCGATCGGGTGAGATCTTTGCCGGTCTTGGAGTCGAGCACTTTCACCGGATCCTTGCCGAGGATCATCTTGCGGACGTCTTCCAGCGTGACGTAAGCGCTCAGCTCGGTGTCGTAGAGTCGGCGATTGGGGTATTTCTTGAGAATCCGCACTGCAGCATGCTCCTGTCGCGTAAAATCGCCAGCGGTGTGCGGACATGGTATACGCTTTGACGCAGTGCGGAAACGCGCATCGAGGTCGCAGCAACCCGCAACAACAGCAAGGAGCCGCCGCAATGAAGGTATCCGTCGATCTCGATCTCACCCCGGAGGAGCTTCGGCGCCTGTTCGGTCTGCCTGACTTGACGCCGATCCAGACACTGGTCGTGGAACGCATTACCCGGCAGGTAGAAAAAGGCATGGACAGCAATCTATTGTCGGGCATCACGCGGACGATCATCGCCGGCGGCGTGCAGAGCTGGGAGGCGTATCAGAATCTGTTGTCGGGGATCCTCAGCGCGGGCTCCAAGACGGCTGAGGGCAAACGGACCGGAACTGGCGGGGCGGAGCCTGCCCCCTAAACGGCGACAGGTACGCTACGTGCCGCGAATATCGCATCCGGATAGACGAAACAACGCGCACCGTTGCGTGCAAATTTCTGCCATTTGTCCGCGGGCTGTGCGAGGCGGTCGCCAATCACGTAATAGATGGTTGGATTGAAGCCCATCCCGCAGTGGCTGGCATAGACCTCGACGTTGTCCGTGTTGGCCCGCTCCTCTTCGATACACGTTTTCCAATTCGCGACGCCGTCGGTTCTGCTGTAGATCGCGGTCGATGGAACGGACGGCGGCCGCGAAATATCGCCCATGCTGAGTTTGAGCTCGTCCGCCTTTTGGCCACTGGCCATTTCGAATAGCCGCATCACGGCGGGTTGGGTGCCGTTGGTGGTCGTCTGGCGAAACGGCGAGCCCAGTGTGATGACCTGGCGGATATGTTGCGGAATGGCTTTGGCAATTTCGCGCGCGAAGACGCCGCCGAGGCTTTGCCCGATCAGACTCACCCGCTGGCCATGCGCCCGAGCGAGTTCAGTTACCGTAACAACCATGCGCTCCATCAGGATGCCGCGCGGACCGAGGTTGCGTCCAAAGCCCCAGGGGATTGCCTGGTACCCCTGACGGTCTAGCCAGCGACACAGCATGGCGGTGGACTGGCTATCTGCCATGAAGCCGGGGAGCACATAGACTGGATGCCCATCGCCGCGCGGTAGGTTGCGCAGGATCGGCATGCTGGGGAGCAATGTGGCGGCTTCGAGCAGAGCGCGCCAGCCCTCGGACAGGGCCAGCAGCGTGGACGGTGGACTCACCGTCGTCGTATCCACCTGTACCGCCATGGCACACCCCGAAATGGTTTTGTTACAAGTAGCACAAACAAATGTGCGCGTAAACGCTTGAAACCTCTCTAGTTGTGGTGTGGTTGGGCTCGCTTGTGGGGCGCCAATTCGAGCCATGCGCAGCTCGGTGTCCTGCTGTCGCTGCGCCACAGTTCAAAAAGGCAGCGCGTGCGTCTATCCTGCGGCCAAATTTTCGTCCGCGGATGTTGCGTTCATGAGCCATCGTCTCGTTTGGCTGTTCGGTGTCATCGTGTTGGCCGGTTGCGCCGCGGTTGCCGTTCGCAGTCTGGATGAGCGTTATGGGGCGGCGCAGGTGCGCGATCGCGTCGCAACGGGATCACCGGGCGGCGTCGACTATCACACTGATGTCGAACCCATTTTCAATCGGCGCTGTCTGGTCTGCCACGCCTGTTACGACGCGCCGTGTCAGCTGAAGATGGAATCGTTCGCAGGAATCGACCGCGGCGCGAGCAGTGCGTTGGTCTATCACAGCGCGCGGCTGCTTGAAGCGCCGTTGACCCGTCTGGGTATCGATGCACAGACGACCGGAGAGTGGCGCGACAAGGGATTCACGCCGGTGTTGAACGAGCGTAATCAGGATCCGCAAACGAATCTCCAGGCCAGCGTGCTGTACAACATGCTGCAGCTGAAGCAGCGCAATTCACTGCCAAAAGGCAAGCTGCCGGCAGGGATGTTCGACCTTTCGCTCGACCGTCCACAATCCTGCAGCGCGCTCGAAGCCTTTCCCGACTATGCCAGCAAGCACCCGGAGGGCGGCATGCCGTTCGCCATGCCGGCCATCGCGGAGTCGGAGTTCGCCACGCTCACGCAGTGGTTGAGCGGCGGCGCCAAGCACAGACCCGTAGTGCCAATGGCGGCGTCATATGTCGCCGCTGTTGAGGAGTGGGAGGGCTTCTTCAATGGGGCATCGCTGAAAGAACAACTGATGAGTCGGTACATGTACGAGCATCTGTTCCTGGCAGATCTCTACTTCAACGACATCGGCACCGCTGAACACTTCCGGCTCGTGCGTTCAACCACGCCGCCGGGACAGCCCATCGATATCATCGCCACCCGCCGGCCCTACGACGATCCCGGTGTGGCGCGTCCTTATTACCGGCTGCAGCGCAGCACAGACACGCTTGTGTCGAAGACGCACATGGCGTATCGACTGAACGCGGCGCGAAAGGCGCGCTGGCAGGCGCTGTTTGTCGAACCCGATTTCGACGTGGTCGCGCTGCCCGGCTACGACATCGTGGACGCATCCAATCCATTCGCGACGTTTCTCGCGTTGCCCGCCACGGCCCGCTATCAATTCATGCTCGATGAAGCGCAGTACACGATCATGGGCTTCATCAAGGGACCTGTCTGTCGCGGCCAGATCGCGCTGGATGTCATCGACGATCAGTTCTGGGTGTGGTTCATCGACCCCAGCGTCGAGTCTGCAACCCATGATGGTGAATTCCTCGCTGAACAAGTGAAGGCGCTGGCGCTGCCAGCGCAACAAGGCAGCAATCTGATTAACCTGGCGCGCTGGCACGCGTACGGCAAACTCGAGAAACAGTACCTGCAGGCCAGGGCGGCACACGAGCAGGCCACGTTTCCAAACGGTCGGGCGCTCACCACAGCGGTGATCTGGGACGGTGATGGCGTGAACGACAACGCCGCGCTGACAATCTTCCGCCATTTCAACAGCGCCACGGTCGTGAAGGGACTGGTCGGTCCTGAGCCAAAGACGGCGTGGGTCATCGACTACCCCCTGCTCGAGCGGATTCACTACTTACTCGTCGCGGGCTACGACGTTTACGGTGATGCCGGGCACCAGGTGTTTTCGCGTTTGTACATGGACTTCCTGCGCATTGGCGGTGAGTTCAACTTCCTCTATCTGATGCCGCGGGAAGCGCGCACAGCAACCATCAAATTCTGGTATCGCGGTGCCGAAAAGAAGATTGGCAAATTTCTCGCCGACTATCAGGTGGCATTCGATGCCGACACAGGCATCGAATACACCAGCGCAGATCCGAAGCGCGAACTCTATGAACGCCTGACGGAGCGCGTGACCTCTGTGTTGTCGCATGACTACGACCTACCCGTGTGCGAGGCCGACGCCGGCGTATGCGAGCAGATCCAGCACCTCGCGGACCTGCGCGGCGACAGTGTGTCGCTGCTGCCGGAACTGTCTTTGCTGAGCATTCAAACCAGCCAGGGCATGCAGGTCTTTACATTGGTGCACAACGACGCGCACACGAATGTCGCGAGCATGGTCGGCGACAGCAAGCGGCGTGTGCCGGCGGAAGATACGCTCACGGTCGTGCCAGGCTATCTGGGGGCCTATCCGAACGCGTTCTATCATTTGACGCCGCAGGACCTGCCTCGTTTCGTCGCAGCTGTGGGTGCACTGTCGGACGAGGCGGATTACGAAGCATTGATGGACGCGTTCGGTGTCAGGCGCAGCGATGCGGCTTTCTGGGCCCACAGCGACCGCATCTTTGAGCAGGTGCAGGCGCTGAACTATGCCGAGCGGGGCGTGCTCGACTACAGCCGCGTCGAGAATCGTTAGCGGGATAGCCCGGCGGAAGACTTTAGTGGAAAAGCGAGATCGATCGGTGCCAGCCGATGCCGTGCTCCGTGAACGAGTACTGCGTATCGCCGCGCTTGAGCACAAAACCGAAGTCGTCGATCTCGCCCTGCCGTCGCCCGAAGTAAATGCCGTCGGCCAACTGCCAGCCGATGATCCGGGTGTCTTCATCGACGCCGAAGTGACGCACCCCCACCGCGTATTCGTCCTGCGAGAGGTCGAAGCGGGGCTCAGCGGCTGCAGCCGGGATGGCGGCGAGGAGCGTGCAGCACAGGACGATGGCATTCGTGTTCATGCGACGAGCCTGACAGAGCACGCTGGAGGAATCGTTGAGGACAGTGGAGCGCCCGTGTAAGGATTGCTGAGAGCGCGATCATCGTCACAAGTCGATTACATAAACAGTTCGATAAAGGGGATGCCGTGCGGTTCGTTTCCGGTGTGGTTTTGTTTGCAGGTCTGTTGGGATGCAGCACGGAACATCGGCCCGTCGACCTGATTCTGCGTGGTGGTGCCGTGTACACGATGAATCCTGCGCAGCCACGCGCCGAGGCGCTGGCCATCGCCGACGGTCGAATCGTGGCCGTGGGCAGTGACGAGGAGATTTCTGCGGTCTATGCCAGCGAAAACACGATCGATCTCGAGGGACAGATGGTGTTGCCCGGCTTCGTGGATTCGCACAGCCACGCGGTTGCCAGTGGGGTGGCACTGGCGCAGTGCGATCTGGCGTTGCTCGATTCCGTTGCTGACGTGCTCGCGAAGGTGACGGCGTGCGGTGACGCGCAGCCAGGCACGGGCTGGCTGGTGGGGGGCGGCTGGAATCCGGCGCTGTTTAAGGACGCAAATCCCAACAAGGCGCTGTTGGATTCGCTTGGTTTGGATCGCCCCGTTGCACTGGAAAGCGAAGACAGTCATTCGCTCTGGGTCGACTCCCGCGCGCTCGCGCTCGCCGGGATCACTCGCGATTCAACCGATCCGTCAGGCGGAGTGATCGAGCGCGATCTTCAGACCGCGGAAGCATCCGGCACACTTCGTGAACGCACTGCGATGAATCTCGTACAGGACCAGGTGCCGCCGATTTCGGATGCGGTGCGTGAGGCGGGCCTGCTGCGCGCCCTGGCGCTGGCGAAGGAATTCGGCATCACTTCCATCATCGAAGCGAGCGCCGGGGCCTCGGAGCTGGCCGCCTACGACGCCGTTGACGCCCGGGGCGAGCTGTCTGTTCGCGTCGTTGTTTCGGTGCAGGTGACCGATCCGCAAGCGACCGAGCTGATGCGTCCCCAGGATCGTGGCACGGCGCGGCGCGTTCATGCGGACGCGGCCAAGATCTTTGTGGATGGTGTACTCGAGAGCGAGACGGCTGCGCTCCTGGAGCCCTATCTGGATAACCCTGGCAGCACGGGCCAGCTGCTCGAACTAACGCAGCAACTCAACGCACGCGTCGTCGATCTGGATCGGAGGGGCATTCAAGTGCATCTGCATGCGATCGGCGATCGCGCCGTTCGCGCCGCGCTTGACGCGGTGGCGGCCGCGCGGATTGCAAACGGCGCCTTGGATAATCGCCATCACATTGCGCACTTGCAGCTGGTCGATCCGGCCGATCGTTCGCGTTTTGCTGAACTCGGCGTCGTCGCCAATATCCAGGCATTGTGGGCGTACCCGGATGCGTACATCACCGATCTCAACCTGCCTCAAGTGGGTCAGGCGCGGGTGGACCAGATGTACCCTTTTGCATCGCTGGTGCGCGCCGGTACCACACTTGCAGGTGGCAGCGACTGGTCGGTGTCGTCGATGAATCCGTTGTTGGCAATCCAGACAGGGATCATGCGAGAGGATCCGGCGGGTGTCGCCGTGGGCGTGCTGAACAGTGCAGAGCGGTTGCCGCTGCAAAAGATGCTGGAAGCCTATACGACGAACGGTGCCTATCTTATGCACCAGGAGAACCACACCGGGTCGCTGGAAGTTGGCAAATTTGCTGACATCGTGGTGCTGGATCGCGATCTGTTTGACGTGCCAGTGGCGCAGATCAGCGAGGTCCACGTTACCCGGACATTGCTGGCCGGCGGGACGGTCTATTCGCGTTAGCCGAGTTCGTTGACGGCTCGATACCCGGCGTCGATGGCGGCGTTCACATAGGCTTTTCCCTGCGCATCCGAATTGGCGATGGTGATGCCGCGGATGGGTTTGCGCGCGCGCTCCCAGAACGGCCCGTTGGCGCTGTCCGGCGCATCGAACAGCTCGTTGTATTCACGCGCGTAGCCGTGGGGCCACCGGTTGATGGTGATGGCGGCGATATCGCGAGCGGGGTCGAAGCCGTAGCCGCCCAGCATTTCGGCCAGCTGATTGCGCGTAGCGCGCTCCAGCGTCGTGAACTGCGTCCCCAGGATCTCGTAGCGTCCAGCGCGGAACTGATCGACGTCCCGCGAGCCATCGCCCGGCACCGGCGCGCGTGACAGATGCACCACGATGGGGTCGTCGGGCGTTCGTGAGAAGTGGTAGCTGCCCAACGACACGGGGAACTCGAGCATCACGAACGGGTAATAGCTCGTGGGGCAATACAGCTGATGACAGCCCGCGGCCACGAACGCGCGCCAGTTCTTCAGCACCACGTTGGTGTAGATCAGCGGCGTTCGAACGGCCTCGCCAAGCGCGATGCGTTGTTCATCTGGCACGTTGTCCAGCAGATAGGGAATCATATTGTTGTAGCAGGCCAGCACACAGTGCCTTGCGCGCACACGCTCGAGCGAACCGCCACGCGCATAGACAGCGTCGTAGGCACCAGCCACGGGCGCAACATGCAACGCAGTGCTCTTCAATCGGATGCGTACCGCGGCGTCCGCTTCGTCGAGGCGCGCATAGTCGAAGCGCGCGGTCACCAGATCGTCCATTGTGTTGCCAGGGGCGATCGATGGAATCATGCGCCGAACCAGTGCGCGGGCCACAGAGGCGTTGCCGTCAGGGAAGTGAAAGATATACGGCTCGTCCTCTGGATAAGGGTTGTCTACGGCATCGAACGGCAAGCCCGTGAAGCCCGGTTCGCCCAGTCGATAGGCTTCGAGCGCCGACAACGCGTCGTAGTTGAGTCCCCAGAATCCGTTCGGCACACACTTCAGCAACGTGGTGGTTTCAGCGCCGACGCCCACGGTGTGCTGCAGGTAATCGAGATAGGACGTGCGGCGCAGCAGGGCGAGCCGTTCCGCGACGGACAGCCCGGGTAGAAAGTCAGTGGTTGAGTACAGCCGTTGCAGGTCGCCACGCCCGGCGGGTGTGAGGGGCAGCATCTGAATCGCTGCAGGTGTCGGGCTGCGCAGATCGTACGGCACGATCGTGTTGCGAGTGAACGAAGCGGACGAAAATGCGACGCCGCGCGACATGCCGAGCTTGTTGTACAGGGAGTCATCAAACGCGGCATAGAAGCGCTGGGTGTCGATGCCCAGCGTTGTGAGCAGCCCCTTGGCGACACTGCTGTAGTGCGCCGGTCCATCAATGGACTGGCTGCCGCCATAGCCGATGAGGTGCGCATCGCCCGTGGTGAATTCGTTGCGCTTGGCGTGGCCGCCGAAATCATCGTGGTTGTCGAGCAACAGAATGCGCGCACGCGGGCGCGTGCTCTGGTAGAAGAACGCGGCGGCCAATCCGGAGATACCGGCGCCGACCACCACGAGGTCATATTCGGCATCAACAATCGGCGCGGTGTCGGGGAACTTCTTATGCTCGCGGGCGAGCGCGTGAGCCGCCTCGAACGAACCGACGTGGCTGCCACGCAACCCGGTCCACGCCGGCGGATAGTAGGCGTCGTCCGCGGCTGCCGTGCGCGATGCGCCCAGGCTGGCAGCGGCAAGCAAAGCACCGTTCAAAAAATCGCGGCGGGTGATTGGGGCAGTCATCCCCAGCGCATCGTCGTTGCGCCGTTTGCGCATATTCGCAGGTCCCCGAATAAAGCTACCATTGGCGTCAGCTTGAGATACTGCCTGAACCGCCAGCCGGGAGCATCACAGTCAGTCGTCAGTCGTCAATTGGCAAGGGATCGGTGTGCACCCGCCGTGTGGGCGCGATTGCATTGCTCGCCGTCACCCTATTCGGCGTGCCGCTGTTTGGTGGATCGGAAAATGTCGTCAATATTTTCAATTGGACGAACTACATCGACGCCGCTTCGATTCCGGCCTTCGAAACGGCCACGGGCATCAAGGTCAACTACGACCTGATGGATCAGAACGACGTGCTGGAGGCGAAACTGCTGGCCGGCAACTCGGGCTACGACTTCGTGGTGCCCTCTGGTAGTTTCTATGCAGAGCAGGTTCGCGCCGGCCTCTACCAACCCATCGACCGCAGCGCGCTTTCCAACTACGGCAACCTCGATCCAGCGCTGATGCAGCGCATCGCGAAACTCGATCCTGGCAATCAATACGGCGTGCCGTATATGTGGGGCACGTCAGGCATCGCATTCAATGTGGATGCCATCCAGGCGCGGATGCCGGATGCGCCGATTGATAGCTGGCGGATGTTGTTCGACCCAGCGGTGGTCTCGCGATTCGCCGATTGTGGCGTGACGTTGCTGGATGCAGGCGATGAGATGGTGGAATCAGCCCTGATCTATCTGGGCCGCGACCCGGATTCGCAGAGCCGGGAAGACCTCGCCGCCGCTGTTGATGTCATCGCTAAAGTGCAGCCCTATATCCGCTATTTTCAATCCACCAGTTACGTGGACGATCTGGCCAATGGGGAGATCTGCCTCGCGCTGGGCTGGTCCGGCGATGTTTTCCAGGCTATCAGGAGCGCGCGCGCTGGTATCAAGATCGACTATCGGCTGCCGAAAGAAGGCGCCATCGTGTGGTTCGACATCATGGCCATCCCCAAGGACGCGCCACATCCGGCAGCGGCGCTGCGCTGGATCAACTTCATTCTTGAACCGCCCGTAGCCGCACGCATCACGGACGCCATCCTCTATGCGAACCCGAACAAGGCATCGTGGCCGCTGCTGGATCCACAGGTGCGCGATAATCCGGTGATCTTTCCTTCGGCGGATGAGATGGCGCGACTGATTGCCGTGGGACCGAAGTCACCCCGCTTCGTACGATTGCGAAATCGAGCATGGACCCAGGCCAAAGCCGGTCGCTGACGGGCGAACCCCTGGTGCGCTTCGATGGTGTCACCAAACGCTTCGGTGACGTTGTTGCCGTTGACGATGTCACGCTCGATGTCGGCGAGGGTGAGTGTTTTGCATTGCTGGGCGGCTCCGGCTGCGGCAAAACCACGCTGCTGCGCCTGCTGGCCGGGTTTGAACAGCCGACCGCCGGCCGCATGCTGATTGGCGGTGTTGATATCACGCACGTGCCACCGCACAAACGCCCGGTAAATATGATGTTCCAGTCGTATGCCCTGTTTCCGCATATGAATGTGGAGCGCAACGTCGGCTTCGGCCTGCGCCAGGAAGGTCTGCCGAACGCCGAAATCGATGAACGGGTGGCTAGCATTCTCAAGCTCGTGGAAATGCAGAGCTTCGGTAAGCGGCGTCCGGATCAGCTGTCCGGTGGACAGCGGCAACGGGTCGCACTGGCGCGGGCGCTCGTGAAGCGCCCCCGTGTTCTACTGTTAGATGAACCGCTCGCCGCGCTGGACAAACGGCTGCGTGAGCAGACCCAGTTCGAGCTGATGCGCATCCAGGACGAAGTGGGTATTACTTTCATTGTAGTGACGCACGATCAGGAAGAGGCAATGAGCCTGGCCACCCGAATCGGCGTGATGCATGCGGGTCGTATCGTTCAAACGGGCACGCCACGCACCATCTACGAAGCACCAGCGAATCGCTTCGTGGCGGATTTCATCGGTTCGGTGAACCTGTTTGAAGGCACCGTCGCTGGATGCATTGATGGGGTCGTCACGTTGACGGTTGAAGATTCACCCGACGCCATCACAGTGGCGCATGACATAGCGCTGAATCCCGGTCAGGCCTGCGCCGTGGCGCTACGCCCGGAGAAGTTGCGCCTGTCCCGTGACGACCCCGGTGCGGCGGCGGGCAACCGCATGCGTGGCGTGGTGGCCGAGATCGCCTACCTGGGTGCGTCATGCATCTTTCGTATCCGCACCGACAGCGGCCGCATGCTGCAGGTCACGCAACCCAATCAAGCGCGTGACCTGAAACTTCCTCACGAGTGGGACGAAGTCGTGTGGGTATCGTGGGCGTCCGCCAGCGGAGTGTTGATCGTTGCCTGAACGCGGTGCGCACAGATGAATCGCGCGGGACGGACGTTTGTCATCGGCATGCCTTATCTGTGGCTGGGGATCTTCTTCCTGATTCCCTTCCTGCTGGTGATGAAGATCTCGCTGGCGGAACCCGAACTCGCGCAACCCCCGTACGGCCCTCTGTGGGAAACGGCTGATGACGGCGCAGTGCAGATCACGGCCACCACCGAGAATTTCGCGTTTCTGATCGATGATCCGTTCTACAAAGACGCCTACCTCAAAGCCGTGAAGACGGCGTTCTTCGCCACACTCATCGCGCTGTTGATCGGCTACCCCGTGGCGTACGGCATCGCGCGCGCCACGGGCAATTGGCGCAACACTCTGCTGATGCTCGTGGTGCTCCCGTTCTGGACCTCGTTCCTGATTCGCGTGTACGCGTGGAAGGTATTGCTGCAGGGCAATGGGGTGGTCAATTCACTGCTGATGTATGCCGGCATCGTCGACGAGCCGATACAGATTCTGTACACGGACTTCGCCATCTATCTCGGCATCGTCTACTCCTATCTCCCGTTCATGATCTTGCCGCTGTATGCCGCGCTGGAGCGGCTCGACCTGACCTTGAACGAAGCGGCGGCGGACCTCGGTGCCCCGCCGTGGCGCGTGTTCATTGCGGTAACGCTGCCGTTGTCGTTGCCCGGGATCATCGCCGGCTGCGGTCTGGTATTCATTCCGGCGGTGGGTGAATTCGTTATCCCTGAGCTGTTAGGTGGTCCCGATGCGCCCATGATCGGTCGCGTGCTGTGGAACGAGTTCTTTTCCAATCGAGACTGGCCCGTGGCCAGCGCGGTGGCGGTGGCGATGCTCGTCTTTCTGGTCGTACCCATCATGCTCTTCCAGCGCTACCAGTCGCGGGCGGAACCGGCATGAGAGTTCGCCTGTACGCATTCGTGGGTCTCGCGTTTGCGTTCCTGTACATGCCCATCACGGCGCTGGTGATCTACTCCTTCAACGCCAGTCCGCGCGTGACGGTGTGGAAGGGCTTTTCGACCCAGTGGTACAGCGCGCTGCTGGAGAATCAACAGCTCATCGATGCAGCGCTTCTTAGTTTGCGCGTGGCCAGCGTGAGCGCAACGTTTGCGGTCATTCTGGGCACCCTCGCTGCATTCGCCCTGGTTCGCTACACGCGTTTTCCGGGACGCACAGTATTCACAGGTCTGGTGGCCGCGCCGCTGGTGATGCCGGAGGTGATCACAGGTCTTTCGTTGCTGTTGCTGTTCGTGGCAACGGATTCCCTGTTTGGTTGGCCCAAAACGCGCGGCGTAACCACCATCATCATTGCGCACATTACGTTTTCGATGGCATTCGTGGCGGTGATGGTTCAGGCGCGCCTGTCCAGCTTCGATCGATCATTGGAAGAAGCCGCACTCGACCTCGGCGCGCGTCCTTGGAAAGTCTATCTGGTGATTACGCTGCCGCTGATCGCGCCGGCGCTGATCGGTGGCTGGCTGCTCGCCTTTACATTGTCGTTAGATGATCTCGTGGTCGCGAGCTTCGTTTCCGGCCCCGGCTCCAGCACCTTGCCGATGGTGGTTTTCTCGATGGTGCGGCGCGGCTTGTCGCCGGAGATCAACGCGTTGGCGACGTTGTTCATTGGCGTCATCAGCCTCGGCATCATCGTTTCGTTGTGGTTTACGCGGCGCGGCATCGCGCGCTCAGCGCGTTGACGTCCTCAAATTCTGTCGCGTAAGGCGAAGTAGGTCATTCCCAGCACCAGTCCTGGCCAACGCAGCCAGCGGCCGCCGGGGAATGGCGGGGTGGGCAGGCGCGCAAATACATCGAAGCGTTCGGCTGTTCCGCGGATCACCTCGGCGAGTAGCAACCCGGCCAGATGGGCCATGGCGACACCTTGGCCCGAATAACCCTGTGCGAAATACACATGCCGGCTCAGACGGCCGAAATGCGGCAAGCGATTCAGCGTGATCGCAAGTCCTCCGCCCCATGCATGATCGATGTGCGCCGCCGCCAGCTGCGGGTAAATCTTGAGCATGTAGGGACGCACGAAGTTGGCGATGTCTGCAGGAAATGCGCGGCGATAATTCTCGCCACCACCGAATATGAGGCGGCGATCCTTGGTCATGCGGAAATAGTTGATCACGAAGCGTGAATCGCCAGCTGCAACACGCCGCGGATTGATCGAATCGGCCAGCGCGGCATCGAGGGGCTCGGTTGCAATGATAAAGTTGTTGATCGGCATGATCCGTCCGGCAATCTTCGGCGCTAGATTGCCGAGATAGCCATTGGTGGCCAGCACGAGATGGTCTGCCTTGAGCTGTCCGCCAGCTGTCCGCACCGTCACCAGGGCGCCATCCTCGAATGAGAGCGCCCGACTGTTTTCGTAGAAGCTGACCCCAAGGCGCATGCACTCGCGCGCCACACCCAGCGCCAGATTCAGCGGATGCAGATGTGCCGCATCCCAATCGACATAGCCACCGAAATAGACATCGGTGCCCAGCAGCGCGCGCGTATCCTCAGCGTCGAGTTTCTCGATGGCCTCGCGGCCGTAGCGCGTTGTCAGTTTTTCGGCCAGCGCGTGGTAGTCGGCAACGTATCGCGCGCGGTGTGCAACCAGTGCGATGCCAGGGGTCAGGTCACAGTCGATCGACAGATCGACAATCAGCCGCTTCACGAGCCTCTTGGCGTCCTCGCCGTATTGCCACAGGCGCCGGGCATCGTCGATGCCGAAGCGGGATTCGAGCCAGTCCACATCCTGACGCTGGCCGCCGTAGAGTTGACCCCCGTTGCGCCCTGAGGCACCCCAACCGATGCGTTGGGCTTCCAGTACAACGACCTTCAAGCCCGCCCGCGCAGCGTGCAACGCCGTGGATAGGCCGGTATAGCCAGCACCGATGACGCAAACGTCTGCCCGCAGGGATGAGTCCAGCGGCGGCTGTTCGGGCAGCATGGCTGCGGTGGCTGCGTAGTAGGAATCGGGATACATCTGTCACGTCTGGTCGCTTTCTGCGCAGTGTTGGGTGGTGTCCACGTTGGGGTCAAGGACGTTCCGCGGTAGACTTGCGCCCTGTTTTTCAACCCTCCGGCGTTGTATGTCGAGTGATCCAGAGAAATGGTTGGCTGAACATCGAATCGATGAAGTCGAGGCCATTGTCCCCGACATTGCGGGCGTGGCGCGCGGCAAGTTTTTTCCTGCAAACAGATTTCTGAAGCACAAATTGCGCCTGCCCGAGTCGGTATTCGTGCAAGGCATCACGGGCGACTACGGCGCTGTCGACGGTGAACGATACGAGATCGATGCCGACCTGCTGCTGGTGCCCGATTTCAACACGATGCGCGCCGTGCCCTGGGCCCACGAACCCACGGCGAGCGTGATCGTTGACTGTTACCGCAAAGGTATGGAACCGTTGGCCCACGCGCCGCGTCAGGTGCTGAAGCGTATTCTTGCGCTCTATGCGGAGAAGGGCTGGAAGCCGATCATTGCACCGGAAGTGGAATTTTATCTGGTGCAGCAGAACAAAGACCCGGATTATCCCCTCGAAGCACCCGTTGGGCGTGCAGGGCGCAAGGAAGGTGCGGGACGTTCCTACAGCATCGATGCGGTGAACGAATTCGATCCGATCATCGAGGATATCTACGACTACTGCGAAGCGATGGAGGTCGACGCCGATTCGCTCTCCCATGAAGATGGTGCGGGCCAGCTGGAAGTGAATTTCCTGCACGGTGATCCGCTCGAACTCGCCGATCAGGTATTCCTGTTCAAACGCGTGGCGCGCGAGGCGGCGCTGAAGCACGGCATCTATGCCACGTTCATGGCCAAACCGATGGCCCGCGAACCGGGCAGCGCACTTCATCTGCACCAGAGCGTCGTGGACGCAAAGACGGGA
>JAQBCT010000219.1:0-3921 GCA_032124855.1 Gammaproteobacteria bacterium
TGGGCCATCACCGACTTTCACGCGGCAAACGGTGCGACTCTCCTGGTGCCGGGCAGCCACACCTGGCCCGCCGATCGTCGCGCGGCGCCGTCGGAAATCATCGCCGCAGAAATGCCGGCAGTTCGGTGCTGTACTGGCTGGGCGGCACGTTGCACGGCGCCGGCGCCAACACGTCCGATGACTGGCGTTACGGCATCGTGCTGACCTACTCGGTCGGCTGGATTCGGCAGGAGGAAAACCAATACCTGGACGTGCCACCCGAAATAGCACGCGCGCTTGATCCGGCATTGCGGGACTTGATCGGCTACAAGATGTACCAGGCGTTGGGCTACTCGATGAATCGCGACGTCGGGGTTCGTCCCGATTAGGATCGGAGCGACGATCCGCCCGCAGTTCGAAACCTTAACGCGCGACTCGTCGATCCCCCGACTTCACTCCGGTACAGTACTCCGACCCCCGCCTGCTTCAGGCAAGCCGGTAGAGATTTCGGACGTTGTCGCGCGTGATCCGATCCTTCGCGACAGCCGGATAATCTTTGAACATCTCTTCGAGCACCGCAGCCGAGCAGGGCCAGGTGGAATCCGTGTGGGGATAATCCGACCCCCACATCAATCGCTCCTCACCGATCATGTCGCGCGTTCGCAGCGCGGGCTGGTCATCTTCGATGGTGGCAAAAAACTGCCGCTTCCAGATGTCATGGATCGACTCGTATTTCGCACCACTCGGGTTCTGGCCGTATTCGCGCTGCCAGCCTTGATCGACACGTTCCAACCAATGTGCGATCCACCCCGCATTGAATTCGGCAACCACAATCTGTAACTCAGGGTGTCGAGTGCAGACGCCCCGGCACATGAATTCAATCAACGTATCCTGCACGGTGGCCTGCGATCCCGCATAGGCGGCAATGCCATCACGCCGGCGGGCGGGGCGATGCTCTCGCGGGACGTATGAAACGCAACCGACGTGCATCGACAGCGGAAACTTCGCCTCGGCCGCGCGTGCCCACAGCGGTTCATACGCCGCGTCGTAGTAAGGCCGATCTGCCGGTGACGTGCACGGAATGCACGCACCGCGATAGCCCATTGCCAGCACCCGGTCCAACTCCTTGCTGGCAGCATCCGGATCCTGGACCGGCAACGCCGCCAGCCCGTACAACCGCCCATTCGACGCCGAACAATGATCGTGCAACCAATCGTTGTAGTTCTTCTGCAGGGCAACCAGAAGATCCACGTTGGGGAAACTGAACATGGCGAAGTAGCCGGGATACAGAAACTCCGCAGCAACTCCGTCGATGTCCTGATCGTCGCCTCGCTTAGAACCGTCTACCAGTCCAGGGCGCATCGCCGCGTAGCCGCCTGCGAACAAAGCTTGAATCTCGGGATCATCAATGCTCCCAACGTCGGGTTTGTGCGCCTGCTTGCGATCGATCGGCTCGCGCCGGTCGAGACGCGTGGCGGCGAGTCCCATGCGCGCGACGTTGACGCCCTTCGCGCCTCTCGACGGCACGACGATTTGATCTCCATCCCCTTCGATCGAGATTACCCGCGGCGCATCGTCACCAAAACGCTCTGCGAGCCCCGCAAAGACATCAGGCCCCTCAACCACGTGCGAATCTGCAGAGATGATCTCCATGTGTCTCCCAACATGCATCGAACGAACTTCAGTTTGTTGTCGGGCCGTTCGTGTCGTCAACCTGGCGCGGCCCCTTCGCCGCCTCACGACCGAACGCAGCGCAACACTTCAGCCTGATAGGCCTTGCCCCGCTCGTTGAACAAGTCCAGCACGTTCAGCGATGTCGGCACATAACCAAAACCGATCTGATGCTGCGGATGCCATTGAAAGAGGGAGCCACCGAGTCCCATCCACCCAAAGAATCCCTCGCGGCCTGCGTTGAAGCGGTGGTCAGTGATCGTGAACGAGTCGTCCGCGGTCGTGAATTTCGCCACGCCGCCCTGGGTAAAGGTCGTCGTAGCGAACCCCATGCTCTTTCTATCGGGGCCATCATGCAGCGCCGTCCAGGCTGCGCCACTCAGAATTTCAGTTGCCCCGAATTTTCCACCAGTCGACATCATCGCCGCAATCTTGGCGAGCGCGCGTGCAGAACAGGTTGCGTTTGCTGACGGCGTCTCACCCATCCGGATGGAACGATCATTGAAGAACGAAATCTTTTTCATGCCCTTGAATGGCGACGGCGTTCCGGCTGTGGTCCCATTTCGCATGGTTGGTAGCAGTCGCGCCAGCCGGGCCGCCGTTTGAAACAGGTTGTGCTCCATGCGTCGCTTCATTAACTTCGGCTTCATGCCCTGCCACACCTGGAACCCAACACCCAGCGGCACAACATCGACCACGCGCTCCAGGTCCTGCGCCTTTACGCCGATGTTGGCGTCGACACCCAGTGGACCACTGACCTCATCGGCCAGAAATTCACCGATCGTTCTACCCGCGGGATCGATGCGGCGGAATACCTCATTCACGATCCAGCCTCGTGTCACAGCGTGGTATTCGCGCGTGCTTCCACCGCCGTTACGGAATTTCTGCGGATGCGTTTCGATGATCTGGCCAATCCGGTTCTGCTTGATGTTTCCCGTCAGCAGGTCCTCCGGCGCGATCGACGTATTGAATGCTGCAAGCCCTGCTTCGTGGCGCATGAGTTCAGCGATGGTCAACGCCTGCTTGCCATTGGCGCCAAACTCGGGCCAATACTCGACAACCTTCGCGTCGTAGCGCAGCAACCCCTGGCCGACCAGCCAACCCATTGCAATCGCTTCAAGACTTTTGCCGCTGCTGAACACATTCACCAGCGAATCGGCGGAGAACGTATCGTCTCCCACGACGGACGCCCACAGGTCCACGACCTTTTCACCCTGAACGTAGACACACAGCTGCGTCTGCTTTTCCTCGAGCGTTCGCATGTTGTGTTCGTACAATGCTCTGACGGACTCGAATCCTGGTGCGACTTCGCCTTGGATGTGTGCGGGTTTGCTGGGCACGTATTGATCTCCTCGAGTACGGCGGTTTCAGGGATGGTCGGGACTGACCTATCCGCCTTAGTGTACCCAGTCTGATTGAGGGGCCAGCGTCGGTTTTGCGCCAACGGCCAGGCAACGATGCACCGACGCAATCCACCGTTCGAATTGGATTAGCTTCGGCAGATTCCGGGTGACAGTCGAAACGGCACGAAAGACCGACGGTACCTCATCGATCTGATCGATGAGGTACCGTCGATGCCCGTGATTCAGTCCGCGACGGTTGCCGGAATCCAGCTGCCATGAAAGCCGTGCGGGATGCGCGGCAGATCGACCGACGCAACCGGCGTGCGGTCCATCGTCTTCGCGTCCATCACCACGAAGCGGCTCGAGTCCGTCGACGCGTCGTAGACGAACGTCATGAGGTAGCCGTCGTCCTCGCTCTTACCACCGGCAGACGGTGCGAACACCGGTTCGCCCCCCATGCAGCCACGTCCCAAGTCGATCTGGGTGCGCGTGCCCTTCTCGCGGTCGTATTTGACGATGCTGCCCGACATGCTCATCGGATCATCGCTGCCGGACATGTCGGACATGCCCATCTCGTAGCCGAAGCGGTGCTTGATACCAATGTGGCTGTCGGCAACCCGCGGGAACTCGCCAGGCCGATCGTCGATCTGCTCCTCGTGCACGGTTCCCTTCTTGGTGTCGATCGTCCAGCGCCACAGGTACGGATTGGGGAAGTCCATCGCGCCCTCGCGCCACATGTGACTGAAGCGAGCCACGTCGAGCACGATGTTGTCGCCGTCCTCGTAGGAGTTCATCGGGTGAAATACGTAACAGGGATTGATGTCGTACCAGCGCACGTCGGCATCGGTGCCGTTGCGCGGCAGCACACCGAGGCGTGAGGGATAGTTGTCGTCCCAGCGAATCGGCATCTCGCCCTTCATCGCAAGCT
>JAQBCT010000220.1:0-2856 GCA_032124855.1 Gammaproteobacteria bacterium
GGCGGACGCGCGCGCCAGGCGTGTTGCCATTGTTGCTTTGTCGCCCACGGCAATCATAATCCGTCGGGGCCGCAAGGCCGCTGGAGGAGTCTTCGCCATGCAGACCGAGAACCGCCTGCTCGACGACCTGGCCAAGGTCGCCGCCGGCGCCGTCGGCGGCCTCGCCGACCTGCGCCACGAGATCGAGGACCGCCTGCGCGACCCTTCAGAAAGGTCACGAGCGCAACGACCATGGCCGTCAGAAAAATGTAGCTCGGCACATAGCGGCGTGCGCACTCACCGGGGTCGCTCTTCGCAAAGATCAGGCGCTGTACCGACACGAACAGCACGAACGAAATGCTTGCGGCCAATACCGGTGATACCACCCAGCTGGCAACGATGAAAATCATGCGATCCCAGTGCACCGCATCGAATCCCATGGTCACCACAGCAAAGCCCACGATGGCGCCGACAATGGAGTGTGTCGTGGAAACCGGCCAGCCGTAGTGCGACGCCACCGTCAGCCACACGGCCGCTGCGAGCAGCGATGCGAGCATGCCCAGCGCCAGTTTGGTGGGATCGTCCACGAACAACGCCGAGTCGATGATGCCGTTGCGAATGGTCGAGGTAACTTCACCGCCGGCCAGGAATGCACCGAGAAACTCGAACACTGCGGCGATGGCGATGGCCTGCATCACCGTCACGGCACCGGAGCCCACGGAAGTGGCCATGGCATTGGCGACGTCGTTGGCACCAATTCCCCATGCCATGTAGAGACCGAAGACAACGGCGAGAATCAGCAGCAGCAGGGTCAGTTCCATGATCGCAATCCGCCGTTTTTATGGTTCTGTTGCGACGCTAACGATTCAACAACAACTCGAGTCGATGCCCAACCATCTGCGCGATATCGGCCAGATCGCCAATCCAGTCGATGATGCGGTACATGAAGGTCACATCGACGGGCTTGAGTCCGTCTTCGAGTTCGAATAATTCGGCCCGCGCAATGCGCTCCAGTTCGTCACAGCGACGCTCAACCAGGTCCACCTCGGAGATCATTGCGGCCACGCGGGTCGCCTCGCTGCCGCCGAATCCCGTATCCAGGAGTTCATCCAGCTCCTGAATCACCGTGCGTGCCTGATCACACGCTTGCACCGCCACCGTCGCAAACTCCGTCATCGTCTTGCGCATCTGTTCGGGGAAACGCAGTTTGCGACCCAGAATCAGGCCGGCGATATCCTTTGCGCGATTCGCCATTGCATCCTGCTGGTTGAGCAACCCAAGCAGGTCCGGGCGCGCCACCGGGAGGAAGAATCCCTGCGGCAGATGGGCACGGATATCCCGCTTGATCTCATCGGCCTCCTCTTCCAGCGCGGCAATTTCATTCTGCGTGGCTGTCACCTGCGCCCAGTCGCCATCGGCCACTTGCTCCAACAAGGGCACCACCAGCTGCGCGCATCGATAACACGCTTCAATGTGTTTCTGCAGTGGCTGAAACGGCGATCGACCGAAGATGCGTTGGAAGTAGTTCGTCATTGAGCCGTCCGGCTGCCGGATGAGTTGCGGCGCATGTTAGCAGGGCCAGCCCGGCGTTGAACCCGTTGACCGGAGGCTCAATCGGTGACTGAAAGCGGACGCTCGCGCTGGCGCAGAATCCATTGACTGTGCTCACGCAGTGCTGCGTCGCCCAGTTCGCGCAGAATGCGGCGCCGTTCGTCGGGCGCGTCGGTGCGCGAGAGTTGCCGGCGGGCATTGCTGAAGATGCGCTGCATGAATTGATACTGATTGATTAATTCGGCTTCGGCGGTGCGGTGCGCATAGCCCTGCCAGATGGCGGCCACCAAGGGCAACATACCCATGAACGCGATCGTTGCATCCGCGGCCTTGCGGTCGAACCACCACTGACCGAGCGCGATCCACACGGCCAGCGCGAGACCCGCCGCGAAACAGAGCGCGCCCACGATGGAGGTCACGCGATGACGCCGCAGACGGGTATGCCAGCGCGCGCTATAGAATCCCAGCTGGCCGCGCGTTGTGTTGGCATCGTCGATCCAGTTGGATATGGCTAACTCGATGCCCGACTCTCCCGCCGAACTGCCGAGCGCATCGTCTCGCGCACCGGCCACCCGCAACACGTTGCGGATCCAGCCCAGCTCCAGATCCTGACGCTTTAAGAAGCTGTCGTGACCAAATCGATTCAACGCAGATCGGGTGACGCCCGCCACCGCCCAGAAGAACTGCACGCGCAACGCTTCGGCCAGCACGCGATAGTCCAGATGCCGCCGCTGCCAGGCACCGCGTCGCTCGAGTCCGTACGCTAGCATTCCGGCCACAAGGAACGCCACGTAGGGGTAGATCATGAGTTCCTGACCCGGCAGGTCCCCATAGGCAACGAAACAAAGCCCCGCAACGCCCGCAAAACTGCACAACGCGAGCAGTGCGCGTGACTCACGCCGCTGGTAGAACCGCGCCAGCGTATCGGCCACGCGGTACAAATCGTTGATCCCCTGCGCACCCGCATCGACCGTCACGCCCGGTGGCACGAGCGAGTCGCCGTAGCGCGCGACACGATCGCGGTACATTCGCGCATCCCGGCTGAATTCCACCATCCGTCGCAGCACAATTTCATAGCGAGCCGGCATCGCTTGCGTGCGCGGGAACTGGTCGTCACGCGAAAGCCACCAGGTCTCGCCTGGCCGCAGCGGTGCCAAGGGATCGCCCCCATCGCGGCTGCGTGAACAGACCACGTGATAGACGAGATCGCTTTCGTCGTCGGCATCATCGATTCGCGAGCGCGGCTCATCGGCGGACAACCCGGGCATGTAGTCGTCCTGGTGAAACCGAATCACCTGGGCAGTGCCGCCTGCCAGGCCATTGGTC
>JAQBCT010000221.1:0-11958 GCA_032124855.1 Gammaproteobacteria bacterium
GATATCCGCCATGGGTGTGGCGAGCGCGGAATCATAAGTCGCGCGCACGTTGGGATTGAATCCGGCATCCCACGACTTTGCCTGGTGCGAATACTGTGTCACGAACAAATCCTGGCGCAGGTGCCAGTCCACAGCCGGCGCGCGCTGCAGATCGATTGCGTGCCAGTCGCATACCCCGACGAGTCTAGCCAGTCGCGTCACGCGCTCGGCAAATGTTCGGCGAACGGACTGCGATACCAGCACACCGCCTAGATCCGTCGTCACAGCCACGCGCAGCGTGCGCAGGTCCAGCGGCGCGAGATTCGCAAATGCAGAGGCATCGAGCGGAAACGCCATCGGGTCGCGTCGCGTACCAGATGAGCGCTGCGCAATCACCGACAACAACAACGCCGTGTCGGCCACGGTGCGGGCCATGGGCCCCTGCACGCTGTAGTTGGTGTGCACGGTGGTGCGTCGCTCATTGGGTACCACGCCGGGTGTCGCGCGATAACCCACCACGCCGCAGTAACACGCCGGGATGCGCAAACTACCACCATGATCCGAACCTGTGGCCAGCGGCGCCATCTGGCTGGCCACCGCCACTGCCGAGCCGC
The DNA here is from genome assembly GCA_032124855.1 of Gammaproteobacteria bacterium. Classification (GTDB taxonomy): domain Bacteria; phylum Pseudomonadota; class Gammaproteobacteria; order Pseudomonadales; family Azotimanducaceae; genus DATJGR01. Next base: position 594 of record JAQBCT010000221.1, read on the forward strand.
CGGAGGAACCACCACAGGTAAGCGTGACGTCGAACGGATTGCCGGTGGCGCCGAACAGCCGGTTCACCGTATTGGCACCGATGCTCATCTCCGGAACGTTGGTTTTGCCGATGACGATGCCACCCGCCGCGCGAATGCGCGCCACGATTCCTGCATCAGCCCTCGCCACGCTGTTCCGGAAATCCGCGCTTCCGTAAGTGGTGGGCAGGCCCGCAACGTCCTGGATATCTTTAATGGCCACCGGCAAGCCGTGCAGCGGCCCGAGTGCGGCACCCGATCGAACCGCGGCTTCGGCCGCTTGCGCGTCGTGGCGCGCCTGGGCATCGCAGCGAATCACCATGGCATTCACCGCACCATCGACTGCCTCGATCTGCGCGATGCAGTCCTCGAGCAGCTGTACCGGCGACAATTCGCCGGCGCCAATCAGACGGCGCGCTTCCACAGCATTCAATTGCGCGGTTGACATGGATGCGGCTCATGAGGGATCGCTGCGCATATTACCTTCCCGTGCCAACGATGCGATCATTCGTCATCACCCGGCACGGATCATCAGTCCATGGAGAAAGTCGTCGCCATCACCGGCGGTGCCACCGGCATCGGAGCCGCAACCGTCACGCGGCTGCGCGCGGCGAACTGCGAGGTGCATGTTCTGGATATTGCAGCACCCGCCGACACCACCCTGCGGTTCATCCCGTGTGATCTCAGTCAGCGCGAGGCTATCGACGCGGCCGCGAAGCAGCTGCCGGCGCGGCTCGATGCGCTGATCAATGTCGCCGGCATCGCCGGACCTGAACCGGCCACCACCGTGCTCGCTGTCAATTTTCTCGGCTTGCGCCACCTCACGGAAGCGTTGGTGGATCGCATCAGCGAGGGCGGTGCCATCGTCAATGTCGCCTCCAGCGCCGGGCGCGACTGGGCCAAGCGCGCGGATCTCGTTGGCGAATTGCTCGATACGACCAGCTTCGACGCCGGACTCGACTGGCTGGCAGCGCACGCCGAGGCCTGGCGCGACAATCCGTACAAATTCTCCAAGCAATGCGCGGCGGCCTATACATACCGCGCGGCACGACTCGGTCTGGCGCGTGGTGTGCGCGTGAACTGCGTCAACCCGGGCGCCACCGAAACTCAGCTGACGCCCGCCTTTCGCACCCTCGTGGGCCCGGCGATGTACGACTGGGGCGTGGCTCAGGTCGGGCGCACTGGCGCGCCGGCCGATATCGCGGAAGTGATCGAATTTCTCGCCATCGGAGCCTGTCGCTGGCTGAACGGGGTCGAGATCGTGGTGGATGGCGGCTACATCGCGGGCGTGATCGGCGGCTGGATCAAACTCGATGAATCACCCAACGCGCCCTTGCCGGCGAACGCGCCATCATGAAAGTGCACCTCATTGACGGCACGTACGAGCTGTTTCGCGCCTTCTACGGATCGCCAGCGCGCGAAAGCGACGACGGCACCGAGGTGGGCGCAGTGCGGGGCCTCGCGCGATCGCTGCTGGCGCTGCTCAACGAAGTGGGCGTCAGCCACGTGGCCGTGGCGTTTGACCACGTCATCGAATCGTTTCGCAATGCGTTGTATGCCGGCTACAAAACAGGCGCCGGCATCGACCCACTGCTGCACAGCCAGTTCCAACTCGCCGAAGATGTCACGCGAGCACTCGGCATCGTGACCTGGCCGATGGTGGAGTTCGAAGCGGACGATGCATTGGCAACGGCGGCGCAGCGTTTCGCGGCGGCGGCTGACGTCGAACAGGTGATCATCTGTTCACCCGACAAGGATCTCGCCCAATGCGTACGCGGCAAACGCGTTGTCTGTCTCGACCGCATGCGCGGCAATCTGCTTGATGAGTCAGGCGTGGTCGAAAAATTCGGCGTGCAGCCCGAATCAATTCCAGACTGGCTGGGGCTGGTCGGCGACACTGCCGATGGATTCCCCGGCATTCCGCGGTGGGGTGCGAAATCCGCCAGCACTGTACTCGCCGCGTATCGTCATATCGAACAGATTCCCGATGACGCCGGACGCTGGTCCGTCCGAGTGCGCGGCGCGCTGGCCCTGGCCAAAAATCTGCGTGTCGGTCGGGCCGACGCCCTGCTGTTCCGTCGCCTTGCGACCCTGCGGGAGGATGTACCGCTCACCGAAACGCTGTCGAATCTGCATTGGTCTGGCCCCGACGCCGACAGACTCGAAGCGCTGGCCATTCGAATCGGCGACGACTCGCTGCTGACCCGCGCCATCGAACTGCACCAGCGTACTCACTGATCCAACGAAGGCATTGCCATGGCTTACTGGTTGATGAAATCGGAACCCTCCGAACTCGGCATCGACGATCTCGTACGACGACCCAAGGCCACCGCCGCATGGGATGGGGTGCGCAACTATCAGGCGCGAAATTACATTCGCGACGGCATGAAAAAGTCCGATCAGGTGTTTTTCTACCACTCTAGCTGCGCCGAACCCGGCATCGTGGGGATTGCGCGCGTGGTGCGCGAGGCCTACCCGGATCACACCGCACTGGATACGGCCAGCCCGTATTTCGACACCCGATGCACGCCCGAGAAGAACCCATGGATGATGGTCGACGTGAAATTCGTTCGAAAGCTGAAGCATGTCATCGGCCTCGCGCGGCTGAAGGCCGAACCGAAGCTTGCGGACTTCGCACTGGTGCGACGCGGCAATCGCCTGTCGGTGATGCCGGTAACGAAGGCGCAGTGGGATTTCATTCTGAAGCTGGAGTAGCACGTGTCCGAACTCTCCTTTCGTGAACTGCTGATGGATGCAGCGCGCCGCGGCGTTGAGTATCGCGACAGCCTGACCACGCGCCGTGTCAACCCGAGCGTCGCTGCGCTGACAAATCTGCAGGCATTACGCGAACCATTGGCGGTGCAGGGATGTTCCGCTGAAGCGGTGATCCGGCTGCTGGACGAGGTTGGCTCGCCGGCCACGGTGGCAACCGCCGGCGGAAGGTACTTTGGCTTCGTCAATGGCAGTTCGCTCCCGGTGACCGTCGCCGCGAACTGGCTTGCCACCGCCTGGGATCAGAACGCGGCCATGGCGGTCATGTCACCCGCGGCCGCGACGTTCGAAGAAGTGGCGCTGCAATGGCTCGTGGATCTGTTTGGCCTGCCCGCGCACACCGCCGGCACGCTGGTTACCGGCGCGACCCTCGCGAGCTTCACAGGGCTTGCTGCCGCGCGCCATGAACTACTGCGTCGTGAGGGTTGCAACATTGAGGCGGACGGACTGTTCGGCGCACCCCCGATCAACGTGGTTGTCGGCGACGAAGTGCATGCATCGGTGGGGCGGGCGCTGGCACTATTGGGCTTGGGACGCGACCGGGTCCTGCGCGTGCCAACGGATCAGCAGGGGCGCATGCGTGCAGACGCACTTCCGCGGCTGAGCGAGGGTCCCACGCTGATTTGTATACAGGCGGGCAACGTCAACACCGGCGCGTTCGATCCGGCCGACGCCATCTGCGACTGGGCCGCCGAACGCAATGCGTGGGTGCACGTCGATGGCGCATTCGGCCTGTGGGCCAAGACGGCGCCAACCCACGCCCGCCTGACGCAGGGATACGAGCGTGCCGATTCATGGGCCACCGATGGCCACAAATGGCTGAACGTGCCCTACGACTGCGGCATCGCGCTGGTTCGTCACTCGGATGCACTGCGCAGTTCGATGGCGCTGACAGCAGCGTATCTGCCGCCCTCGGGACAGCGCGACCCGATGCAGTACGGGCCCGACGCCTCGCAGCGGGCACGTGGCGTGGATGTGTGGGCGGCGCTGAAATATCTGGGCCGCGAGGGGATCGCAGCGCTCGTCACGCGCTGTTGCGCACACGCCGTGCGAATCTCACGCGAACTCGGCGCTGCGGGCTGTGAAGTGCTCAATGACGTGGTGCTGAATCAGGTGCTCGTGGTGTTCGGTGACGATGCGCGCACGCAACGTGTCATCGAAACTCTGCAGCGCGACGGGACCTGCTGGTGCGGCGTGAGTCAGTGGCAGGGCCGCACCGTCATGCGCATCAGCGTCTCATCCTGGGCGAGCACCGATACGGATATCGATCGATCCATCGCCGCGATCCTCGCGGCGGCCCGGGCTGCCAACTAATTGCGTAACTGATTGGTTACGCATATCCTGGCCGCGTTCCAATCGACGGGCGCAGCAATCATGGGTCTTCAAATCGGTCCCCTTCACGTGCGTCGCAGTATCTTCATCAACGCGGCACCCGCTCGGGTATGGCGCGAATTCGAATCGTTCAACAGCATCGCGGCGTGGCTCAATCGCGGCCATCAGGTACATACCCTGGAACCGCGCCTGGGCGGCAAAGTCGATATGAGCGTGGAAATCGACGGCGTGCGGCGCCACTACGGCGGCACGGTGCTGGTCTGCGAAGCGCAGTGCGAGCTCTCATTCGACAGCAACTGGGAGCCATGCGACTTCACCTGGCCGGTCCCAACCCTGTGGACCATCCGCTTGACGCCCCTCTATGACGGCACCCAGGTCGAGATCTTCCACCATGGTTTCGAGCGTCTCGGCGCCGCAGCCGCCGACAATCTGCAAGGCTACGAAGACGGCTGGGATATCAAACACCTCAAGGCACTGCGTGAAATCGTCGAACGCTAGCCCGGCTCGCGATGTGTACATCGCAATCGCCGATCCGACCCGTCGCAAGATTCTCGATCTGCTGCGCCGTCGCGGCACATTGCCCGCCGGCGAGATCGCGGCGAACTTCGAATCTGCCTCACGACCCGGCATCTCGCGCCACCTGCGGGTGCTGAAGGAATGCGGTGTGGTGCACTGCCAGCGCAGTGGCAAGGCGCAGGTCTACGCGCTGAACGCCCGACCGTTGAAAGCGGTGCACAAAGGCTGGCTCGCTCCATTCGCCAGCACCCACACCGACAGCCTGAAGGCGTTGCGCGCCCGCGTGGAGTCCGCAGAAACCCGTTAACACTTTGCAGTGCGGTGGCGCACGGCTACATTGGCTGCTTCGCCCCGCGAGCACCGCCGATGACCCATGCCACAGAAATCACCGGTACCTGCGACCCCCGTTTCGCTGCGGTGTGCGACGGCTTCGCCAGTAACTTCGCCGCGGGGCACGAGATCGGCGCGTCGGTCGCGGTCACGCTGAACGGTCGAAGCGTGGTGGATCTGTGGGCCGGGCATGCAGACAAGGCGAAGTCGCGCGCGTGGCATCGCAATTCCATCGTCAATGTCTACTCCACCACGAAGGGCCTCGGTGCGATCTGCGCCAACCTGCTGGTGGAGCGCGGCCAACTGGATCTCGACGCGCCCGTGGCATCCTACTGGCCGGAATTTGCGCAAGCGGGCAAGGGCAATCTGCCGGTGCGCTACTGCCTGTCACACCAGGCAGGACTGCCCGCCATCAAGAAACCGTTAGCGGCCGCCGATCTTTTCGACTGGCACAAGATGTGCGCCGAACTGGCCGCGCAGGAACCTTGGTGGCCACCCGGCAGCGCCCACGGTTATCACGCCTTCACCTACGGCTGGCTCGTCGGCGAACTTGTACGCCGCGTCAGTGGCCGCAATATCGGGCGGTACTTTCGCGAAGAGATCGCGCATCCACTGGCGCTCGATGCCTTCATCGGCTGCGGTCCGGAACTGGATGAGCGCATCGCGGAACTTAATCCAGCACCGCCGCCAGCGGCCGGGACGGCAGATCGGCTCGCAAATATGCTGGCCGACAAGGAGTCGCTGGCTGGAAAGACGTTCGGCAATCCGCCAGCGCTGGCTCCCGGTATGGTGAACAGTCGTGCCTGGCGTGGCGCAGAGATCTGCAGCGCAAACGGTCATACCAACGCGCGCGCGCTGGCGCGCTTCTATGCCGCACTCGCTGCATGGACGCGCGGTGAGGCCTTCGGTGGCGTGCAGCTCATGTCGAAAGCTGGCATGGCGCGGACACGTGCGGAACAGGCGGCCGGCATCGACCGCGTGCTGGGGCTGTCCAATCGCATCGCGCTGGGCTTCATGTTGCCAAGTCCGATGCGGCGTTTCTCGGACAATCCTCAGGCATTTGGCCATGCGGGCGCGGGCGGCTCGATCGGCTTCTGCGACCCCGAGAACGGCGTGTCGTTTGCCTACACGATGAATCAGATGCACAGCGGCGGGCCGGGGGGCGATCCGCGCTGGTGGCCCATGATCGGCGCGATGTACGCGGCCATTGGCGTCCCATTCACACCGCCGACAACCGGCGCCGGCACCAGCGTGGGCTGAGATTCATTCAAGGAGGCTGCATATGGTTCACCGCGCACTGGCCGGCGAGGAAATCGCGGATTCACTCGCAAAACTCAATGCGACTGCCGCCAGTCCCTGGGCGGTCGTGGATGGAAAACTACACAAGCAGTTTCAATTCAGCGATTTCGTCGCAGCGTTCGGATTCATGACGCAAGCGGCGCTGGTGGCCGAGCGAATGAACCACCATCCTGAATGGTTCAACGTCTATCGAACTGTGCGGGTCGACCTCACGACGCATGACGTCAACGGAATCTCCGAGCGCGATTTTGCATTAGCGCGGGCGATGGATGCGATTGCCCGTTAACATCGACGGAACTGTCACCGTCGCGGAGCGTCGCCATGATCGTCGGTATTCATCACGTTGCCATATCCGTTCCCGATCTCGAACGCGGCCTCGCCTTCTATCGCGATACGCTGGGTTTTGAAGTGGCGGAGCGTTCCGCATGGGATCGCGATAATCCCATGGCCGATCGTGCCATCGGGCTGCCGCAGTCGTCTGCGAAGATGGCCATGCTGAAGGCTCCCAACGCCTTCATCGAGCTGTGGCAATACGCCAACCCCGAACCGCTGGACCGGCGCGGCCGGCCGTGCGACTACGGCTACGCGCATTTCTGCCTGCAGGTGGATGGCATCCAGGCCGAGTACGACCGCCTGGTGGCAGCAGGCATGGAATTCGTGGGGCCGCCGGTCGACTTCGGTGTTGCCGCGGCCATTTACGGCCGCGATCCGTTCGGCAATACCATCGAGCTGTACGAGATTCGCGACCCCGCCCGCGCGCAACTCGAGCGGCACTAGCATGGGCGCCAAGACATCCGTCCTGATCGTCACCAAGGGTCACGATTTCGACCACGACGCTTTTCTGGCGATGTTCGCCGCGATGGACGACGTGACAACAACACTGGTAGAGCAACCCGCCGCCCAGGTGCTGCTGGGTCCGGAGCATGTCGGCGCGTATGGCTGCGTGCTGTTCTACGATATGTGCGGCATTCCGGGCATTGGCGCGTCTCACGACGGTGCCAGCGACGCCGGTCTGCCAACAGAACAATACAGGTGCGCGATCGAAGCCCTCGTGGAACGCGGCACCGGCGTCGTGATGCTCAATCACGCCACCGTATCCTGGCCGAACTGGCCGCTCTGGCGACAGCTCTCCGGCACTTCGTTCATGCTGAGCAAGGGCATGTTGAACGGCGTGGAGGTACCCGGCTCCGGGTATCGCGGCGGTCACGGACCGCTGGCCAATCCAACCCTGCGGCTGGTGCCCACGTGTGCACATCCCGTGCTCGAGGGCCTGCAGGATGGCTTCGACATCACGGATGAAATCTATCTGAAGACGGCCGAATTCGAAGCCCACGTATTACCGCTGCTGCGGGGCGACTATCGCTTCGCCGCTGAAAATTTCACGCCCCCGCCGCTGGCGCCGGCTGCGGAGCGCGAAAGCTGGGCGCATCCCGCGGGCAGCAATCTCATCGTGTGGGGCAATGCGCTGCGTTCAAGCCCGGTGGTTGCCTGCGACGTCGGCGATGGCCCGGCGGCATTCGAGAGTCCGCACTTTCGGCGTCTGCTGCACAACGCGGTGCGCTGGGTGGCATCACCTGATGCACGCGCGTGGGCGCGGACCTTCAAGCAGCCTTCGTAAACTGCAGTTTCAGTTCCAGCGTGCCCAGCATGATGCCGGGCTGGTGCATGAACGTATTGCCGGGGGCGTAGGCGATGCCATCCAGACGATCCAGCAGGCGCGTCCACGCAATGGACTGTTCCAGCCTCGAAATACCCGCACCGGGACACACACGTGGACCTGCTGAAAAGGTCAGATGCCGACTCACTGCTTTGCGATCCAGCTGTAGCTCATGCGGACACTCGAACTCTTCTGCATCGATATTCGCCGCCGCCCAGCGCAGATGCAGCAGCGAGCCGGCCGGCACGTTCACGCCCTGAAATACCTCGTCCCGGCTGGTGATGCGCGTCGACAGCCCCTGCGTGGGCGCACGCAACCGCATGCCTTCCTCTATGAAGTGCCGGACCTTGTCGCGATCCGCCTTGATGGCGCCGAAGACCCCGTCGCGCTCGCACAGCAGCTGGGCCTGCTCCTCCAGGGCGTACTGGGTCGTCTCGAGTCCGCCGATGATCATCGCGTAGACGATGCCGTTGATTTCCAGATCCGTCAGCTTGCGGCCCAGCGCCTGATACGTGGTCTGCGTCAAAAAGCTGATCATGTCGTCTTCGGGATGCGCGCGCTTTTTCAGTACATGGCCGTGCACATACTCCTTGAACCCGTCCAGCAACTTGAACTGCTCAACCGTCTGCTGGTGCGTCAGCACATTACGATGCCCGCGTCCGTAAACGAACGCGGCCACCTGGGCTGTACCCCATTCTGCCAGGCGCGGGATATCCTCCAGCGGAAAGCCCAAGACGTTGGCCATCACCCTCTGCGGCAGCGGGCGGGCGAACTCGGATATGAATTCGACTTCGCCGCGATCGATCCAGTTGTCGATGAGCTGATCCACGCAGCGGGTGATCATCTGCGTATGCCGACTGGCGCCGGGCCCCACCCAGGGATCGGTCAGTTCCTGACGGTGCGCGCGCCATAATTCGATCGTCGGGCGAAGCGTCATCATCGACGCCATCATCGCATTGACCTGCGGCAGATCCTCAGCCGCCAGGCCGCTCTGTTGCATCTGATCAACCGCGATCGACAGCGTCGGCGGAAACCGCACCGGATCGCGCACGACGCGCGCAATGTCCGCATATTTGGTGAGGACATAGCCATCGCTGCCTTCCCCAGCGCCTTCTCCGGCCAGCCGCAATACGGGTGCCTGCTCGTGCAGAATGGCGTACGCCTCGTACCAATGTTCCTGCGCCCCGGGCGAGAACAGATCCACGTCGTCCAGACCATGCGGACAGCGCGTGGCACTGAGCATGTGATTGGGGGTTTTGGCTTCGTTCATCTACGCTCCACCATGTCGATTCCTTGCCTCGCTTACTGCTCGAATTGTAGTTCGAGCAGTACGCTGTTCAGCGTCGAGTTATTCGACGAATTCAGGATATCGTCCGCAATCTCGAATGACTGCAGTTCCAGCCGCAGTTGCCAGCTGGGCGTAATGTTCACACCCATGCCGATACCGATGTGAAGGGCCACGTCGTTGTCGTCCACCGAGCGGTCTGCGATTGCGCCATCGAACGACCGGACGAGATGCTGGTCGGCATCGGCCCACCAGTAGGTCGCGCCGGCCTTCAGGTAGGCATTCCAGATGCGCGCGAACGGTAGTATGCCCACCACGCTCAACTGCGCGGCTTGCAGATCAAGATCCACATCGTTGTTGAAGAAGTCGTTCAGGTCGGAGACGTACGCGAACTGATCATTCCACGTCGGCTGACCTGCATTCAGATAGCCGACCTCGGCTGCCACATAGCGCGTGAAGCGATAGCCGGTATACACCGCGAGCGATGCGGCTGCGTCACCGGATTCATAATCGTTGCCGTAGTCGTAGCAGCAATCGTTGCAGCAGGAATCATTGTCGTCTTCCACCGATACATTCGATGCACCGCCGCCGGCACCGAAATAGAAACCGCGCGCGTCGTTGGAGTCCGCGGCAACTGCAAGCGGCGCTGCACCCAGCACGAGCCACACAACCAGAGAGCGCTTCACATCCACTCCAGGCACTCAGCGCAACTGAACCCAGTGTTCCATTAATGCGAACGTAGAGAAAGGTCGTGAATACGCAAATCCCCCGGTATCGCGCTAGCGCCGATCCCGCATACCTGCGATAGGATGGGCGCATCATCGACAGGCTCACCTCCCCATGTCCCACGATCTGACGCAACCGAGCAATCCCACGCTGGCGCCTGGCGAGGCGCGTTGCCCGGGACCCTCGACACGCGACATTATCCTGGCCGACGCGGACGGTGCACCGACCGCACTCACCGACGAGGCATACCAGTTTCTGGGGGATGCCGACATCCCGTTCTCGCGCTACACATCGAGTGCGTTCTACGACGCCGAAATTACGCAGATGTGGTCGCGTACGTGGCAGTGGGCGTGCCGCGAGGAGCAGATTCCCGCAGTCGGTGATTACGTGGTGTACGACGTCGGCCCGTATTCGGTGCTGGTGATCCGAGAGTCCACGGGGCAGATCAAGGCATTCGTCAATTCCTGCCCGCACCGCGGCATGCAGTTCTGCGAAGCCGGCAGTCACGGCTCAGGCAAACAGTTCCTTCGCTGCCCGTTTCACGGCATGTCGTGGCATCTCGACGGCTCGCTGCGGGAGATCCCGTGCCGCTGGGACTTTCCGCATATCAACGAAGCCACATTCCGGCTGACTGAAATTCCGTCGGGCACCTGGGGCGGTTTTGTTTTCATCAATCTGGACCGCGAGCACGCGCCACCGTTGCAGGACTATCTCGAAGTGCTGCCTGAGCATTTCCGCACCTGGCGGCTCGAGGATCGGTTCATCGCGCTGCACATGGAGAAGATCCTGCCCGGCAACTGGAAGATGGTGCTGGAGGGTTTTCTCGAGGCCTTTCATGTGCTGGCCACGCATCCTGAAGGCCTGCGCACCGCGGGCGACGCCAATGCGCAGTACGACATCTTCGGCAGCAACGTTACGCGGTTTGTGCACACCATCGGCTATCCCAGTCCCCACCTGCGCAACCAGCCGACCCAAGCCGAACTATTTGGCGCACTCGGCCATGATCCCGCCACGCTGCCGGCGGGGATCGGTGCGCGACAGCGTCATGCCGAGATCACCCGCCAGCGCGTCGGCGCGCGGATGAATGTCGATCTGGGCAGCGTGAGCAACAGTGAACTGCTCGACTCCATTGAATATCACGTCTTTCCGAATGCCTGCTTCTTTCCCGGCATCAATATTCCCCTGGTGTATCGCTTCCGTCCGCTGGACGTGGATCACACCGTCCACGAGATCCTGCTGCTGCAGCCGGTGCCCGACGGCGGCCCCCGGCCGCAGCCCGCACCCGTCATCAAACTGGGCATCGACGACTCATACACCACTGTGCCCGAGTTCGCGGCCACCGGCCTTGCCTATGTGCTCGACCAGGACACGGAGAACTTTCGGCGTCAGCGTGCGGGCATCAAGGCATCGTTGAAGGCCGGCGCGACGCT
>JAQBCT010000222.1:0-6332 GCA_032124855.1 Gammaproteobacteria bacterium
CGCAGCGGTGCAAACCCTGCGTGAGCGCAACGCGGCGTGATCGCTTGGCCGAACCCGCGCTGAAGCCTCGGAGCTGCGTCGCAACTAACCTGCCCCGCGCGGCCGAAATGCGTATAATACGCGCCCGCTGAAAGCCCCTATTGCGAACAAATTCAAGTACATAGACCGCGTACCTGCGGTCGGAAACAACGGAGTTCCTCATGGCAGTCGAACGGACCCTGTCCATCATCAAGCCGGATGCGGTGACCAAGAACATCATCGGTGAGATCTATTCGCGCTTCGAAAAAGGCGGCTTGAAGATTGTCGCAGCGCGCATGATGCGGCTGTCGCGCGAGAAAGCCGAGGGATTCTATGCGGAGCACAAGGGGCGTCCTTTCTTCGAAAGCCTCGTGAGCTACATGATGTCGGGCCCCGTACTCGTGCAGGTGCTCGAAGGCGAAAACGCGGTGCTCGTGAATCGCAAACTCATGGGCGCGACGAATCCCAAGGACGCAGACCCGGGCACGATTCGGGCTGATTTCGCGGAATCCATCGACGCGAACGCCGTTCATGGTTCCGATGCGGTGGTGGCGGCGCAACGCGAGATCGCCTATTTCTTTGCGACCGACGATATCTGCAGACGCAGCTGAAACGACAGTGGACGTGCACGCCCCCATCAATCTCTTTGGACTCGACCGCGCCGGCGTGGCGGCCCTGTTCGATGCGGCGGGCGAACAACGTTATCGCACCGCGCAGGTCATGAAGTGGGTGTACCACCGCGGTGTGCGGGATTTCTCGGCCATGACGGATCTGTCGAGATCCCTGCGCGAACGGCTGAGCGCGACAGCCACGCTGCAGTTGCCCGAGGTGCTGAGCGAACAGACTTCCACCGATGGCACGCGCAAGTGGGCGCTCAAGGTCGCCAATGGCAGTGTTGTGGAGACGGTTCTGATTCCTGATCGTGGGCGCAACACGCTGTGCGTATCCACGCAGGTGGGCTGCATGCTCGACTGCAGTTTCTGTTCCACGGGCAAACAGGGCTTCAACGGCAATCTGTCGGCGGCCGAGATCGTGGGGCAGGTAGCCCTGGTGGCAGAGACACTGCGCCGCGACGGCGATGAGCGCGGTGTGACCAACGTGGTCATGATGGGGATGGGCGAACCGCTGCTGAATTTCGAAGCCACGCTTCGCGCCTGCGCGATTCTGGTCGACGACTTCGCATTCGGTATTTCCAAACGCCGCGTGACGATCAGCACGGCGGGCGTCGTGCCTGCCATATACGACCTGGCCCAGCGCTCCGATGTTTCGTTGGCTGTGTCCTTGCATGCCCCAAACGATGCACTGCGCAACGATCTCGTGCCGATCAACCGAAAATACCCCATCGCGGATCTGTTAGCGGCGTGTCGTCACTATCTGAGCGTGCTGGGCGAACATCGCAGCATTACCATTGAATATACCCTGATGCGCGGCGTGAACGACTCGCCTGCGCAAGCACGAGAACTCGCAAACCTGCTGCGCTCACTGCGCTGCAAAATCAATCTGATTCCGTTCAATCCCTTTCCTGCATCGGGTTATGAACGCCCGGATGATTCGACTGTGCGCGCGTTCCAGACGGTGCTGCTCAATGAAGGCTATGCGGCGATGTTGCGCACCACGCGAGGTGAGGATATCGCTGCCGCCTGTGGCCAGCTGGTGGGTGAGGTGGCCGACCGAACGCGTCGACAGGCTCGCTACCTGGCCCGTGTTCAGGCGATGGAGATCCAATGAGACGCGCCCTGCAACTGTTTGCGCTGTTCCTCCTCGTAGCGGGCTGTGTCACCACGCAATCCGGCGGCGCGCAGAAAGGCACGACGCCGCAGCGGCTGCAGGCGCAGCTGGACCTAGCCCGCGGCTATCTGGAACAGGGCGACATCGACAGTGCCCGACGCCCGCTAGAGCACGCCCTGAAGATCGACCCGTCTTCATCAGAAGCGCACGTTCTCATGGCCACGGTCTATCTGGTGGATGGCGACAAACGCCTGGCGGAGAATGAGTATCGCCAGGCGCTGCGCCACAGTCCGCGCGATGCGATGGCGCATAACAACTACGGCACGTTTCTCTTTGCCGAGGGTCGCTACAAGGAAGCACGGGAGCAGCTGAAGCTGGCCGCGAACGATCCGAAATACGGACGCCGCGCACTGGCGTACGAGAATCTCGGCATCACCGAACTGCGTCTGGGTGACGTGGCGGAAGCGGAGCAGGCGTTCCTGCGTGGCCTGATGTTGAACACGTCGTTGGCGCGCAGCCAGCTAGAGTTGGCCAACCTCTATTTCGCAGCCGGCGACTTCCCCAACGCGCGGACCTATTTCGATCGCTACAACGCGATCGCCCAGCCAAGCGCGCGGAGCCTCTGGCTGGGTGTGCGATTGAGCCGGGTGCTCGGCAGTGAAGACGAGCTCGCCAGCTACGCCATCGCGTTGAAGAATCTGTATCCGAATTCCGAGGAATATCGGCTGTATCAGGACCGCCAGTGGTGAGCGCAGAAACGAGCGCAGAAACGCCGGAACGCAACAATCTGCCACCTGGCGCGGCGGGTCCCGGCTCGATGCTGCGCAGCGCTCGAGAAGCGCGCGATATGACTCAGCAGGATGTATGCGACAGTCTGAATCTGTTGGTGCGCGTTGTTAACGATATCGAAACGGACAATTACCTGCGCCTGCCGCCGGCGACGTTCACGCGCGGTTATCTGCGCGCCTACGCGAAGTTGCTGGAGATCGACTCTCAGAACATCGTTGCGGCATTCGATGCGGCGATCGCCAGCAACCCCATGCCCGCCGCACCGCAGCCGCTCAACGGCATGCAGAAGCATGCGGGCGGCATCGCCGAACTGATGCAGAAGCAACCGGGTACCGTGCTGACCGGTGCGGTGGCGCTGGTCATCTGCAGCGTGCTTATCGTGCTCTGGGCGGTGTGGCCTGATGGCAACGCTGAGACCGTTGCTAACTCGCTGCCGCCCTTTCCCCAAGGTGGCGAGGCGGTCGCGGCACCCACTGCGGACACTGCTGCAACCAGCGTCGCCCCGTCAGATGCGCAGACGCTTGCTGCAACGCCGTTGCCGGATGCGAGGCAGACGACAGCAGAAACGGCGACAGAAGTCGCATCACCTGACGTGCGCGCGCCGGGCGATACAATCAGCGCGCGGCGGATTACCGCCAGCGGCGAGGATCAGCTGGCATTTGCCTTCTCCGATGACAGTTGGGTGGAAGTGAAGGACCGCCAGGGCCGGGGAATCTACAGTGATTTGAGCCGCGCTGGCGAATCGCTGGCGCTCGTCGGGCAAGCACCGTTCGTCATCGTGCTGGGCAACGCGCCAGCAGTCACGCTCTCATTCAATGGCGAGCGCGTTGCGTTGTCGCCGCATACGCGCAACAACGTCGCGACGCTTGCTTTGGGGCAATAGCAAATCGCCATTCAATCCATCAGGGGTATGCGTGATCTGCTGCCGGCCGAATTGCGCCGTTGGCAGCACATCGAACGCGCAGCGATGGCTGTGCTGGCGTCGTTCAGCTACGAAGAGATCCGTCTGCCGCTGATTGAATCCACCGAGTTGTTCGCGCGCGGCGTGGGCGAGGCGACCGACATTGTCGAGAAGGAAATGTACAACCTGAAGGACCGCGACGGGGAAGATCTGTCGTTGCGACCGGAAGGTACGGCGGGGTGCGTGCGGGCCGGCATTCAACACGGTTTGGTTTTCAATCAGACGCAGCGACTGTGGTATCGCGGCCCGATGTTCCGCTATGAACGGCCGCAGAAAGGACGGTTTCGTCAGTTCGAACAGATCGGTGCCGAATCATTCGGCATGCCCGGACCCGATATCGACGCGGAACTGATACAGCTGTGTGCCGTGCTGTTTGATGCGCTGGGATTACGCGGGCAGTTGCGATTGGAGATCAATACGCTCGGGTCGGTCACCGCGCGCCGCAACTACCGCGATGCGCTTGTCGCGTATCTCGTGCCGCATCGCGCCCAGCTCGATGCGGACAGCCAGCGGCGCCTCGAGCGCAATCCGCTGCGAATACTCGACACCAAAGACCCGGGCACGCGCGCCATCCTCGCGCAGGCACCGGAGATGACCCAGTATCTCGATGCGCCATCGCTGCAGCAGTTCGATGGCCTGCGGCGGATTCTGGACGGGCTGGCGATCGACTACGTGGTCAACCCTCAACTCGTGCGCGGACTCGATTACTACACCGGCGCCGTATTCGAATGGGTCACCGACGCGCTGGGTGCCCAAGGAACAATCTGCGCGGGAGGCCGCTATGACGGACTCGTTGAACAGTTCGGCGGGCGTGCGACGCCGGCCGCGGGATTCGCGATGGGTGTGGATCGCGTTGTATTGCTGCATGAAGTCGTCCACCCGCAAATGAATGCAACGCCGGTTGATGGCTACTGTGTAGTGCTCGACGATGCATTCATGCCGTGGGCGATGGTGCTGTGCCAGCGACTGCGCAATGACGTACCGGGAATGCGCCTGCGCCTCAACAGCGGCGGCGGCAAGATCAAGAATCAGATGAAACGTGCCGATGCGAGCGGCGCCCGGTGGGCGCTGATCGTCGGCGAGGATGAAGTGCGGGACAATCGCGTCACGCTCAAGTGGTTGCGTGACGATGCGGCGCAGGAACAGCTGGAACCAGCTGCACTGACGCAGCGTCTCGCTCGGTCGATAAGCGGAGGCTAGTAGGACGTGTCTGAATATCTCAATGATGACGAGCAACTGCAGTTGTTGCGCCGATGGTGGAGTGACAACGGCGCCGCACTGATTGTCGGATTGTTGCTGGCGATTGCGGGCGTGATTGGCTGGCGCTGGTATGCCGACCATACCGCGGCCCGCGAGGAAGCAGCCTCGGCTGCGTATCAACACTACCTTCAGCTGCGCAGCTCGGCGACGGCGAGCGCCGCCGACAAAGACGCGGCACTGGCGCTGATCGACACTGAATTCCCGGCGTCTGCCTATCACGTATTCACGCAGTTCTACCGCGCGCGCGATGCCGTAGAAGCCCAGGACTATCCGCAAGCGGCCCAATGGCTCACTGCCGCACTCGAGGATGCCAAGGACAGTTCTCTTCGCGATGTGGCGCGGATTCGCCTGGCGCGGGTGCAGCTGCAAGTGGGTGAGGCGCAAACCGCCCTCGCCCTTCTGCAGGCGGTCGACGGCACGGGATTTCGCGGTTACGTAGCCGAATTGAAAGGCGACATCCTGCTCGGTCAGGGCAAGAAGCTGGAAGCGCTGGAAGCGTACCGGGAGGCGGCCGCTGCCGCTGATGGCGAAGCGAACGATGCGATTCTGAAAATGAAGATCATCGACCTGGCGGCACCCGATGCGCCGCAGCCGTAATCTCGTCACGTTCCTCGCGCTCGGCACGCTGTGCGCTGGATGCAGCTGGTTCTCCTGGTTGCCCTGGGTTGGTGATGACAAGCCGGACCCCGAAGCACCTGCTGAGCTGACCAAGTACAAGGCGGAGGTGAAGCTGAAGCAGCTCTGGTCCGCCGGCATCGGCAAAGGACTTGGCAAGAAATATCTGCAATTGCCGCCCGGGATCCTCGCTGATCGCATCTATGCGGCCGATGCCTACGGTCACGTGGAGGCACGTGAGCGATTCAAGGGCAAGCGCGTGTGGCAAACCAAAGTCGGTGATGACGGCCGCGGTCTGGTTGACAGCCTGAACTTCATGTCGCGCAAAGATTCGAGTTTCGTTTCGGGTGGCGTAGGTGTCGGCGAAGGCCTCGTGCTGGTGGGCACCACCAATGCGGAAACGATCGCCCTGTCGGCGGTGGACGGCAGTCCGGTGTGGAGCGTCGCGCTCACGAGCGAGGTGCTATCGAAACCGGTCACGGGCGACGGCCTCGTCTATCTGCAGACCTCAGACGGGCGACTGGTGGCGCTGGACGCGAAGTCGTCCAGCTTGCGAAGCGCGTCGGCTCCGCCAGCGGTGAACGGCAGGGGCCGTACCTCCATCAAACCGGCCGCGATGAGCGTGTCACGCACGCGCCGGTACGCCGTGTACAGCGGATGATCGGGAACAGTGCCGGGACGGGCTCCCTGGAGCGCATCCGGGAGCCGGTCGAATCCGCGCATCCGGGCGACCTCTTCGATGAGGTCCACCTCGTGCGCGACGTCGTGGCGCCATGATGGAGCGGTCACCTCGAACGCGGAGCCGCCGTCACGCACGGCGAAGCCGATGGCGCTGAGTGCGCCGGCGATCTCCAGCCTCGGCACCTTGTCGCCGAGCAGTCGCTCGACTCGCTCTGGGCGCAGGGAGACCGGCGCGCGCGGAACACTGGGCGCGCCCACGTGCAGCAACGCCTCGACGTGT
>JAQBCT010000223.1:0-6828 GCA_032124855.1 Gammaproteobacteria bacterium
CATGGCAACGGACAGTCAGGACGGCGCGCAATTCCCTTCGCTGATGCGCGCTGCGGGCGGTTTTCTGGCAAATGCCACCGGGCCGCGCGTCGCCCTGATTGAAAGCAGCGGTTGGGATACGCACGCCAATCAGTCGCTGACATACGGTGCGCTGGATCGCAACCTGCGGGCGCTGGACGCCGGGGCAATCGCACTGCGCAATGCACTCGGCGCGCAATGGCAGCACACGGTGGTGCTGGTGATGACAGAGTTCGGTCGAACGGTTGCCATGAACGGCACGTCGGGGACCGATCACGGCACGGGCGGTGCCGCGTTTTTATTCGGCGGCGCTGTGGCGGGCGGACGGGTTCTTGCGGATTGGCCTGGCCTTGCGTCCGGCAATCTGCTCGACCGTCGCGACCTGAAACCAACCATCGATCTGCGCGGCGTCATGAAGGGCGTACTCGCCGATCACCTGCACGTGCCAGATGGTCATATCGAAACGATCGTGTTCCCGGACAGCACCGGGATTCGTCCAGTGCCGGATCTCATTCGCGCGGTGTAGCGAAGCGCTATTTTTTGCGCCAGGACTCGCCCGGCAGCCGGATATATGCCCCTTCCGGCGATTTCTCGATGGCCTTCTTTCCGGCCAGCTTTTCCACATCTGCAACGGAAATATTATTGGCGGCTGCGATGCGCTCGTACTCGGCCCGGCGCCGCCCGTTGATGTCACTCACCAGCGCCACCACGTCTTTCGACGGCTTGTCCGAGACGGCCGCGAGGTAGCCGCTGGCATCTTCGCCAACAAGGCCACTCTCTTTGGCTTCGTCCAGCGTCAGCGCCCACGCAGTAAGCGGCAATAACATGAACAGGGCAAAAAGTGTTCTTCGAAGCATGGCTGATCCTCTAAAAAATCCCGCTGTCGTCGCTGAAGAGGCTGTCGAGTTGCTTATCCACCTTCACCAGAATCTCGTGCTTGATATTCACGTTGAGATTGATGGTGATGGGCTCGTCCGTGGCGACCTTCACCGTCGGCGTGCACGCCATCAGGCACGCGAGCATCGCGTTGGTCAGGCCGCTGCGTAAACGGCGACGCCAGATCGAGTTCATAGGGCTTCCGAAGTAACGAGGACAATCCACCTTAGCAGCATCGCCGCGATGGCCACAATCATCGCGCGAGCTTCCCTTCGATGCGATCTGTGATGCCCTGCGCAGCGCGCAGACTCGTCAGCAATGCGGGAATGCTCTCGGTGAGATTGAGATTGAAAGTGATCGGGCGGCCCTTCTCCACCGCCGGGTTGCTGCCATTCAATTTGACCGCCAGCTCCAGATTCCCGCCGCTTGCGAGCGCCACCTTGGCGTCGAGCACGTCGTAGCGGAAATCCTCCAGTGCCTGAAAGACGAAACCGACGCCGGTTTTGGCCATGGATGCGGCCGCGCCGCTGCGATAGTGCAACGTGCCACCCGGCGCGCGCGCCGCCACACGCCCATCCACCACCATCACGTCATCGGCATTGATCGTGACGGGCAATACGCCGTCCAGCACGCCGTCACCCTCTATATCCTCGCCTTCCAGCGCGAGCAGTTCACGCAGCGCAACGCCGCGCAGGCGCAGGGCGAACTGCGCGTCGTCCCTCACGAGCGAATAACTGAATGCCTCAGCACTGAACGACCCGCCCAGCACGGATCCCGAAAGTTCCCGAATCTGCGCGACGTCATTCGCCACCGCGAGACGCAAACCGATCTGGGTGAGAGGGAAGCCCACATCGACGCTGCCCATGCGCACGTCCGAATCACCCACCACCAACGAGCCGTCCGAGAATTGAAACGGCGCCGCCACGGCGAGTCCGCTCACGAGGTAATCATCGTAATGTGCATGCGACGCCGCCAGCGTCAGTTGGCCCGCGGCCTGCAATGACGGCGCGACCGACGCGGTTCGCCATTCACTCTGCATCGCCAACTGCAGCGTGCCGTCGTCCACGTCATAAATTGCGCGCCAGCGCGGCAATTGTGTGGCGAGCAACGGTTTGTTCCACCGCCAGTCTGCCGTCAGCGATCCCTCACCCACGCCGGTTTCGAGATTGTGTCGCGCGTGCACCAGCACAGGCAGCCCATCGCGACCACCCTGCGCCCGCGCGCGCAGATCGACCGTCAGCAGCGCATCCCTGCGCGTCGCACCGGTCAGGCTCACCAGCGCATCCGTGAGTGAAATGGATTGTTCGGAGAGTTCGAATGCCGGCAGTGCAAGCTTGAATTCAGTTGGTTTGACATCGATCTGGCGAAACGCGATGTCAGATTCGATCGACACCGCTGCCAGCGTCGACACCTGCACTGCATCATCTGGCAATTCAAAGTGCGCGCCCGGCGCCACTGTAGCCGTGACATGACCGGCGCGCAGCGCATAGTCTGTCGTCAGCGCCGCTTCGAATGTTCGTGTTCTGGAAAATCGCCCCGCAACCGTCGCGCGGAGCTGCCCCTCAACGATCACGTTAGTTGCATCCAATGCACTCGTATCCGGCCAGGGCATCGACGCGTCGAAATCCACCGCCACTTCGCCGGCAGCATCCGGCATTCCGAGCACGGTGCCAGCCAAGGTGAGCGATCTTCCGCCCAGCACGGCGCGACCCTTCACACCCAAGCGGGGTTCGCCACCGCCCGCCAGCATCGCCCCGCGCGCCAGCAGACGGGGCGCGCCGTCCATAGACTGCACCACCAGCTCGGACGCGCCATCCGCGCGCCACGCCCCCCGTGCGCGCAAACTCAAGGGCGAGCGCAGTTTCATTCCAGAGACGACCATCCCGTCGTCCACACGCCACAGTCCGTCGCTCATCGCTACGGTGACCGGCTGGTCGACCGTCGCCGTCAGCCGGGGCGCCGCTCGGGGTGTAAACAGTAACGCGAGTCCCGGCACCTCCGCTTCGACAACGCTGTTCGTGGCGAGGACTGCGTCTACCTGTCCATCGTGCAGCACCAACTCGCCCGCCAGCCGCGCCTTCACGAACGGAAGTTCCTCAAGCGCGCCCGTCAGTTCCGCGGTGAACTGACCCGTGCCATCCAGCACTTTCCACGTGGCATCGACGCCGAGCGGCCATGGTGCCGTGAGGCTAAGTTGTGCGGCGACACTGCCACTGGCGGCGGTGGCGCCCGCATAGGCCGCCAATAGATGGAGCGGCGCATCGGCCAGCGCCAGTTGCGCAGTGACATGCACGACACCGTCGGCAACATCAGGACGGCCTACGAGTTCCAGCAGCGGATGTGCAACCTGCGCATCGTGCAGCGCGAGCGTCAATCGACCATCGGGGAAGGTACTGGTGTCGAATCGCAACGGAATCGGCAGCAGCGGGCTGTTCACATCCAGATGTACTCTCAGTGCGTCTGCGTCAAAGCGCAGCGAGCCCCGGGCCGTGACGGCAGGCGCAGTGCTGTCGAGCTGGAGCGCAGCCACCGTCACGCGATCCGCAGGAATAAGCTGCCAGAACTGCGGCAGGGCAACGCTTCCGCCTTCCGGTTCTGCGACATCGGCATCGCCCCCATAGTGAATCGTCAGCGCATCGAGGGAAACTTCCACGACCCGACCGTGCCAGAGCTGCGGCAAACGATACGTGATGCGCCCGCCCGCTCCCACAATCTGCACGCCGCGGGCATGCAAAGCGAAGCGCTCCACGGCAACGCCTCGGAGGGTTGGGTAGCCGATGACGAGCTCGCGCAATTCGACGCCAGAGCGCGCGAGGATGTGAGGCAGCAGATGCGTCGCCAACCAGGGTGAGGCGACGTACAGCGCAACGGGGATCAGCGCGACCCCCGCCGCCCAGGGGCGCCATCTCACGAAGCGGGGCTCGCCAGCACCGGGATGACCACACGGGTGGCCGGCCGCAGTTTCTCCAGGTCGAGGTCGGGGTTGTACTGGCGCAGCAGCCATACGGGTACGTCGTAACGTCGAGCTGCGAGAATCCAGACGGATTCGCCGCTGCGCATGACGTGTTCGGACGTACCCACGATGCGGTGATTGGCGAAGAACTGCTCCTGGATTGCCTGATGATAGGCGAGGCGCGCGGCCTCGAACTGCTCGGGGGTGGCCTTGGTGAATTCCAGTTTCAGACGCCGCCCCACTCGCACCGTCGATTGGCCCCGCATGCCGTTGACGCGGCGGATTTCGCCGGCGCGTACACCCAGCCAGTCCGCATAGTGGCCCACCGTTTCGCCTTCCTGAATCAGGATGGTGCGGTCTTCGGCCACTGAGTAGTCGTTCGGGTCGGCCAGCAATTGCGGCTGCTCGACATCTACCGCAATGACGTCTACCGCAATGATGTCGGTTGCCGGCTCGGCCGCTTCGACCGCGGCAGCGGCATCTGCCGTCGCATCGTGCGCGGCCACTGCGGTTGCAACGACCGTCTCCGTTTCCCGCTCGGCCGGATAGATTCCCTGATCAACGGCGGGCGCGGCCGTCGCGGTGACACCCGCCGGCAGAATCAGTTTCTGACCCGCGCGGATGAACGCGCGATTGGACAGATTGTTGATCGCAATCAGATCCGACACCCGTGCACCGTAGCGCGGCGCAATGGACGACAGGGTTTCGCCGCGTTGCACCACGTGAAACAGATCAGGTGTCTGAGCGGGTTGCCAGGCGCCCTCCGGGACTGCCGCCAGCAAAACTCCGGGATCACCGGCCGTGGCGGGGATGCGGAACTCGAATCCGGCCGGAATGTGTTTGCTGCCCGTCCACACAATGGCCTTCAGGCTGGGATTGAGTCGGGCGAGTGTCGCTTCAGGAACGCCCAACGAGGTCACCAGGGTGCTGGACGCGATATACGACGGCAACTTCACCACACGGCTGGAGTCCGGCGTTGCGCGTTGCAAGGGACCAAAGTAGCGCTGCGGGTCGGCCGCCACATCCGACGCGGCGAGTAGCGCCACGTAGAAGTTGCGCGACGCGAAGCCGAAGCTGCGGCTCTTGTATTTGCGCACCACGGCCGTGATGTCGTCGGTGCCCACCTGCGCGATGGCGCGGCGCATACCCGATGCGCCGTGGTTGTACGCGGTGATCGCCAGCGGCCAGGAGCGCGCCACCTCGTAGTTCTGACGCAAGAGCAGCATCGCGCCGCGTGTGGATTTGTACGGGTCGAGGCGCTCATCCATGACACTGTCGATGCGCATGAAGCGGCGCCCGGTGGAATTCATGAACTGCCACATCCCGGCCGCGCCCACTTTGGAGTAGGCGGCCGGGTTGTAGGACGATTCCACATGCGGCAATGCCGCAATCTCGGCGGGCAGCCCGGCATCGGCCACCGCGCGGCGGACGTAGTCTTGCCACGCACCAGCGCGGATCAGCCCTTCGCGAAAACGATCGGCCTGGCCCAGCTGGAAGCGGACACGGCCGCTCGCGGCAAGCAACGCAGCCTTATTGAGATTGGGGCCCCACAGTTTCACGACCCGCTTCTCGGCCTTCGACAGCCCGTCGCGCTTGCCGTTGGCCACCGCGCGCAACGCGCGCACATATTTTTCGTCGGCTTCCACCGCGGAGGCACGCCGCGCCCGATCGCTCGCGCTCGAAAGCCGCACGGTCTCGTAAACGATGTCCAGGCGCTGGTCGTCGTGAACAAAACCCTCCCGCGTGGTGATCTCTGTGTACACACGCCGCCAGAAATTTACGTCCGCTTCGAGCGCCGACGGCCGCTCCAACGGGGGCGGCGCCGCATGCACAACCGTCGATACGGCAAGCAACGCGCTCAACACAACAGACAGGGTTCGTTTCATGCGGGCCAATCAAGACCGAAGACGCGGCGCATTTCAACTGCGATTGAGACGCATCGTCAACGTCTCTATGCTTGCGCGGTGCATCGAAGACGCAACGCAGGAAGACAACGATGAACGATCTGGTGCAACGCCCCAGTCGGCGCGGCATGCGGTTTCGTCTTCCGCTGGCGGCGCTGCTGCTGGCGAGCGTTGCCGCAACCAGCGGCCGCGCAAGCGAAGACTGGGCACAGGTCGATCTCGCGGGTGCGACGTGCGGCGACGGCTCACCGTGGCATTTCTTCCTGAGGCAAGGCGACCCAAAACGGCTGGCCATCTGGTTTGCCGCGGGTGGCACGTGCTGGGACACGGCGACCTGCGAGACGGCATCGGTACGACTCGCCACAGAGCCGCTGCCAGCCGACGGGCTATTCGATGCGGCCCGGCTCGACAATCCATTGCGCAACTTCACCATCGTGCTGCTGCCCGGATGCACCGCGGATGCCCACATCGGCCAACGTACCGCCGACTACCGGCGCGCGGACGGCAGCCACCTGACAATCGCACACCAGGGTGCGCGCAATACCCGCACGGCGCTCGACTACCTGGCCGCGCAACAGATTGCGCCGACGACGTTGCTCGTGGGCGGCGAAAGTGACGGTGCCATTGCCGCGGGGTTCTGGGCCAGCGAGATTGGCGATCGCTGGGCCGGCGCAGAACTCGTGGTGCTGGGCGATGCGGCCGGCGGCTATCGCACTCGCGGCGCCAACGCCGCGTTGCGCCAGTGGGGGGTGCTGGAGGTGTTGCCCGCGTCATCTGCCTACGTCGATCCGGCGCAGATATTTTTCGAGAGCTTCTACATCGCCGCCGGCGAACGTCACCCGGCCGCGCGACTCGGCCAGGTTAATCACGCCAACGACGCGTTCCAGCGACGTACGCTCGATGCGCTGGGAACACCGCTGGTCGGGCTGGCCAAACCCATGCAATGCAACATGAACGAAGTGCGCATCAACACACCGGGATTTCACAGCTTCATGGTGCCGGGGACCCAGCACGAACTGCTGAGCACCAATGCAATCTACGGGGCGCGGTGCGAAGCGCAGAGCCTGCTCGCCTGGG
>JAQBCT010000224.1:0-5203 GCA_032124855.1 Gammaproteobacteria bacterium
AAGGAATCGAACCTTCAACCCTCGGCTTAGAAGGCCGATGCTCTATCCGATTGAGCTACGGGCGCTCACGATCGCCCCCTAACGGATTTGATTGGTCGGGGTAGAGAGATTTGAACTCCCGACATCCTGCTCCCAAAGCAGGCGCGCTACCAGACTGCGCTATACCCCGATCGAAACTGAGAAATCTGTCGCTGTGATCCACTTCGCGCTTGCAAATCGGCAACGGTGCTCGGCGCCGGCGCATCATACTCACGGGCTTTTTTAGCGTCAAACCGCGGACTGCGCGCTTCAGACACAGATCGCGCGTGTAGAATTCGACACCCGAACGATATTGATCCACCGATGCCCGCCCAGATTCTCGATGGCAACGCAATCGCATCCCGATTGCGCAAAGAGCTGACCGCAACCGTTGCTGCTCGTCGCACCGCCGGCCAACGCGCGCCGGGGCTCGCTGTCATTCTGGTTGGCGAAGACCCCGCGTCAGCGATCTACGTCCGTGGCAAGCAGCGCGACTGTCAGGAGGCCGGCTTCAAGGCCGACTTCCGTCACCTGCCAGATACCATCACCCAGGACGAACTGATCCGCCACATCGATGAGCTCAATGCCGATCCGACTATCGATGGGATCCTCGTGCAGGCCCCGTTGCCGCTGCAGATCGACAATAGCGAGGTCGTCGAACGGATCACACCGCACAAGGATGTCGATGGCTTCCACCCGTACAACATTGGCCGGCTCGCCCTGCGGCAGCCTGTCCTGCGCTCCTGTACGCCAAAGGGCATCATGCAACTGCTCGCACACACCGGGGTCGCAATTCGGGGACTCGATGCGACCATTGTCGGCGCATCCAATCATGTCGGGCGACCGATGTGTCTGGAGTTGCTGCTGGCCGGCTGCACAGTGACCGCCGCCCATAAGTTCACCACCGATCTGCAGCGGCATGTGGCCCATGCCGACATTCTGGTCTCCGCTACCGGGCGCGCCGGACTGATTCGTGGCGAGTGGATAAAACCCGGGGCGGTGGTCATCGATGTGGGCATCACGCGCGATGCCGACGGTCGCCTGCATGGCGACATCGAGTTCGAAGCCGCGCGGGCGCGCGCCAGCTGGATTACACCCGTTCCAGGTGGGGTGGGGCCGATGACGCGTGTCGCAATTCTGCAGAACACCCTGTATGCAGCTGAGCATTTTTCGACATAGCGGCCGGCACGCCGCTGTGGAATCTGAAATGTGTGTCCTCGCCTGAGATCAGGTCGAAGTCGCAATCCGCAAATAGCCGTGCCCGCGCATCCACTTCCTCGTCACTCGCCGCGAACTGCCGCGCAAGCGCTAGATACAGTGCGAAGTGCCTCGCTTCGGCTTGGACCATACGCTGGTAGAAGGTTCCCAATTCTCCTGACAGTCGCGCGGCGAGCCCAATGAAACGCTCACAGGATCGCGCTTCGATTACCGCACCGACGATCAGCGTGTCAACGAGCCGTCCCGGCTCGTTGGTGCGCACGGCTGCGCGCATCGCCGCTGCATAGCGACTGGGCGATAGCGGTACCAACGCGATCTGGCGCCGCTGTAAAACGCCGAATACCAGCTCGAAATGCCGCAGCTCCTCGCGCGCGAGGCGGGACAGGCGATGCACCAACGCAGGTTTGTCGACGTACCGATGCATCAGGCTGAGCGCCGTTGCCGCCGCCTTCTTCTCGCAGTGCGCATGATCGATGAGCAGAATATCCTGCTGGCAGATTGCCTGCGCATACCACGCATCAGACGTCGCACAGCGCAGCAAAGCACGTATGTCGACCAATGCGTCCTTCAGTCCGTTGCTTCGCTGTGCGCTCTTCATTGATCCACCTGAATATGAAAGCTGTGCTCAAAGTACGCTTGCGAGCGCAGCATGAATTCCGCATCAATTGCATCGCGCGCGGTGAGCGGCTGCCGAGGCGTGTCACCAACGGCGCGTAGACCGACTGCAGCCAGCGACTCGAGATCGCGCGCCCGCCGCCGCAGCAGTTCATAGCCCAGGCTGAGCAAAGAAGCGCCGCCCGCGTCCGTGAGTCGCAGTTCACCGACAGCGGCGTGCAATAACGCGACATCCACGATTTCTACGAACGACGCCGTCGATGCGTCGCGCAAACTGCGCAAGCGCTGCCAGACGCGCGTGCGCTGCTCGTCAGAGTAGGTATTCCACCCGACGATTTCGTGCGCGAACCGTTTACATCCGCGACAGACGAGATCCCCGTACGTGGTGGAGCAGATTCCCACACAGGGGGTGGCGCGCAAACCGCGGGTCATCCAAATTGCCCTTCATGATCGAATCTTCAACGCAACATCCAGTCGCAGTCGGCGCAAACCGCTTCGCAGCGCGCGCAGCGATTGTTGCGTGGATCGAACGTCGGGATTGTAAAGCAGCGCGTCCACGTCGGCGATCAGCGGCCCGATCTCACTCGCCTTGTCCTGGCGCGCCGCGTTGACGCGCAGCAAAAACTGGCGCGGGGTTTCCTGTGGGGCACGAACAATTCCGAGCCGGTCCAGCTGATCTGCAAACCGTTTGAACAGCCGCTCCACCGGGTGATCGATTCGAATACGGCGCCGCCAGAACAGGCTTATCACCACCAGCCCAAGACTCATCGCGCCGCCCAGCAGGATCGCGGCGCCGATGCGTGCTGGAGTCACCTTGCCCAAAAGTTTCGCCAGGTAATGTGCCTGCAGTTCGGTATCGTAGCCAACCACCCACATATTCCAGCGATGCTGGACGGATTCGAACAGATACAGGACATCGCGCAGGCCTGGCATCCCCGCGAAACTCAGACCGAGCACGCCCGCAAGCACCGCACGATCCTCCTCCGACAGAGCGGCATTCAGTCCCGATTCGATGCGCGCCGGTGCGACCGCGGCAGTGGGATCGATCCGAACCCAGCCGCGTCCCTCGAGCCACACTTCGCTCCAGGCATGCGCATCGAACTGATGCACCACCAAGTGGCCCGTGCCCGGATTGACCTCGCCGCCCTGATAGCCACCGATCAAACGCGCTGGAATGCCAGCGGCGCGGGCGAGATAGACGAACGCGCCCGCAAAATGACTGCAGAAGCCGCGCCGGGTATCGAACCAGAATGCATCGATGCTGTTGGCACCAGCCAGGGGTGGCGGCGTGAGCGTATAGACGTAGGGTTCGTTTCGAATGTGCCGCAGCACTTGGGCCAGGTAGTCCTCGTTACTGGCGCTGCTTGCGCGCAATGCCTTCGCATAAGCGACAACGCGCGGGTTGTCGCCATCCGGCAGGCGCGTCTCCCGCGAACGCAACCACTCCGGCAGTGACGCATCTGTGACCGCGCGCGGATACGACTCGACGCGATATCGAATCATGGAGTGCACCGGCTCATTGGCGACGAGGCGAAAGTCTCGGGTGAGTGTGGTTCCGCGCGTCACCGCTCGCGGAACCTCCAACGCGAACAGCCACGACGCCTGAGTCGGCTCGAGCAATACCTGGTACGTCAGCGGGCTCATTCCACCGGGGGCCGGCGCGTAGGTGACCGGTTCGCCGGTGAACGCAGGCAAGTTGGCTGGCAGCACACCACCGCCGCCCATCGACCACGTGCCGCTCGCGTATCTCGAGTACACCAGACCGCGCCAGTACAAATCGCGCATTGGTGGCATTGCGCCGTCGAATTCGACGCGGAATGCAATCTCGCTGGAGCGCGTCAACGCGGCAATATCCCCCGGCGTCACGTGGTCGCTGATGCCGGTCTGTGCCGCACCGGGCAGCGGCACAGACCAGAGCGGGGCCACGCGCGGAAAGAACAAAAACAGCACCAACATCAACGGAATCGCCTGGAACACCAGCACCGCGGCGGTGCGCAATGACGTCGTCGCACGCACGCGTGTGTGCAGCTGATGAAGCCCTACAAACGCGGCCGTGACGATGACCATGGCAATGCAGCCGTACAAGGCAACGCCGATGGCCTGCTCGAATAGAAACTCGGCAGCAACCAGAAAATAGCACAGCAGAATAACGAGATACGCATCGCGGCGACTGCGCATTTCGATCAGCTTCAGCGCGAATGCGACAATCAAAAGCGCGGTCGCCGTTTCGAGACTGAAGACACTACGACCGCTGAAGGCGACACCAATTCCTGCAGCGATCACGAGCAGTACCTTCACCCAGCGTCGCGGATAGTCCCAGCGCCCCTGAAAGACCATCCAGCGCCAGCAACCGCAGATCACGCCTACACCAATGATCCAGGACGAGATATGCATGACATGCGGCGCCACCACGAACGCTTGCGCGATCATCAGCAAAGCCAGCGCATTGCGCGGGATCTGATACCCCACACCCACGGCCCTTGCGGAATGGTGCGTCGCGTTCGCCTCACTCGTAGTTCTGCCACCCGCGTGAGCGGGCACGCCATCGCCTGAGTTCATGCCAGATGCGTGCGAGGCTGCCACGGTGTCAGGCCTGCCCCAGGCCATGCAACGCCAGCGCGCGCAACACTGCGTCGCGATGACTGTCGCCGACTCCGGGCTGGATGACCTGCCCCGGCAACCGTAAGCCGAATTCCCGTGCTGCGCGCGACGCGCTTAGCGCCATTCCCGTGAGGCGCGACAGGCGCTCTTCGACGTCGCCGCCCACCGCTTCGAAGTCGAGAATCAGCCGCGGATCGACGTAGCTCGCATACTCCTTCACGACCAGTTGCCCGGAGCGCGCATAAACACGCCACATGATGTGACGCACCGAATCGCCATGGCGGTACAAGCGCATATCGCTGAAATCGTCACTGCCCTGCGGATCAATCAACTCACCCTCGTCACCTCGTCGCGATATTTGCGCGGGCGCATCCATGAACAACGGTCGCGGATACACCAGCGCGCGTGCACCTAGATCAACCCACGTCCATGCGCGCAACAGGCCAAGCGGATAGTGAGTCTCGATGAGCAGGCGTCCTGGATCCAGCCAGCCACGCCTTGCCGCGGGAACGAACAATCGCACTGTGCTCGCCTCGCTGTCATATACCTCCGCCCACTGCGGAATGGCGCCCAGCCAGCCGAGCCGCACGCCTTCGCGCCCTTTTCCCTTCGGGCGCGATACACGGACCTGGAATTCGACGTCCTCGCCGACGAACCCCGTCGCAGCGGCAACGAGCTCCAGCGTGAGACCCGATAAGTTCCTGAACGTATAGAGGATCGTGACCAGGAAGAGACTACCCAGCAGGAAGGC
>JAQBCT010000225.1:0-3779 GCA_032124855.1 Gammaproteobacteria bacterium
ACACCACACATAGTTGCTCCCTAAGTGACCTGGCGAAAATCGTTCAAGAACTCGCTCGTCGCACGCAGTGCAGCCAAGACATCCGACTCGAAACGGCTCAACACGGGCACGAGCCGCGACGATTGCCACCAGCCTTCGTCAATGACGAACGGCCGCAACGCGATCACGGCAACGATGCATACGACACCGCCGCGCAGGCCGCCGAATACCAATCCCACCAGCCGATCAGTGCCCGACAATCCGGTGGTTTCGATCAGTCGCATGACCAACCACTGCGCAATGCCGCCCAGAACGAGCGTGGCAATGAAGATCAACGCGAACGCGACCACATAACGGACCGCCGGAGCATCGATACGCGTGGCGAACGTCTCCGCCAGCCGGTCGGAAAAGCCCAGCGCCAGAACGATGGCGAGGATCCAGATGGCGAGCGACAGCACTTCACGCACCACGCCCCGCACGAGGCCGATGACTGACGAGATCAGCACGATCGCTACGATGATGTAATCCAGCGCAACCATGTCAGAGGCGTGCTGTCATCGACTGAACAGCACGACGATGGTATCCATTCCGTAACGTTTCTCCAGTTCATGCTCGACCTTCGTCGCGTCCGCCCGATCGATGTACGGCCCGATTGCGACGCGGGTCGCCGTTCCTGTGAGACCCTTTACGTCCGACAGCACCGCCTGGTAGCCGTCGGTGCGCAGCTGATCGCGCAGCGCAACCGCGTTGGATCGATCCGCGAAGCTCGCCACCTGAATCGCCCAGCTCTGGGGCAGCGATCGGTCGGACGATCCATCCGCAGGTGCCAGAACCGGATCGCCCAGGCGCGTCGAGGTGGTGCGATCGAAGGCGGCGTCATCCAGCTGCTGTCGCAGCGACACGGCGGCCGCGAGATCTCGCGGCTGTAAAGGTGCGACCACGGGGGTAGAGAGGGTCTCATTCGCCGGCGGCATCTCCGGCACGCCGGCAGGCGCGACGCCGGCGCCATCAAACAACATCGGCAGAACGATGATGGCCGTCGCGATCAGGAATATGCCGCCCGTCAAGCGGTAGCGGGTCCGATCAGCGGCCACGTTGGACCTCAGACGGTGCATTCGCGCAA
Organism: Gammaproteobacteria bacterium; assembly: GCA_032124855.1. Taxonomy (GTDB): domain Bacteria; phylum Pseudomonadota; class Gammaproteobacteria; order Pseudomonadales; family Azotimanducaceae; genus DATJGR01. Next base: position 1,103 of record JAQBCT010000225.1, read on the forward strand.
CACAGCAGTTCGCGTGCGCGTTGCGCCACGTCGAATGAACCGAGCACTACCACTCGCACAGGTGTGCGACCGGCCGAGACGAGCCCGTCCAGCGCATCACGCAACGACACGCCAACTGATGCAGTGCGCACGGCCCCCGCAGTGCGCGCCGACTGCTCGCCGGTCTGTCCGCGCAATCCCGTGGTATCCACGAATATCCATTCATCGATGGCCAGATCGAGGGCCGCTACGATGCCCGCTGCATCCTTATCTTGCAAGAATCCGGCGACGGCCACAGTGGATCCGACAAATTGCTGTGCCGCGAGCTGTCGCGCAAGGAATTGCGCACCGTGCGGGTTGTGCGCGACGTCGACGATGACGGCCAACCCTCGATACTGCCAATGCTCAAAGCGCCCCGGCAGGCGCGCATCCGCTGCCGCTGCTACCAATACATCGACAGGCGCTGTCGCATCTAGAACCAACAGCGCCTGCAAGGCCGTTGCAGCATTGTTCAGCGCGACGCTTGGCATGCGCAGCTTTTGCACAACGCATACCTCGTCACCGCGGACACCGTCGAACTGCCAGCCATCACCCTGCGCGGTGGCGTTGAACTGCGCCCCGTACCGCAGCAGCGGAACCGACAAGCGAGTAGCGGCGTCCGCGACGCTGCGCGGCATTGATGTTTCGCCGTAAACGCAGGGTACATGCGGGCGTAAAATGCCAGCCTTCTCCTTGCCGATGGATTCCCGGTTATCTCCCAGGTAGGCCACGTGGTCGATACCGATACTGGTGATCACGCAAACCGATGCGTCGACGAGGTTGACCGCATCCAGCCGACCTCCGAGGCCTACTTCCAGAACGGTTACGTCGACTTGGGAGCGTTGAAAGATCAACAACGCCGCGAGAATTCCGAACTCGAAATACGTCAGCGTCACGTCAGCGCGCGCTGCCTCAATCGCGCAGTACGCCTCACAGATGTCGGCGTCGCTGGCCGCCTGGCCGTTCACGCGGATTCGTTCATTGAATCGACTCAGATGGGGCGACAGGGTCGTTCCGACCCGGTAGCCCCGCGCCATCAACAGCGCCTCGAGGTAAACCGACACGGAGCCCTTGCCGTTCGTGCCCGCGATCACGAAGTTGCGCCGCGCCGGCGGCACGACGCCGAGGCGCGCAGCCACGCGGCCGATGCGTTGCAGACCCATGTCGATGCCCACGGGATGCAGATGTTCCGAGTAGCTCAACCACTCTGGCAGCGTTCGTCTCATCAGGGTTGGTCAATGGCCAATCGGAAGGCGTGGGTCTGTTCGTACAGTGCATCGGGTATTGCTGCAGGGTCTGCTGCGAGTCGGGCCATGGTGTTGACCAGCGCGCTGCCCACCACCACGCCGTCGGCGAACTTTGCGACGGCTCGCGCCGATGCTGGATCCTTGATACCGAAACCGACCATGACCGGCAACGCTGTCGATCCGCGAATTCGACCGACCTGGCTCGCAATGCCGTCGGTGCGCAGATGATCCGCGCCTGTCACCCCTTTGAGCGAGACGTAGTACACGAAGCCACGGGCCTCGCCTGCGATGAGGGCCACGCGCAACGGCGTGGTCGTTGGTGCAACCAGAAAGATCAAGTCAATATGCGCGGCCCGCATCGCTTGCTGTAGTTCGTGGGCCGCTTCTGGCGGCAAGTTCACAAGAATCAACCCATCGACCCCTGCGGCCGCCGCCTGTTCAACGAAGCGTGCATAGCCCATCCGCTCGACGCAATTCAGATAGCCCATCAGCACCACCGGCGTGCCTGCATCGTCGATGCGAAACTGGCGCACCATCGCCAGCACGTCGTGCAAGGTGGTACCGGCCGCAAGTGCGCGCTCCGAACTCTGCTGTACCGCTGGTCCTTCAGCTTCCGGATCGGAAAATGGCACGCCAATCTCCAACACATCCGCCCCACCGCGAACCAGCGCATGCAGCGCTGGCACCGTGGCAGTCAGTTCAGGGTCACCACCCGTAATGAATGTCACCAGGGCCTTGCGCGACGCAGTACGCAAGTGCGTCAGCCGCGCGTGTAGACGGCTCACAGTGAAATTCCGTCAATGGCCGCAACGCTCAACATATCTTTGTCGCCGCGTCCCGATAGATTCATGATGATGATCTCCTCGGCCGGTGCCGTAGGCGCATAGTCGCGCACCCACGCAAGCGCGTGGCTCGACTCCAGCGCCGGCATGATCCCTTCCACGCGCGTGAGATATCTGAACGCAGACAACGCCGCATCGTCGGTGACCGCCACGTATGAGGCACGCTCGATATCCTTCAAGTACGAATGCTCTGGGCCCACGCCGGGATAATCGAGGCCCGCTGAGATGGAATGCGTCTCCATAATCTGGCCATCATCGTTCGCCATCAGGTACGTGCGATTACCGTGCAGGACGCCGGGCTGACCGGCCGACAACGGTGCGGCATGCTTGCCTGTCGACAGACCCAGACCGCCCGCTTCCACACCAACGAACTTCACCATTGCGTCATCGATGAACGGGTAGAACAGACCGATCGCATTCGAACCACCGCCGACGCATGCAACCAGCGTATCGGGCAACCGGCCCATCATCTGCAGGCACTGTGCGCGGGCCTCTCGACCGATGACCGATTGAAAATCCCGCACCATCATCGGATAAGGGTGCGGACCCGCCACGGTACCGATGATGTAG
>JAQBCT010000226.1:0-9189 GCA_032124855.1 Gammaproteobacteria bacterium
GCACTGGTTCGCGGGCCGACAGCAAATCTGTTATCACGCGTTTACCTACGGCTTGGTTGTCGGAGAACTGATCCGTCGCGTGGATGGCCGCGGCCCGGCCCAGTACTTTCGTGAAGAAATTGCAGACCCCGCGGGCGCGGACTTTCAGATTGGACTGACGTCGAAAGCTGACCTGCCGCGTCTGGCTGTGGTGCGCGCGCCTGAAGATGTTGTGCGTCCACCGGGCGTGGCGACCCAGGTTTATTCCAACTTTGAACAACCGGACGATCGAGCTTCGTGGGAGTCTCGCACCATCGAAGATCCTTCCGGACGAGGCTTCGGCAATGGCCGGTCGATTGCGCGTGCCTGCACGATTATCGCAATGAAAGGCACGCTCGACGGCCGGCGCTACCTCTCCGAGCGCATGGTCGAACAGGCAGGCTCGGAGCAGGCCTATGGGTTGTGTCCATTGATGGGCACGATCCGATGGGGTCTCGGCATTGCGCTCGATTGCGCTGAGTATCACGCGATTTCGCCAACGGCCATGCACTGGGGCGGATTTGGTGGATCGTGGGGCATCGCGGATCCAAAGTCGGGTATCAGCCTCGGCTACGCTCCGAACAATTTCAGAACAGATCTGGTGGATCCGCGACTCAGGCGAATCTACCGAGCCATGCGCAAGCTGCTTCCGCAACTCTGAGATGTCTAATGAGCGCTGAAATACACGGCTTCTGCGACGCACGCTTCCGGCGGCTGGAGGACGCTTTTCGCGCGAATTTCGATGACGGCCTCGAACTCGGCGCCTCTCTGGGCGTGCTGCATCAAGGCCGACTGGTAGTCGATCTGTGGGGCGGCTATGCCGATCTGGCAGAGACGCGACCGTGGCAGTCCGACACCGTGGTGCTGGTGTCATCCACCACCAAGATCCTGCTCGCGCTCGCGGCGTTGATGCTCATCGATCGGGGCTTGCTCGATCCCGATGCGCCCGTTGCGCAGTATTGGCCGGAATTCGCCGCGGGCGGCAAGGCTGCTGTGACAGTGCGTGACGCGATCACCCACCAGGCCGGTATCCCGGGCACCGATCCGCCGGTGCCGTTCGAATTGCAGCACGACTGGGCGGGTATCACCGCACGCATCGCCGCGGAACCGCATTGGTTCGATGGTCGACGGGTGTTCTGTTACCACGCATCCACCTACGGATTTCTGATCGGCGAGCTGATCCGCCGGGTCGATGGCCGGCAGCCCGCGCAGTTCTGCCGCGAAGAAATCACTCAGAGAGTTGGTGCCGACTTCCAAATCGGCTTGTCATCGTCGGCGGACGTATCGCGCGTTGCACAGGTGCGGTGGCAGACAGCCGAAGCGCCCGCTGCGGTGAATGCGCTGGTCATGCGGCTGGCCGCATCCATTGGCCCGGGCGACTGGCGGTCGTGGGCGCGGCTTTCCGCCGATATTCCGGGCGCGAACGGCTACACCAATGGCCGGGCCATTGCGCAGGTCTGTGGCATTGCTGCCATGCGAGGTACGTTGGGCGGCGTGAGGTTTCTGTCGCCCCGGATGATCGAACTGGCCGCCACGGAGCAGGTGATTGCACAGGATCCACAGTTTGGCCAGATTCGTTTCGGGATGGGATTCGCTCTGGACGGCGACTTTTTTCCCGCCCCGTCTCCCGCATGCTTTCACTGGGGAGGATACGGCGGTTCGTTCGGGCTGATGGATCCCCGCCTCGCGCTCAGCTGCGGCTACGCGCCCAACAATTTCCTGGCCGAGCGCAAGCAGGATGCGCGCGGTGCGCGGTTGTGGCGCGTGATTGGTGAATTGCTGCCAACTCTGTGACGGCGGCGCGACGCCATGTGCAGAAACGGTACCGTAGAGGGACTTGGTAGTGACCATAAACGGTTCATGTGACGAACGATTCCGTCCTCTAGAGGACGCGTTTCGCGCGAACTTTGAAGACGGTCTGGAACTCGGCGCCTCACTGGGCGTAATGCATCACGGCAAGTTGGTGGCAGATCTCTGGGGAGGCCACGCCGATCGCAAACGGTCCAGGCCCTGGCAGCGCGATACGATCGTGGGGGTGTTCTCCACCACCAAGATCGCCACCAACATCGCCATTCTGGTGCTCATCGATCGCGGGTTGATTGAGCTGGATGAGCCGGTTGCCCGCTACTGGCCGCAGTTCGCTCAGGGTGGCAAAGAGTCGGTGACGGTGCGCGACGTGCTCACCCACCGGGCCGGCGTGCCGGGGTTCGAGCCGCCGGTGAGCTTCGAAGCGCTGCACGACTGGGACGGGATTGCAGCGCACATCGCCGCGATGTCGCACTGGTTTGATGGCGCGCCGGTCGCGTGTTACCACCCGATCACCTACGGCTTCATCGTGGGTCAATTGATCCGGCGCGTTGACGGGCGCGGCTGTTCGCAGTTCTTCCGGGAGGAGATCGCCCAGAAGGCGGGTGCAGACTTTCATATCGGCCTGGCGTCGAGGGCGGATCTTCCACGTGTGGCAGAGCTCATGTTCCCGTTGCCGCAGTCCGACGCGCCGGGACCAGATCCGTTTCAGCTTCGCGTCATGGCCTCGGTGGGACCGGGTGACTGGTCGTCGTGGGAGCGCCTCTCGGCCGAGATCCCGGCATCGAATGGCTATGGTAATGGCGCCTCGATCGCGCGGCTGTGTGCCATTCTCGCCATGCGCGGTCAGCTCGACGGTGTGCGTTATCTGTCGGCGCGAATGGTTGAGCAGGCGGCCTCAGAACAGGTGTTTACAGAGGATCTGTTGATTGGCTGGGTGAGATATGGTCTTGGCTTCGGTCTGCATAGCGCAGAGTTCCCCGCGCCATCACAGACCTGTTTTCACTGGGGTGGCTTCGGAGGGTCGTTCGGAATCATGGACCCGAAAACTGGAATCAGCTGCGGCTATGCCCCCAACAATCTGCTCGGCAATGCGTCGCCCTTTGAAGGTCCCCGAATGAAACGCCTGTGGGGTGCACTCGAAGTGGTGCTGCGCGAATTTGAGTAGCTCGAATCAGATGGGTACGCCATCGGCGTCGAGCGTGATGCCTGTATGCGGCGCGAGTGCGTTGATCTGCTCGATCAGGCGTTGGCGCGTGGCATCGTCTGCGTCGATGGCGGCAAGTGCGGTGTGCCAGCGGGGCTGCCCATCCAGCGATGCGCGCAGCGAATCGGTGAGATAGACATCGGCACCCCAGCGCAGGATGTCGCCGTACAAGCGCCGCTGCTGCGCTGCAGTTTCAAAGTGATCGAGTGCGCTGGCGGAATCGTCCAGCATCAACGCGGCCAGGCCCTTGTAGATCGCACCATATCGCTCACGATGCGCCAACCAGTCTGCGCAGGCGCGTGCGGTGTCCATATCACCGCGCCAGAAGTGATAGTTGAAGGCCGGGAAGTGGTGCGTGCCCCAGATGCCATTCAGCACTTCGAGGTCCTGCGCGGCACGCGCGTACTGGCCGGTTCGGGCAAGCCAGATGCACCGATCGGCGCGCGCTGCGGCGAAGCCGGGATTCTCGTCCAGCGCGTCCGAACAGGCACCAATCGCAACTTCGAACTGGCGCAGTCCACCGAACAGACACGCCAGCTGATAGCCCGAGTTCTCACGATGGGACCGCGCATCGGCGGCTTCCTGGAGCCGTAGGCCGCAGGCATATAGGCCGATCTGTCGGCATCGGCCCGCCAGCCGTCCATACGCGCCAGCGACGTAACCGGGGGCGAAATGCTCCGCGTGCGTGATCACGTCGGTTGCCAACGAAACCTCGGGTTTGCCATCTCTGTAGGCGAACCAGTTCTCGATGGCGTACCAGCGCATGTTCGACTTGGTGGGATCGAGGATCGCCAACCGTTCCGATGCTTCGCGAAGTCCCAGGAACGCTTCGTCGTCACCGCCGGTGGTTGACGAAACGTCTTGCCAGAAATACACCCAAGCGAGTTCGCCCCCGGCTTCCACCCAGGCGGGATCCAACGCCACTGCCTGCTTGAAGTGTTGTACCGCCAGTCGGCGACTGCGCGACGTATCCTTTGCCACCTCGTGCCGGCCCAGCAGAAATTCCTGGTAAGCCGCTACGTTGGATGTACCGGTATCGACAATGCGGCTATTCGCGTCGGCTGGCGCCAGCTCCAGACGCAGCGCATCCACCACCTGCCGCGCCACGTCGTCCTGCAGCGCGAAAATGTCCTGCATGTCGTTGTCGTAGTGGCGTGACCACAGGCTTGCGCCGTCCGCCACGCGGGTCAGCGCCACGGTGATGCGAACCCGTTCGCCGGCGCGCTGCAGACTGCCCGCCACGATCGACGCCACGCCGAGTTCGCGGCCAATATCCGAGGGCGCCATCTGACGGCCACGATAAGGGGCGACCGCCAGGAAGGATTTGACTCTCAGGCCAGGCAATGCAGAGAGACCCGCGATGAGTTCTTCGGTGATGCCATCAGAGAGATATTCGTTGTCTGCATCACGGCTGCGGTTGGCGAGCGGCAGAATCGCGATGGCATGCAGTGAGTCGGTCGGTGTCGGCGCTTCTTGTACGGAATTTGCCGGTGTCGCAGCCATCGCATCGACACGCCGGATGCTGGCGTCGAGTTTGCTGCGATAGCTGGTTTCGTTCAGTTCGTAACGATGAATCGCCTGGGCGCTAGACAGCCCAAGTTCGAGCCCCGGAGTCAATTGGGTGTGGGCGAGGTTGACGCACAGCACCGGCCGTTCGCGTGACAACGCAAAACTGAGTTCCTGCTGGCAGTGTGTGGACGCGGCAGAAGCGGGCGATGCGAAGTAGACGATCAGCGAGGCCTGACTGAGTGCCAGCGCGATCTCGTCGCGCCAAGTGCTCCCGGCTGGGATGCCTTCGTCGTACCAGACATTGAACCCGGCCTGCTTCAGCCAAAGCAGGTCTGGATATACGGTTGCCGCATCCGCATGGGCGTAGCACGCGAACAGATACGGACCCGGGCCTTTGTATGCGGGGAACGGCTTTTCCATGCGCTACAGAAACGTCCTCACGGCTGCCAGAAATTCCGCAGGCTTATCCAGTGGCACCGGATGACTTGATCCTGCCACTTCGAGGAGGCTGCAATCGGGAATCGCGCTGCGCATCTTCTCGGCGGTAGCACGCGACAGAATGTCTGACAGTTCGCCCCTCACCAGCAATGTCGGTACGTTGATATTGGCCACCATCTTCCAGCCCTCGTCTGCCGGAATGCCCTTGCGCGGATTGTCGGGATCGCGCAGCGCGCGGTCGTAGCGGTACGTGTATTGGCCATCCTGCCGGCGCATCAGCGAATACGCGATGCGATAGCGTTGATGTTCAGGCGGTGGAATCGAATTGTCCTCGCGCGCCCGCGCAAACGCCTCATCGACCGATGCAAACACGTCGCTGCGCACCACACCCGCTTGAATGCGCTTCAAGCCTTCTACGTCGATCTCCGGTGCGATGTCGACGATCACCAGTTTGGCGAGTTCACGCGGCCGCTTGCCGGCATAGCCGAAGGACACCAGCCCGCCCATCGACAGCCCGAGCAGCACGAAATGGTTGAGACCGAGCGCGGCGACGAATGCCTCGAGGTCCGTGATCATCTCGGAGGTGTCGTAGCGATCCGGCGGTGCCCAGTCGGTCTGGCCGTGACCCCGCTGATCCAGCGCAAGCACGCGGTAGCGATCTGTCATCGCCGCCGCGAAGTGGTCCCACGAGCGAGCATGGCCGGTATAGCCATGCAGCAGCACCAGCGTGGGCGCGTTGGGTTTCGAACTTGGCCAGTCGCGGTAGAAGAATCGCAGGCCGCGCAGTTCGATCAGTTCGTCGTGTACGGTCTGGCCCATCGCTAGAGCCGTTCGATGATTGTGCCGGTACCCAGGCCACCGCCGCAGCACATGGAGATCAGTCCATAGCGGCCCTTGGTGCGCTCCAGCGTATGCAGCGCCGTGGTGATCAGGCGCGCCCCAGTGGAACCGGTGGGATGTCCAATCGCGATCGCGCCGCCGTTGGGATTCACTTTGTCGGGATCGGGACGATGCGCGCGCTGCCAGGCCAGCACTACCGAGGCGAATGCCTCGTTCACCTCGAACGTGTCGATGGCGTCGATGGCCAGGCCCGCCTGCTTCAGCACTTTGGCCGTGGCGGGGATCGGGCCTTTCAACATCGTCACGGGATCAACGCCCACCAGCGTGGTCGCGACGATGCGTGCCCGGGGCTTCAAGCCCAGGGATTTGACTGCCTTTTCCGAGGCAAGGATCACGGCCGATGCACCATCGGAAACCTGCGAACTGGTGCCGGCCGTGTGGATGGTCTGGCCGGGGATCGGCTCCAGTGCGCGCAGTGCTTCGAGCGTGGTGGCGCGCAGACCCTCGTCTCGGGTCACGGTGTGGGTTGCGCCCGTGGGCTTACCTTCTTTGTCCACCACCGGTGCAGTGATGGGTGTCACCTCGCGGTCGAAGTGGCCCGCCTCCCACGCGGCGATGGCGCGCTGCTGGCTGCGCAGGCCGAACGCATCGGTGTCTTCCCGTGTGATCTGATATTCCTCCGCGATCATCGCAGCGCCCATGAACTGGCTCGTCGGCTGGTAGTGCGACATATAGCTGGCACCCATCGGCACGCCGCCCTTCATGTTTGAACCCAACGGTACGCGCGTCATCATCTCGACACCGCAGCTCATCACCACCTCTTCGAGTCCGGCGCCGATCATGGCGGCGGCGAAGGAGGTAGCCTGCTGGCTCGAACCGCATTGTGAATCGACCGTGGTGGAGGCGACTTCCAATGGCAGCCCCATCGACAGCCACGCGACGCGCGCAATATTGAATGACTGCTCGCCGACTTGAGAGACGCAGCCCCCGATCACCTGACCGATCTGGGCTGCATCGATGCCGCTGCGTTGAATCGCCGCGAGTTGTACGGCGCCCAGCAGGTCTGCCGGCATCAAGCCCGCGAGGCCCTTGCCGCGTTTGCCGATGGGGCTGCGCACCGCTTCGATGATGTAGACGTCTTGCATGTTTGAACTCCGTTGGGATGCCAGTGAACGAAACCGAACGGCGATGTTAGCGCATCCGGGTGCGCGTTTTCCGCCGCCGTGCTAGCGTCGCGCGATGTCCAATCCCATTGCCAATCCACTGACCACCCGGTTCGGCCGTCTGCGAACATTCTTCCTGCTGTACGTATCCGAAGGTATTCCGCTTGGATTCACCGCTACGGTGATCGCGACGCAAATGCGCCGCGACGGACTCGACCCGGCGGTCATCGGCGCCTATGTCGGCTCGCTGTATCTGCCGTGGGCGTTCAAGTGGGCTTTCGGCCCCATCGTCGACACGATCACGTCGAATCGGTTCGGCCGACGTAGAACCTGGATCGTTGGCGCGCAGCTGGGAATGATGGCGACGCTGCTCATCGCGTGGTCCATCGACTTCAGCGGCGCCATTGGATTGTTCACTGCGGTGATATTCGTTCACAACGTCTGCTCGGCCGCACAGGATGTGGCCATCGATGCGCTCGCCGTGCAGGTATTGCCGGAGGATGAACGCGGCACTGCCAATGGTTTCATGTTTGCGGGGCAGTTCATGGGACAGGCTCTGGGCGGCGGCGGCGTGTTGCTGATCAGCGCCCTGCTGCCGGCCAACAGCAGCTTTCTGCTGGTGGTGGTGTTGCTGGGGCTGATTCTCGTCACGGTGTCGTGGCGGATCCGCGAACCCAGCTTTGTGCCGGCCTGGGCGCTCGTGGAACAGGGGCGCGATGCGTGGCGTCGGATCGTCGGCGAGATCACGGGTTTCATGCGTGCGGCCGGGCGTGCCTTCATCGGCAGCCGCGCGGCGAGCATTGGGGTGGCATTTGCGCTGCTGCCGCTGGGTGCATACGCCCTGTCGCTGTCGCTGCAGTCGAATCTGGCCGTTGAGCTGGGCCTGTCCGATGACGAAATCGGCGTGTTGTCGCTGTGGTCTTCGTTAACGGCAGCGTCAGGGTCCGTGGTGGGCGGATGGCTATCTGATCGCTACGGCCGGCGCCGCATGATCGCGTTGTTCATTGTGCTGACGACGCTGCCAACGCTCTGGCTGGCGGTGCAGATGCAGAGTGTCGGCCACATCATGCCGGCCGACGTCACGCAAGCCTCGCTCGCGCTCGCGCCGGCCGCTCTCGTCAGCACGTTCTGGGGTGTCTGCATCGTCTTTTCATTCGTCCTGGGGCTTACGTCGGGATCCACGGTGGCGCTGTTCATGGATATCACCACGCCCGCGGTGGCGGCCACGCAGTTCACGGCCTATATGGCACTCAGCAATCTGGTTGTCACCTACACCGCGACGTGGCAGGGCATGAGCATTTCTCACTACGGTTATCCCCTGACATTAGCGCTCGATGCCACGGCCGGTGTCGTGTGCATACTGTTGTTGCCGTGGCTCGGCAACGTGCGCAGCGCGCGGGCGCCGGCGGCAGTTGCGGCCTGAGTGTCGCGCAACCAGCTCCCCCTCGTTGGGCTCGTCAGCGCGGAAGCACTGTCGCTGCTGGGCAATCAGGTTGCGGCGGTGGCAGTCCCCATTCTCGTTTTGCAGTACACGCAATCGCCGTTGGTGGCCGGCATTGCAGCCGTTGGTAATGTGGTGCCCGTGATTCTGGCGGCGTTCGTCGGCGGGCTGGCCATCGATCGATACGGCGCGTGGGGTGCGAGCATTCTGTCGGACGCGCTGAGCGCGTGTTCCGTGTTGGCTTTGCCGATCACGTTTGCTCTGCTGGTCGATGTGCCCGCACCATTGATCTTCCTGCTCGTGTTGCTTGGCGCGCTGTTCGACCCCACCGGCGTTGCCGCGCGGCAGACGCTGGTGCCCAGTCTCGCGCGCCTCGCCAAGCAACCGCTGGCGCGCATCAATTCCTGGCGGGCCGGGTTGGAAAGCGGTGCGGACTTCGCCGGCCCGCTGCTTGGTGTTGGTTTGATCGGACTGTTCGGCACGCTCAACGCGCTGTTCGTGAACGCGGTGAGTTTTGCACTCTGCGCAGCGATTGTTGCGATTGCAGTGCCGCGTCGACGGACACGGTGGCGGGGTGCGCCGGCCGATTTTCTGCAGGGTGCGCGTTTCATCTTCGGCCAGCGCGCGCTGCGCGCGCTCGCCATCGTCGGGTCGTTGGGTAGCTTTGTGCTGCTACCGTATTTCGGTCTCATGTTGCCCGTGCTGGCGACGCAGAAATTCGCCAATCCCGCACTGCTGGGTATTTGCCTCTCGGTATTCGGTGTCAG